>JANOVY010000227.1:0-4724 GCA_031417635.1 Bacteroidota bacterium | reverse complement strand
GAAAGCCTGTTGAGTTGCATTATCAACTACCCAACGGTATTTGTCAGTAAATAAAATTTCAAGTGGCATTTGTCCATGGCCTTTATCATAATCAAGCAACAACTCACTTGTATTATGTTTGTTTTCTAGTTGCAATTGACCAGAAACATCATATTTTTTTCTTTTGGTGAGATGTAATGAATCATCAAACTGTTTATTTATGATAGATAATTCCAATCCACCAGTCAGATATACAAAAAGATCAATAATATGAAGTCCATTCGTACAAATGCCATGGTTACCGCCAATAGAATGATAGGTTAGTTTTTCTGCAGAGTCTATTTTTGATTTTATGTATTTCCAAATAGGGTATGTTCTTGTTTTGCAATTCACCCAAACCTTTGCATTATACTGATCTGCCAGTTCAAGCATTCTCAGATAGTCAGGATTTGATTGGACAACAATTTTTTCAATCAAAAAATTCCGATAACCAAGCGATAGAATTTTTTCAAAAACAGATAACCTTGTATCAGCCTGAGTAGCTATAATTGCCAGGTTACCACTAGTTAATTCAGGGGAAAATTCGCCGAACCAATTTACTTTAACAGTGGCAATATCTCTCTTAACTTCCTGCATCCTATTCGTGGCAACTGTTCTAGCCATATCCATCGGCTCCACGATGTCAATAACAGAAACCTCCGTTAATGCAAAAGCAGCTTGCAAGAAACGACTACCTAGTTCGCCACACCCCACAATTAATATTTTACCCATAATAATTAAGTTACAATTTAATTTTAATCCAATTTTCAAGTTCCACTTTTCCTTTTAAAAGTGAAACGCCTTGTGTGCCCCTATCGTCATTGTATAAAATATCTAAGGGATCATAATAAGCACTGGGAATGTTAAAATGCTCAGCTATAAAAGCAGTTGATGTAAAAGGGATTGAAATCGTTAGTCTACTATGCTGTATAACGGAAAAGGCTGAAACTTCAGGTGGTATTGTTATTATGTTTGGTTCATTTGAAAATTCATCACAAAAATCAATATACGCTTGTATATGAATGTCAGAAAATTGCCTTTTTCGTTTCCATAAAATAACAAGTTTATATTTAGCGGCAATTAATTGAATATCTTTTAAAAAACTAATGGCAGTTGTAACATTCCTATATTCAGAATCAGGGATTCTTATCGCACTTTGGTATGCCCCTACCGGTGACACGTCAAATACTGAAATACAATTTCCTGGAATCGAAGAAAAATCAAATGGAAAATCGGAAAAGTGAATAGGCGTAACTTTTTTGACTTCCACAGAACTTGGTACAACACTTCTTAAAAAAGTTACATATGGATCAGTCCAATAGAGTAACCTTGGCCAGGTGGTTGTTTCAAAAATATACTCCTGATCTAAATAACCGGCAGGATTTTTAAATCCCTGAAAGCTGGATGCATAACTGTAATTAGTAATAATTGCTCCTTTTCGTTCTGCATAATAGGTCCACAATGGTCTAAAGGGAAATGTAGAAATCGAAAACAAATATTCTTTCGCAAGATGTTGAGGATGCATTATTTGTACAATTCTACTTAAAAATGCATCATGCAAAAGCAATGCATTTATCCATCTACCAAATAGTAGATGATAGAATGAAATAAAAATTGCTGCAATGAACCATAAAGTGAGCCTGCATTTATCACGAATATCAGAAATGTACCTTATAAAATGTGTGGAAGGTACTATTTCAATGTTTTTATAGTTGAATCTTTCGCGGTTACTTACATTATGATGTATTGCCTCAAAATTTGGAACTTTATCTTTCCAGTTAATATACCAATTGATGATTGTATAATCATTATCTGATAATTTCGCTGGTAAACAATTAGTAGCTATATCATTAAATTCGACAAACTTTTTAGAAAACCGTATATCTTTTTTACGTGAATAAAAGGAACTCAATATGATTACTAGACAATGTCTTATATCATTTAAATATTTTGCTAAAATAAAGAGTCCGAATTTTATCCTTGATTTAACAATATTAACAGGTTGTCCATTTTTCTTCAAAACTTTTCCCCAGAATAATGGTAAACTATGATCAAATTTTGTATTGTATACATGCCCATTAAGCATTTTCTCATTGAGGTCAAGTGTAACAAACTTAATCATCAAATATTGTCTGGCAGTAAGTTCTACGAAGTCGTTGTCTTTACCGAAAATGAAAGAAGAAATACCTTTTTTATCCTTAAAAAGTGAAGTTTTTGCAAGTAATTTCCTGATGTTATGAATTAACTCAAGTTGATTATTACTTTGAAGAAGTCGGTATGCTTCAACTGTTTTCCTTTCCTGCTCGTCATCAACTTTCATATTTATTGTTTTCAATAATAAATTTAGGCGGGGTCATGTAATCTGGAACCGATCCCGCCATCCAGATCAAATACAGCCCCATTAATGAATTTAGCTTTTTCTGAAGCGAGAAAAACTGCCATTGAAGCTACTTCAGAAGGTTCACCTATTCTACCGGTAGGATGCATTTCAGACAATTGCTTAAATAATTCCGGCTTCCCTTCAAAACCTGCTTTTAACATGGATGTGGCAATTGCAGCAGGTGCAATTGCATTAATTCGAATTCTTGCTCCCATCTCTACGGCCATCGCCCTTGTTAATCCTGATAAAGCGGCTTTACTTGTTGCATATGCAACAAAATTGGGTTTAGTCAGTTTTGCATGAATGCTAGAAATATTAATAACCGATCCTTCAATTCTTTCCAGATCATCTATAAAATGCTGAATCAAAAAAAACGGTGCTGCAGTATTGGTATTCAACGTGCGCATCAGATCACGCACCGTTAACTCGTTTAAAGGTTTGATAATCTGCAGGGCTGCATTATTTACGAGTACTTTCAACCCTTCATCTTTTAAAACAGATCGGATTTCCTGATAAAAAGCATTGGCTTCTGTTTCATTCTCTATCAGCCTTTCCAGATTGATCTGAAAAAAATGATCAATGTTTGGAACATTCACCGGTGGAACCAAATCAGTCGCGATAATGCGATAACCGGCTTCATGAAAAGCCTGTACCAAAGCACCCCCGATCCCTCCGGAAACTCCTGTTATCAGGGCAAATGGTTTATCAGTACTCATAGAGTTAGCTTAAGATAATGATTGCAGAAATTCCTGCATTTTATTAATGGCCGTGTGGCTTGCCCTTCTCACTGCATCTTTAGAATTAGAACCATTATGTGACCCTAATATATTCATCGGCATGTTACGCAAGGGAGAGCCGCTTACAAGGGGTTCTTCTTCAAATACATCTAAAGCCGCAGCAGCTACATGGGCGGATTGCAGTGCTTCTATTAAAGCAGGTTCGTCAATTAACGGGCCTCTTGCCACATTCACAACGTAAACCCCTTTTTTACAAGTGGCTATCACCTCTGCATTCAACATGTGAAAATTAGCTTTATTAAGCGAGCAGGTAAATACGAGAAAATCCATTTCACTAACCTTTTCAGGCCATGATGCTCTTTGGATGTAATTAATGACATCGCTGGGCACCCCGGGGTCATATGCAGTTATGTCCATATCACAGGCATGGAGTCTTTTTACAAGGTGCCTTCCAATATCGCCCAGACCTATCACACCTATTTTTTTACCGGCAAGACTTACACCGGGTGGTTTGGGCCATGCTTCATGTAACCTGTTTTCTCTGTCTATAAAGAATAGATGACGGGCAAGTCCGATGACATAGGCCAATGCAATGTCTGCTACTTCGGCACCAAACATCATGGGTGTATTTATGATTGGAATACCCAAATCCTTACAGGCAACAAAATCAACATTGTCAACACCGATCCCCCATTTTACAGCTGCACGAAGGCTACCTGCTTTGCCTGCTTCAAATACCTGACGGGTAGCCGGGTCATCGCCAATGATCCACCCATCGTAAGCCGGTAATTGTTCTATCAATTCTTCTTCGCTTAATATTTGTGTAAGTTTTGCAGCTACTAATTCAAGCCCTTTCTCTGCAGCATACGGAATGAATTCCTGCATCATACCAATCATTGGCGGACAGCTTACGAGTATCTTTTTCATGCTATTATTTATTTTTCTGTCAGGTATTTGGCTGCAATCATTGCAAATTCCCAATCAGCTGCATCATCTATATCAATAGACTCCATCCGAGGGTTCACATATAATAAGGGCTTACGTCCAATTCTGGCTTTGGTTGAAGCAAAGCTATCTTTGGTAAAAAGGTACATGTTAGAGTTCTCTTCGTCCCATGGTTCCAGATCTTGTGTACGAATTAGGTTATTGGGATCGTGGTTAACAGCACTCCCATCAGCACGATAAAACCGGGTTTGGATAAGGTCAACGGTAAAAAGAGAATCGGCTATGCCCGCATTTAAGCCTTTCTTATACTCATTCAGCGCTTTATGAATGGTATCTGCACTGAGAAATGGATTGGTTGTATGTGTCATTAGGTACATATCCGCCTGTACATTGGCAATGTCATCCTGGAGTACCAAGTTCATACTAACAAAATCGCCGCAAATCTCGGGTTTTCTATCACGGATCAGAATTCGTTCAGTTTCAAACAACCCATTAGATGCAAGTATTTCTCTTGCATCAGTATTGATTACGATAAGATCAATTTCTTTTACCGAAAGCAACGTGTCCAAAATATATCTGAAAAGGGGTTTCCCGTTAAAATCCCGGAAATTCTTTCCTGATACTCTTTCGCTATGGCCTTTCAT
>JANOVY010000226.1:0-2844 GCA_031417635.1 Bacteroidota bacterium | reverse complement strand
ACCGGTAATTGGGTTGATGACGCCGCTGGCTATTTTAGAAGCGGATAAAGGGATACTATCATCAATTACTAAAACGGTTTTTCCGGCTTTTAATAAATCACGACTTAGAAAACTTCCACAAATGCCTTGTCCAACTATGATATAATCAACGTTCATGAAAAAAATATCTTCTAATAAAATTTCAATGCCGTTATGAAGCGTTAAGTTTTTAAAAAGAACCTTATATACCGACTCTTTACTTTCAGCTTTGCACCATTGATATTATTAAGAATGTACAATTACTTTTTACATCAAATAATATGGGTACCTGTAGTCCAATGAATTAGAAACCTTTTTTTGACCAATTTTTCAATTTCGTCTGAAGGTAAGTTAATCCAAAAAAAATCCCGATCGTTTTACTGACCGGGATTGTTACTATCAAAAAGTAATTATTTTTTTAAAATTTCAGCCATTGAAGTACCTAAATCTGCGGGGCTTGCTACTACCTTAATGCCACATTCAGTCATTATTTTCATTTTTGCAGCTGCCGTATCATCCGCACCACCAACGATTGCACCGGCGTGTCCCATTCTACGGCCCGGAGGAGCTGTTTGACCTGCAATAAAGCCCACAACAGGTTTGGTTTTATTGTCTTTTACCCAACGGGCGGCTTCTGCTTCCATGCTCCCGCCAATTTCACCAATCATGATAATTCCATCTGTTTCAGGATCATTCATCAAAAGTTCCACTGCTTCTTTTGTTGTTGTTCCAATGATTGGATCACCACCAATGCCGATAGCGGTGCTAATACCCAATCCTGCTTTTACCACTTGATCTGCGGCCTCATAAGTTAGCGTTCCGCTTTTTGATACAATGCCAATTCTACCTTTTTTAAAAATAAAGCCCGGCATAATACCAACTTTGGCCTCGCCGGCAGTAATAACCCCGGGACAATTTGGTCCAATTAATCGAGTATCGGTACCTAATAAATAGTTTTTAACTTTTACCATATCCTGTACAGGAATTCCTTCAGTGATACAAATTATCAACTTGATTCCTGCATCTGTAGCTTCCATAATAGCATCTGCAGCAAAAGATGGAGGCACAAAAATGATACTCACATCAGCGCCTGTTTTTTTTACTGCATCAGCCACCGTATTGAACACAGGTTTTTCTAAATGTAAAGTTCCACCTTTATTAGGGGTTACTCCACCCACTACATTGGTTCCATAGTCAATCATTTGGGTTGCATGAAAAGTGCCTTCAGTTCCAGTAAACCCTTGAACAATGATTTTTGAGCTTTTATTCACTAATACAGCCATGGCCTAAGTTGTTTTTTTTAACAATTGAGGCAAAAATAGGTTAAAAGAGGGTAGTGTTAAGCCTTTCATTGCTAAAGTTTATAGATTTTACGAAAAATTAGTTTAATCCGTTTCGGTTATAGTATTGAGGATATTCAAAAACCAAACTAGCCGAATATTGTTGCCGGTCAGCTAATGTGTCTTTTTGATTTCTTTCCCTCAAAATACAACTAACCATAAAGGGACCTGAATGCCTGTTTGTGATGGCTAAACCGTTTTTATTGGTTCTAACAGTATCCATTAATACCCTATTTTTTGGAGAGAGGTACCAAATTTTTACCAATGTATTTTTCTGTGGGACGGTTTTGAATAAAATTTTAAATTTTACTTTTCTTGCATTATCTTTTGAATCAATGGAAGCATTTGCGTAAGGGTTTTCTTCAGGAATGATATCTAAAGGTAGATTGGATGGTTTTGTTATCTGGTCTGTTAATTTTCCCCCAACTTGGATGATCGTTTTCAAACTGCTTTGGCAATATTCTTTCTCATTTGATTTTTTTGCTTGAGTTTGTTGTCCAATTTTTTCAACGTTTTCTATACCATCACTCAATAAGTATGCTTTCGATTTCTGAGATTCGAAAGCGACAAAGGAATTTGTACTGAGAAAAGTAACCATATGGGTTCCTTCTTCTTGCAATGGCAATTGTAAAGAATCACCTTCGTTTGTCGATAACTTCGTAGAGATATCAATGATATTTTCTGTTGGTGTGAAGTGAAATAATTCCTGAATCTTATCTTTATTTCCCATCCAGTTTTCACCAGTAAAATTTTCACCTACCAAAAATTTGATATTGGCCATTTCCCTAATAGAGTAATAGAATTTTCTGGGTTGTAGCCAGAATTCATGTGCAAATACTATAGCAGAAAGAAGAATAACAATAAAAAATAGTACACTTTTTTTCACCCCACAAAGTAAACATTCTACCACAAAATCTCATTGCAAAAATTAAAAGAACCGGATTTTTCTGGGTTCTTTTAATTTGATGGTGCTAATTGGATTCCTATCTTTTCCTGCCATGCGAATGCCTTTTGGCTCTTTTTTCCGGATGTTTAACACCTTCCTTTTTTAAATCTCTTTTATCTTCCCTTATGTCTTTTCTGTCTGCCACAAGGTCTCTTTGTATTCTTTTTGTTTCTTTTTTATCCCCTTCTTTTCTCTCATGATGCAACTTTCTTTTGTCATTGTTCCTATCACGAATGTCATTTCGTAAATCCTTCATATCCTCTTTTTTATCGGAAGAGATAGGATTGGAAGATTGTGCCATTGCGCCGGCAATAATCAATAAGGTTACTAAAGAAGTGAGAATGATTTTTTTCATAACTTAATTTTTAATGATTTTCGAAATATATAGATTGATAGATGGTTAGCTTGATAAAAGGTTTAATGGATTTTATTTCTTTAGAAATTTTTAACATTTGAATTTCAAGTTTTAAACAATTCAAATGAACTTTAATAGGTAAATAAGTTGGGTGAAAAAAAATAGTGTAAAACAAAAGGTCATGC
>JANOVY010000225.1:0-8504 GCA_031417635.1 Bacteroidota bacterium | reverse complement strand
AAAGCCAAACCATAGTGGCCAATATTTTCCGGCGTATATATTGCTTTTGCCATTGTTCTAATGCCTAATTGTTCCAACACATGCTGTTCCGGCTTACCTTTTGCATCTGCCAACATGCTATTAAAACTCTGTGCTATTGCCTTGGGCGAGGATACATCAAATGTATGTCCATGCTTTTTAGCAAATATGATAAAAGGTGCGAGTTTATCTTTATCCGGTTGGTCATGAACCCTGTATGGGAAGGGCAAAGGCTTTTTATTGATTTTTAATTTGGAAACATTTTCTGCTACTGTTCTGTTTGCCAGCAACATAAATTCTTCGATCAATTGATGAGCTTCTTTGCTTTCTTTCACCATGACTGCAATTGGTTTTCCTTTTTCATCCAATTTAAATCGCACTTCCTGCGATGAAAAGTTGATGGCTCCTTTGGAGAATCGGGTTTTGCGTAATCGTTGGGCGATATCATTCAACAATAAGATTTCTTCAACATGCATTCCTTTTTTAGTTTCAATGATTTCTTGAACATCTTCATAGGCATATCTATGATCAGAATGAATGGCAGTTTTGCCCAACCAATATTGTTTTACCTCGCCTTTGTTTGTCATCTGAAATATGGCGGAGAAGGTAAATTTATCTTCATGGGGTCTGAGTGAACAGAGTTCATTGGAAATTCTTTCGGGCAACATTGGATTAACTCTGTCTGGCAGGTATACAGAAGTTGCTCTTTTATAGGCTTCTTCATCCAATTCAGTATCAGGAACTACATAATAACTTACATCGGCTATGTGAACACCAATTTCATACATTCCGTTACTAAGCTTTCTTATTGAGATAGCATCATCGAAATCTTTTGCATCCGCCGGATCGATGGTAAAAGTTAGAATATCTCGGCAATCCTTTCGTTTGGCCAACTCTGCGGAATCCAAAACATCCGATAAAAGCGTTGCTTCCTCCAGCACATCTTCCGGAAAAAATAAAGGGAATCCTGCCTGGGCCAATAGCTCTTTCATTGCTGCATCATTCTCATCTTCCGGTAACATTACATTTACTATCGTGCCTACCGGTTTTTTATCGTCTTTGTCCCATTTAACCAATCTGGCAACTACCCTATCTTTATTTTTCGCCCCATTTAATTCGCTTAAAGGAATAAAAATATCGGGCATGGGTTTATCTGTATCGGGAATAAAAAAAGCGTAGTTAGTGGATAATTGTATATGGCCAATGAACTCAGTTTGTTTACGGGTCACAACTTCCATTATTTTGCCTTCTTTTTTGCCGGTACGTACGTTTTCTTTCACAACTTTTACCCTAACAGTATCACCATGTAAGGCGGTTGTAAAATCACCTGGGCGAACCAGCACATCGCCTTCTACATTTTCAACAATTACGTACCCCATACCCGATCGGGTAACTTCAAGTTTACCCTTTAGGGTTTGTTGAGCCGTAATTTTTGATTTTGATTTTTGTTTTGATTTCTTTTTGTTCATATAGTGGGATTGAAACTAAATTTTTCTATAAATTCTATCACAAGGTCATTGAATTTTTCACCTTCATCAAATAAGAAAAAGTGTTTGATGGGTAACACGTACATTGGTATAGAAGCCAATTCTTCTCTAAACTTTAAAAGCCTTACTGCATCTTTTTCAGTGGTAAGTATCATTTTGTCTTTTGCGTTGATTTTTGAAAACCTTTCTTTGATATCGTTTAGGTCATCAATCGAAAAAATATGATGGTTTGAATAATCTTGTTGATAATAAGTATGTGTTTTTTCAGTTAAGTATTCTTTTAATGGCTTTGGATTGGCAATTCCACAAACCAATAATACTTCATCTCTTTGCGTTATTAACCATTCGTCGTTGTGATTGAAAATATGGTAAGGAGTTGCATATTCAATGGTTGTAAAAAATATTTTTTGTTTGGCCTCAGGCTTAAGTGTACGAATGATTTTTTGTTTGAGTTCTGCTGTTAAATTATAAGGACATTTTGTGACAACAATTATTTCTGCCCTTTTTGCGGATGCCCATTCGTCCCTTAAGTCACCGGTTGGTAAAAAAAAGTCATGCGCATATAAATTTCCAAATTCAGTTAAAACAATGTTTAGGCCGGCCTTTATGGAACGGTGTTGAAACGCATCATCTAATATAATTGTTTGAAGATTTGGAACATCTTGTAGTAAGTGAGGAATACCTACAATCCGCTCCTCACATGAGGCGATTGCAATATCCGGGTATTTGGCATGAAACTGCATGGGTTCATCACCAATTTCCAAAGCGGTTGTAAATTCATTGGCCAGTGCATACCCTTTGGTTTTTCTTTTATAACCCCTGCTTAATGTTCCTACAACATATTTTGATTTTAAAAGCTCAATCAAATATTCAACCATGGGAGACTTCCCGGTTCCTCCTACCACAAGGTTACCAATACATATCAACGGAAAATTAAATTCAGCAGATGTAATGATTTGTTGATCATATAACCTGTTTCTGATAATGATGATGGCTCCATAAATAAGGGCCAATGGTAAAAGTAAAACCCGAAATGATTTGAGAAAAATGATATTAAAATTCATAGGTACGATAAGGTGTGATACAACTCGATAAAGGTACATCAAATTGGTCGGTGTCTGTTATCTGATCAATGGGGTCAAAATAGGAAAAGCCTATTTTAAGACAATTTTCACTACATGATGCCAAATATCTGTCATAATACCCCTTGCCGTAACCAACTCTAAAGCCATTGATATCGTATGCCAGCAATGGAACCAATACAAGATCAACTTTTTCCGGTTGCATTAATTCACCTTCATCGGGTTCTATTATACCCAATGCATTCTTTGTATACAATGTATTTTCATTAACCACCAAAGCTTTCATTTGAATCGTGGCCATGTCTGTTACCGGATAACACAAAACGATATTCGGAAACATGTGTCTTAAATAGCCGGTAAATAAGCGTGTATTGGGTTCTACTTGATTTTCCAATGGCCAATAAGATAAAACAGTATGGATAAAGGACAAGTCCATTTTTTGAAATTGAATTAACATCAAATCGTCCCATTTCAAACGATCTTTGTCTGCAATTTCATTGCGCTTTGATTTGTATAATTGCCTGAGTGTTCGTTTTGTCATGTTTAATCATTCATTAACGAAGAATGAGAATACTGTGCTGCCATAATTGCGTTCAACTTGAAATCCTTCAAATTTTTGGTATTGATTACGGGGTGTATGTTCTAAAACAAAAAAACCGCCATGATTGATCATTTTACGGTTCACGATTATTTTGGGTAAATCATCTATATTTCCAAGCGCATAAGGAGGTCCTGCAAAAATAAAATCAAAAGAAGTTGAACAGGTAGCCAAAAAAGAAAACACATCCATTTTCAATATTTGGCAATTGTCTGCACCAAGCATATCCATGTTTTTTTTAATAAAACCATGCATCACATTGTCTTTTTCAATAATCGTCAAATCCGTTGCGCCCCTAGATGCCAGCTCATAGCTAATACAACCCGTACCTCCAAAAAGATCCAATGTTTTGATCCCTTCAAAATCCATGCGATTTTGTAAGATATTAAAAAGCCCTTCTTTTGCAATATCAGTTGTTGGTCTAGTGTTTGGCATATTTGTAGGCGGACTGATTCGCCTCCCCCCCCATTTGCCCGAAATGATTCTCATAAAGCCAGTTTATAAAAGGGGGTAAAATGATGCAACGGAAAATTCGATTGCGTGGGGTCAATAAAATCTGTATCCGCTATATTATCAAATATAATTTGGTTAAAAAGCTTTGTCAATTCTGAATGTAAAGAAAGGGATGCGTCATAGTTGCCACTCACTTCTAGTATTGAATGTGAAGAATCGAAACCCATTTGTGTAATGATTCTAACAATATGATAATGAATATCTGTGTCTGTTTTGTATGGAAATGTTTGAATCAAATGAAGTTTATTATTAATTACACAGGCTACAATAAAGTGTTGACTGTAAAACTGAATTTTTAAATAGTGGATATCCCGTTGAGCAGTCGAAAAAATAGTTTGTAGGATGGTGGAATAAATATGGTGAGGTTTGTATAAAACAAAATGTTGGCTAACCCATTCATGGATTGACTTTTTAATTCGATACACATTAACCATTGATCCATTTTTTGTTGGCTTATCATATTTCACTACATGATTAATGATGTTGCCATATATGAGTGCCAGAAAATCCTCTGCGGCAGAAGGGCTGAATTTTTCTTCGGGTATTAAAAGCGCTTCCTCCAAATTGTAGAAACAGTTTGTTTCCTGGTAATAGTTGTTTAATATCTTTGAATCTGCTTTTATATCCTTATTGAAATCAAGGGATTCTATTGAATGGTTTTCTAGTTCGAAAATCTCAAATGCAACCGGAATCTTGGATGTGGAATTTTTTGTCAAAAAGACGATTTGGTTCTCACTGATTTCAATAAAAAGTTGATTAGCAACTTCAGTGGATGCGCTATTTGAAGGGTGATACAATCCAATAATTTTTCGAGCCATGGTTTAGAATTGCTTTACTGTTACATAAAAATAGAACAACCCTTTGAATCGATCTACATAACCCTGCAAAATAGTAGCTTTACGCCATATTATGAGTAGTACTAGTAACGGAATTAATCTAAAAGTCAATATTAGCAATAAACAGATCCTTGGAATTGCTTTGCCAATCACGGCTGCCATCATCGTGCCCCAGATTAATTTCATTACCAATAATATTTTTTTGGGGGGATTGGGGCAAAAATCCCTGGCATTAGCGGGTATCACAGGTGTTTATTACTTGATTTTTGCTGTTGCCGGACATGGATTAAACAATGGGTTGCAAGCGTTGATATCTCGCAGAGCAGGGGAAAACAGAATTGATGCCATTGGAAACCTTTTTTCACAGGGTATTCGAATTGCCATCGTTTTTTCAGTTATTGGCATTTTACTTACTTGGTTTGTGGCTCCTAGTTTACTTCGGTTATCACTACATGATCCGGAAAGTGTCAGAATTTGTGTCAATTTTTTGAATATTCGAATTCTGGGCCTCCCCTTCTTGTATTTGTATCAGATGCGTAATGCCTTATTGGTTGGAACCAACCAAAGCAAGTTTCTAGTCATCGGAACAGCCACAGAAGCTATTACAAACGTATTTTTTGATTACTCTTTGATTTATGGCAAATTCGGTATGCCGGCCTTGGGCTTTAATGGGGCGGCATACGCATCTATCATTTCCGAATTTTGTGGTTTATCGGTCATTTTTATCGTGATCCGATTCAATGGTTTGACCAAGCAGTTACATCTTTTCAAGAACTGGGCTTATGATAAAGCAAATACCAAATTGATTTTACAACAATCCTACCCATTAATCTTGCAACATACGATCAGTATCATGAGTTGGGAATTCTTTTATATTCTGATTGAGCATCATGGTGAAAGAGACTTGGCTATCTCTAATACGATGAGAAATATTTTTGGATTTTTTGGTTGTTTTACTTGGGCATTTGCCGCAACGGCCAATACAATGGTGAGTAATGTAATTGGTCAAGGATTACAACACAAAGTATGGGAACTGATCAATAAAATCATGTATTGGAGTGTTGGTTTTGCGCTGATGGTTTGTATTTTTCTGAATATCTTTCCTCATTTATTTCTGTCCATTTATGGCCAGGGGGAAGATTTTATTATTTCAGCAATTCCTGTCCTACGGATTGTATCTACAGCTTTGGTTTTGATGTCTATTTCCGTTGTTTGGATGAATGCGGTTACCGGAACAGGCAATTCCAAAATGAACCTTTTATCGGAAATTGCAGCCATCACCTTTTATTGTGTGTATGTATACATTGTTTTAGAAAAGCTCAATCTTCCCATCGCTTGGGGTTGGGCAAGTGAATGGATTTATTGGTCAACTATTTTAATACCTTCCTTTTGGTATATGAAAAGTGGCAGATGGAAGCAGCGGATAATGTAGGTTTTTTTTTGGACCATAGTCTATAGTCCATAGCCAATGGACCATAAATTGGGTTGATATGAAAAACAATAAAAAGTAATCATGAAAGTCCCAATTTAGCATTTAGCATCCAGCAGCTAGCCTTTCAATTTCGCAACCAAATCAATGTATTGTTGCATAGCATCTTCTTTAGAAAGCCCTTTTAATTTTGCCCAAGCCTCATGTTTGAATTTGGCTACAAAATCGAAGGCATTGGCAGGTCCGTCTTCTTGGGTATCTCCTTCTGATGCTTGTTTATACAGAGAATACAATTTCAGTAATGTTTCATTATCAGGTTTCTCACTTAGGGTTTTGCTGTTTATTGCGGCTTGTTCAAAAAGCTGTTGTAATTCCATGTGTTGTTTTTTAAGGGAGCCGGTTACCAAAGCAACCTGAACCATTTGTGATTGTTGATTGTGTATTTATTGCATTGATTCTAATAATTTAACACCTTCTGCTTTCAAAGCTATATCATCTGAAGTTCTGGTAGGCAATTTTACCATTCTATTTAGTACGTCCAAAGCTTTGGAGGGTTGGCGGTTTTCTTTGTAGGCTTTGGCAAGGTCTAAATAATTGTTGACAAAATAGGGTTCCAGACTTTTGCATTTCTCCATGTGAAAAATGGCAGAATCCAAATCCCCCCCTGGTAATCCTCCATACAATAGTTTTACAGCCACTTTTTTAATACCCGACAAAATCGTCATTTCATAATGCCATTTCCCTAAGGTATAATGTGATTTTGCATGATTCGGATTCATTGAAATTCCTTTTTCTGAGTATTTTTTTATGTCTTTTACCAATTCAACTATCTTCTTATTTTCTGCTTCATAGTCTGTCATTTTCCCCGATGCCATGGCCATTGCATAATTTGCGTCAGCATGTGTACTATCCACTACATAAGCCCTTTTGGCAAAGGCTAATGAAGATTCTATATACAATCTCTTTGTTTTTTTATCTACAATCCCATTGCTTACGATCACATTCATTTCGGCTGCTTTTACCAAAGCTTTCATGCTTGCAGGATTCAAAATTAAAATCTGTTTATATTTTTCTAAAGCATCATTTTCTTTTTGTTGTTTTTCAAAATTATCGGCTTCTTTGAATAGAACATTCACATCCTGTGAGTATACCATCATTGCAACCATTGTAAAAAGAAAGGAATATAGAATTCTCATATTTCTAAATGATTATTTTTTTATTTTCTGACCAATTCAAAACTTACGCCAACACTACCCCTGAATTGAAAAACCGGGGGATATAATTTTTTAATAGAAATGGATACTTTTTCTGCAAGTAAAAATTGGGCCAAAATTTCTGCTGCCATTTCAGAAGCCAATGTCTCCAATAAGGGCGTAGGAATGGCCATTCTTCTTTTTACCAATTCATAAACAGCAATATAATCGATGGTGTCTTGTAAATGTTTAATGGGTATTTTCATGGGGGAATAGGCAACAGTAATATTCAGCTCAAATTCATTTCCCAAAATTTTCTCTTCCTCATGAATACCGTGGTACGCAAAAAGGATGATATTGTGGAGATGGATTGAAAGCATGGGAGAAGAAGGTTTGGGGTTTGGGGTTTGGGGTTTGGGGTTAATGTCTAAACAACACCAAACTCCAAACCCCAAACTCTCAACCAATTTATGCAATTCCTTTAGCACTTAAATATCGCTCAGCATCTAAAGCTGCCATGCACCCGCTACCTGCTGCAGTTACCGCCTGGCGATAGGTTTTATCCTGCACGTCACCTGCTGCAAAAACACCCTCGATATTGGTTTTGGAGGTTCCCGGTATGGTTTGAATATAGCCGGTTTCATCCATCGTTAACCAATCTTTAAAAATATCGCTATTGGGTTGGTGACCGATGGCTACAAAAAAACCATGGATGGGGATTTCCTGTGTTTGATTTGTTTGATTATTTTTAATTCGAACAGCTTCCACTTTCTTTTCTCCCAATATTTCATCTGTTTCCGAATTCAAGTACATTTTTATATTGGTGGTTTTCATTACCCTGTCTTGCATTACTTTACTGGCACGCATTTTATCTTTACGAATGATCATATGAACCGTGGTACATAATTTAGATAAATACAAAGCCTCTTCGGCAGCTGTATCTCCGGCACCTACTATGGCCACTTCTTTACCTTTAAAGAAAAAGCCGTCACATACTGCACAGGCACTAACCCCAAAGCCATTTAATCTTTCTTCGCTGGGAATGCCCAACCATTTTGCAGAAGCACCGGTACAAATAATTACTGAATCAGCTTCAATTAATTTTTCCTCATCAATCCATACTTTATAGGGCTGCTGTGAGAAATCTACTTTGGTAGCCAAGCCATATCTTACATCGGTGCCCATTCTAACCGCTTGTTTTTCAAAATGGATCATCATTTCCGGGCCTTGAATACCATCCGGATAACCGGGATAATTTTCAACTTCGGTTGTAATGGTAAGTTGTCCGCCGGGTTGTAATCCCTGGTACATTACAGGTTTAAGATCGGCACGAGCGGCATAAATTGCT
>JANOVY010000224.1:0-2803 GCA_031417635.1 Bacteroidota bacterium | reverse complement strand
GAGTATTAGTAACAATGGACAATATGTTGCTTATTCTGTGAATCCACAGGAAGGAGATGGGGTATTGTATATTCAATCTACATCAGGAGAATACAAAAAGGAAATCCCTAGAGGTTACGGACCGGTAATAACTGAGGACAGTCGCTTTCTGATTTGCAGAATTAAACCTTTCTTCAAAGAAACACGTGATGCCCGCATTAAAAAGAAGAAAGCCGATGAAATGCCAAAAGACAGTTTGGTGATTCTTGAATTGGGTAAAGCGAATCTGGTAAAAATAGCGCGTTTAAAAAGTTTTAAAGTGCCTGATGAATCCGGAAATTGGTTGGCTTATTTATTAGACAAACCCCTACCTGATAATAATAGAACCAAATCAGAACCTGATTCTGCTTCCAAATTAAATGCCATGCTATCGATGGCAGATAGTTTGTTGCACATAGCAGATAGCTTGAGAAATAAAGCGGGTGAAATTAAATTGAATGGGTTTACCGTGTCAAAAAATCCAAAGAAAGACTCTCCGCCCTCAGCACCCAAATTGCCTGAAGACCCTATAGAAGAAGGAACAGAACTGGTATTGCGAAATTTAAGTATCGGCGAATTGCGAAGTTTTAAATTGGTTAATGAATTCTTCTTTAATAAAAAGGGGAATGTGCTCATCATCGAAACGTCTAAAAAAACGAATGATGCATTGGTAAAAGCAACGGTTACGCGGGTAGATTTAACGCAGAACAGTACTACCATCATTTTCAAAGGGTTTAATGATGCGAAAGGATATCGAATGGATGAAGAAGGAAAACAACTTGCGTTTGTAGCGGAAAGGGATAGTAGTAGCAAGGCATTACAAAAATTTTATAAACTGTATTATCATAGGGAAGGCAACGATAGTGCATTATTGATTGCTGATCGAAATACCAAAGGATTACCCACAAATCATACAATCAGTGAGAATGCAAATATTGGTTTTAGTAAAACCGGTAATAGATTATTTGTAGGAACATCGAATATTTTGCCGGTGAAAGACACCACCTTACCGGAATTTGATAGAGTAAGTGTAGATGTTTGGCATTATAATGATGATAATATTCAACCGGTTCAATTAAAAAACCTTGAATCAGATTTGCGTAAAAATCATATGGCAATGATCAATCCGGCAACAAAGCAATTGGTTCAATTGGGTAGTGAAAAGTATCGCAGTATTATTCAAACCATGGAAGGTGATGGAGCTGTTTTTTATGCAATATCCGATTTTGGTAAACGCATACCCGCTCAATGGCAAGGCTATACTTTTAATGATTTATTTTCTGTGAATCCGGAAACAGGCATTGCAGAATTGATTACAAATAATTTTAAGGGAAACCTTGTCAGTGCTTCCTATTCCGGCAAATATTTATTGTTCTTTGATGAGAAAAAGCCGGGCTATTTTGTATACAATGCAACTACTAAAAAAACATATCCGGTAGCAAAAGACATAACCACTTCACTAATTGATGAAGAAAATGATGTGCCCGATGAGCCCAATGCATACGGTATCATAAAATGGATGGGGAATGACAAATATGTAT
This sequence comes from Bacteroidota bacterium, assembly GCA_031417635.1. Taxonomy (GTDB): domain Bacteria; phylum Bacteroidota; class Bacteroidia; order Chitinophagales; family Chitinophagaceae; genus Sediminibacterium. The sequence goes on along the minus strand of JANOVY010000224.1, from coordinate 1,244 downwards.
TGATGTATGACAGATATGATATTTGGAAGGTGGACCCGCAAGGACTGGAAAAATCAGTCTGCATAACTTCAGGAAGAAAAAACAAAATTGAATATCGTTATGTAAATACCAATGCAGATGAAAAATTTATTAAAGCAGATCAAAAATTATTGTTGAGATTATTTGATGAGAAAGACAAAAGTTCCGGACGAGCCATATTGGAGTTAGGAAAGAGCAATGAAGAAACAGTTTTATTGAAAGAGCCTGTTAATATGGGTTTGGCAATTCAGAAAGCTAAGGATGCAGACATTTTATTATATTCGAAAGAAACATTCTCAAAGTCTACTAATGTGTTTGTGCATACTTTACAGTCAAGTGCTGTTCAATTATCTCATACCAATCTACAACAAGCAAATTACAATTGGGGAACGGCAGAGTTATTTAAATGGAAAGCTTATACCGGAAAGGAAACTGAAGGTATTTTGTACAAACCCGAAGATTTTGATCCCAAGAAAAAATATCCGATGATCGTATATTTTTATGAAAGAAATAATCAAACATTGCATAATTACCTAGCTCCTTCACCAACACCTTCACGTTTAAATATTCCATTTTTTGTAAGCAGAGGCTATGTTGTGTTAGTGCCTGACATTTGGTATAAAACCGGCTATCCCGGACAAGGGGCTTATGATTATATTTTAAGTGGAACACGGGCAGTTGTGAAGCAAGGTTATATTGATAGTACAAAAATTGGTTTACAAGGCCAAAGTTGGGGTGGATTTCAGATAGTTTATTTAATTACCAAAACCAATTTATATGCAGCTGCGTGGGCAGGTGCACCGGTAGCCAATATGACTAGTGCCTATGGCGGTGTTAGATGGGGTAGTGGTTTGGTAAGGCAATTCCAATATGAGAAAACGCAAAGTAGAATTGGTGCCACTTTATGGGAAAAGCCTGAGTTGTATATTAAAAATTCGGCTTTGTTTTCATTGCCTTCCGTTAAAACGCCGTTGGTAATTATGGCGAATGATGCAGATGATGCTGTGCCTTGGTACCAAGGAATCGAAATGTATGCCGGCATGCGTAGGTTAGGTAAAAAAGTTTGGATGCTAACGTATAATGGAGAAGCACATAATTTAGTAGAAAGAAAAAACAGAAAAGATATTTCTATTCGCGAGCAGCAATTCTTTGATTACTTGTTAAAAGGGGATAAGCCTGCCAAATGGATTGCTGATGGCGTTCCTGCTATCATGAAAGGAAGGGAT
>JANOVY010000223.1:0-16080 GCA_031417635.1 Bacteroidota bacterium | reverse complement strand
CCAAACCCCAAACGCCAAACCCCAAACGCCAAACCCCAAACGCCAAACCCCAAACGCCAAACCCCAAACGCCAAACCCCAAACGCCAAACCCCAAACGCCAAACCCCAAACTTCCCCTTCCTTCTGCCAATATTTCCCTTTTCTTTGCCATGGCAAAATTTTTGTCACTATAGGGTTACAATGAATAATAACTATGAAAGAGAAAGAAATGACTGAAAACATGGAAAAAATGGACAGATCTGGTGAATTTGATATTAATACTGACGAAAATGCAGCCGGTACTTCGTATTTGAATGAACCTGTGGCCGAAGAGAATGAAATGGAGAAAATACAGGCTGAATTAAAAGAGCAAAAGGACAAATATTTGCGTTTAATGGCCGAATTCGACAATTTCAGACGTAGAACAGCCAAAGAGAGGTTGGAATTGATTCAAACAGCCGGAAAAGATGTGATCATAAGCTTATTGGATGTTTTAGATGATTGCGACAGGGCTGAAAAACAGTTACAAACTTCCGATGATATTGAATTGCAAAAAGAAGGGATTCGCCTGGTTTTTAATAAACTGAGAAATACTGTAATCAGTAAAGGGGTAAAAGCCATGGAAAGTGTGCATACCGACTTTGATGTTGAGAAACACGAGGCCATAACAGAAATTCCGGCTCCTACCCCAAAGCTGAAGGGAAAAGTGTTGGATGAAGTAGTGAAAGGCTATTATTTAAACGATAAATTGATTCGCTTTGCAAAAGTAGTAGTAGGTAATTAATCAATAGAGTTTAGCCATTAACCTTGGGTTGTGAACCGGGTTATGGTTTTTTTTGTTCGCAGTTAAAAGCTAAAAATGAATGGCTACAAAAAGAGATTTATACGAAGTATTGGGAGTAAGCAAATCCGCTTCGGCAGATGAAATAAAAAAAGCCTATCGAAAAGTGGCGATGCAATTTCATCCGGATCGTAATCCCGGAGATGCGTCTGCAGAAGATAAATTTAAGGAGGCCGCTTCAGCATATGAAATATTAAGTGACGCAGATAAAAAAGCGAAATACGATCGATACGGTCATGCTGCATTTGGACCGGGTACTTCCGGTGGCGGGCATCCGGGTGGAATGAATACGGATGATATTTTTAGTCAGTTTGGCGATATTTTCGGAGATGACATGTTTGGTAGCTTCTTTGGCGGTGGGGGTGGCAGAAGAGGGGGAGGCGGTGCTTCCAGGGCCAGGGGACAACGAGGAAGTAATCTAAGAATTAAATTGAAACTAACATTTGAGGAAATTGCCAAAGGGGTAAATAAGAATGTAAAAGTTAAGAAGCATGTGATCTGTACAACTTGTGGGGGTAATGGCGCAAAAGACAAAGGCAGTATTCAAACTTGTTCGGGTTGTAATGGCACCGGTCAGGTTAGAAGAGTTACCAATACTTTTTTAGGTCAAATGCAAACCGTTACCACTTGCCCTACCTGCAATGGTGAAGGTACAAGTGTTACGGCCAAATGCAGTGGTTGTAAAGGTGAAGGAAGGATATATGGTGAAGAGACAATTAGTATAGACATTCCGGCCGGAGTTCAAGAAGGGATGCAATTGAGTATGAACGGAAAAGGAAATGCCGGCGAACGGGGTGGTGCACCGGGCGACTTGATTATACAAATAGAAGAAGAAACACATGAAGAGTTACACAGAGATGGTTTGAATGTAGCTTTCGATTTACATATTTCAATTCCGGATGCAGCTTTTGGAACACAGGTAGAAGTACCAACCATTGATGGCCGTGCTAAAATTAAAATACCACCCGGAACCCAAAGTGGAAAAATATTTAGATTAAAAGGGAAAGGATTTCCAGAAGTACAGGGTTATGCAAAAGGCGATCAGTTAATCCAAGTAAATATTTGGACTCCACAACACCTGACTGCTGATGAAAAAGAAATGTTGGAAAAATTAAGTAAAAGTGAAAATTTTAAACCCCATCCTTCAAAAGGGGATAAAAGTTTTTTTGATAGAGTGAGAGAAGCGTTTAATTGAGAGAAAAAATAGCAGTTAATAGATAATAGTTAAATGTGAGAAAGACTTTTAAACGGACTTTATTTTTCTAACTGCTTTTTTCTTTTGATTGGTTTATAAATAACATTCGCTTTTTCAACTAGAGAAAGAAATTCTTTTTGTGAAAAATCATTCACATCAATTGCGCTTTTGGCTATGATTAGCAAATCTTCGATTGGATAATTATTGATGAATTCAGATTTCTTTAATATCGCCCCAAAGAGTGAAACTGCTGTTGCGAATCGATACATGGTATCTGCCGCAGCAAATGATATAGGGTGATACATTGTGTTAAATGTTCGATTGATTACTTTGTTGCTACCCGTTTGTTTGTACGACAAGTGAATTTGTGCAAATAGTTGGTTTTCTGTTGTCGAATCCACATTATTTGGTTCAATTTCAAAAATGGCCATCATTGAATGACCACTCCCGATTTCTCCTCCTTCTAATTCACTGGTACTGTCTTCTACCGCATTTTTTTTATTGTCAAATCCAATCAGTCTATATTGATTAACGATCTTCGAATTGAAATTTACTTTTAGAAAGGCATTGTCAGCTACCGAATATATTGTTTGCGTAAATTCTGTTACCAATATTTTTTGTGCTTCCTGCAAATTATCCAGATAGGCAAAATTTCCATTTCCTTTTTTTGCCAACGCCTCCAATTTGCTGTCCTTATAATTTCCCATACCAACACCCAAACAAGTTAAATATATGCCGGTGTTTCGATAGCGAAGAATCAAATCTTCCAATTCCTTTTCGGAGCTTTGCCCTATATTGAAATCGCCATCAGTAGCCAGTATTACGCGGTTATTGCCATTGAGTTGAAATGATTTTTTTGCGAGTTCGTAGGCTATTCGAATGGCCCCTTCTCCTGGGGTATCGCCATTTGCAGATAATGAATCTATCGCCTCTTTTATTTTCTTTTTTTCATTTCCACCCGTGGGTGCCAGCGCAATGCTAACACCTCCACCATAGGTTACTACCGAAATGGTATCTTGCTCTCTTAAATTCTCAGTCAACAATTTAAATGCAACTTGTAATAATGGTAAACGGTTAGGCTTATCCATGGAACCCGAAATATCAATCAAAAAGACAAGATTACAAGATGGGATGGTATCTAAATTAATTTTTGGAGCGGTAATGTTTACAAATAATAATTCGTTTTTCTTATGCCAAGGACTGTTGGTAATGATTGAACTACAAGTAAAATCGGTATTTGATTTTCTATTTGCTTTTTGTACGAAATTGAAATAGTTCAACATTTCTTCAATTCTTACAGCATCTGTTGGAACCTTCATTCCATTGTGTATAAACCGTCTGATATTGCTATATGAGGCTTTGTCAATGTTCATGGCAAATCCTGTTTCAGGGTATTTAGCAGCCTCAATAAATCGATTTTCTAAAAGATTGCTATAACTCTCTCCTAAAACTGAAAAAGAGATAGGAGAATTGTGTCTTAAATTGGTAGTGGCAGAAGCTAATTTTCTACTATAAAGTTGTATGGTGGCCGGTAGCATCTTCATCAATAAAGATTGGAACTTTTTAACATCAACAAATATTTTTAAATTTTCATATCCGTCTATTGACAAACTAACCGTATCAACAGGTTTTGTAGTAGAAATGCCAAATGTTCCATCGCTGCCGGAAAAAAAGGGGTATTGGTTGATAGCGGATATAGTAATTTTTACACCTTCCAGCAAACGACCTCGCTCATCCTTAATTTCACCACGTAGATAATATTGGCTGTATAAAGGACAAATCGGTAGCTGAAGAAGGAGAAACCATAACAGGTTTTTCATCTAATCAACGGTATTTGTAACAATATAACGCAGAAAAGAGCCATAATAATATAGCCCATAAAGTATTAGCAGAATTTTAAGCTTCCTCTTCCAATTGGTATAACTCACGTATATTTCTTCCTAGCCCGTCATAATCCAGACCATACCCTACTACAAATTTATTGGGAATAGAGAAGCAGCAATAATCGATTGGTACTTTATGAATAGTGGTATCCGGCTTATGTAGTAAAATGGCAATTTTTAAAGATGCCGGATGTTGGTTCTTTAATTGGGGTAAGAATTCTTTCATGGTTTTGCCTGTATCAATAATATCTTCTATGATTACTACATGTCTGTCGGTAATATCCATATCAAGACCAATGGCAGTAATTACTTGCCCGCTCGATTTGGTGCCCTTATAAGATGCCAGTTTAATAAAACATATTTCCGCATCGATGTTGAGTTCTTTAAACAAGTCTGAGGCAAACATGAATGAACCATTCAAGATGGCGATGAATAAAGGCTTTTTTTCGGCATAATCTTTATTCAATTCTGCAGCCAGTTCTTTTATTTTTTCAAGAATAATTGCTTCGGATAAAAATGGTACAAAATTTTTATCATTGACTTTAATAATTGACATACAGATTATTTTGTATAGAGAAAAAATATTTGTTTGGGCTATTTTACCGGTTTGGATATTGAAGCAGATGGGGCATGTAGCCAAAGTTTTTCACCTACTGCAATGGCTGCTCCTTTTTTAAGATGATTATATTCAAGGATGCTTTCGTAGCGGATGCCTTCTGCCTGACTAATATCGTGTAAATTTTCTCCAATGGCAACAATGTGAAACTCTCGGGCACCCTTTTTTAATTTCTTTTCTAAAAAAATTAATCGATCTGTATCTAAAACATCCATTTCTGCTATGTCATTGTACTCGAGTAATTTACTCAAAGAGAGATCATATTGATTGGCCAATGACAAAACTGACTTTCCAACTTTTTCATAAACTACTTTGGACTGATTAATGATAAATATCCCATCCGGATACACTGTTGTTTTTTCCGTTTTCTTTATTGATAATGGAGGAATTTCAGAGATTTCTTTTGAAGGAAATTGCATTGCATTATTTTCAGAAATACCCTGAATCGATGGATTGACTTCCTTCTTAACGGAAGATGTTTCTATAGATGTTGTAAACGTATTGATATCGGGCAATGGATCATTTTTTTGTCTAGCCAATGCTTGTAATGTGTATTGTTGTAGTTGATAATCATTGATTACCTTCAATAATTTTTGTGGGTAGGTATTACTGGTGGCATATCCTGCTTTTTTCAGCCCCTTTGCCCAGCCATCGAAATCGGTTGGGTCTAGTGTAAATAAAAATGCATAATGAGGACGTGTCTTTAAAAAGTCCGAGTGGTCTTTATACGACTGTTCAACGTTCTCATAAACCCTGAAACATTCTCCCTTTTCGTCATCATCATGATAAGTGGTAGGTCCGGTCCATTCTGTTTTGCATTTGATTCCAAAATGATTATTTGATTTTAATGCCAAAACACTTTCTCCCGATTGCGATTCCAAAATACCCTGGGCAAGTTTTATTGAAGCCGGTACACCGGAACGCATCATTTCTAATATGGCAACTTCTTTATAAGCAGAAATATAGGCTTCTGCTTTTTCTTTTTGTGCTTGCGTTAGCAAAGAAAGTACAAGTAAGAAAGGGATTAGCATTTTTTTCATAGCGTCTTCTTTTTTATCATTAACATCCCATCTCTAATGGTTACCAATACTTGATCTGTTCTCGAATCATTCTTTACATGTTCATTAAAAGCTTTGATAGCTTTTGCGTTTTTTCCGGTTATGGGATCGTGTAAAACCTCTCCATGAAATAACATATTGTCTGCAAGAATTATTCCTTTATCACTTAACCTGGGTACAATCATCTCATAATAATCAATATAAGCTGTCTTGTCTGCATCTATAAAAACCAAATCCCAAGTAAATGGCAAGTTGGGAATAATTTCTTTGGCATTTCCGAGGTGCAAATGTATTTGCTTATTTCTTTTCGATTTGCTAAAGTTTTTTAAAGCGGTTGTTGCATCATCTGGTCTAAGTTCAATCGTATGCAATTCTCCGTTCGTTTTGAGCCCTTCGGCTAAGCAAATAGCACTATAACCGGTAAAACTTCCTATTTCTAAAACGAATGAGGGTTGTAAAATAGTACTTATAAATGAAAGAAACTTTCCCTGCACATGGCCACTCAACATATGGGCCAAAGGATGGTTTTGAAGCGTTTCTTGGTTTATCTCATGCAATGCCTTTTCTTCTTCCGATGTATACAAAGCAGCATAGGCTTCAACCAATGGGTTTATCAATTCCATTTGTAAAGATAATGAATGAGCAAATAGTGATAATAGATTTGATGTATGGCTATTTGTCTTTTGAATTGGAAATGAGCCATAGGCCTATAAAAGTGATCAATCCATTAATAATCAATAGCTCAAGACCTATTTCAAAAGAGCCAAACAGTTGTTTTTGAAATTTATCAATCAAAAAACAAATCACCGGCGAAGCCACACAAACATAGGGTACCCATTTGTCTCTAACAGTTCTTTTTACTAGGATTCCAAAAGAAAACAATCCAAGTAATGGGCCATAGGTAAATGTGGCAATTTTTAATATCAATCCAATCATACTTGGATCATTTATCCATTTAAACATCATGACAAATAATAAGAAAATACCTGCAAAAGTCAAGTGTACTCTTTGCCTTAATTTTTTCTTTTGTTCAACAGACAAATCTGTTCTCCTTTGCATGCCAATGATGTCTATGCAAAAGGTAGAGGTTAATGCTGTAATAGCCCCATCTGCACTTGGGAATAAGGCAGATATTAATGCTATGATAAAGATTACAGAAATAAAAGGAGGCATGTGTTCAAGCGCAATGGTAGGAAATAATTTATCTCCGATAACGTTCAGGTTTAATTGTGTAGCATAGAGATACAATAAACCACCCAGGAAAAGAAATATAAAAATAACCACCATTAATATTACAGACATTGAAATGATATTTTTTTGAGAGTCTTTTAATGTCTTTACAGATATATTCTTCTGCATCATTTCTTGGTCCATCCCCGTCATGGTGATGGTTATAAACGCGCCTGCCATTATTTGTTTTACAAAAAACAGTTTGCTATCAGGGTTGGTGAAGAAAATTTGCGAGTACCCTTTTTCATGCATAGCTTGTAAACTATCGCCAAAGCCCAAATGGAGAGAATTTAAAATATAGATAACACAAATAACCAATCCCAATAACATGCAGGTGGTTTGAAGGGTGTCTGTGTATACAATGGTTTTTACACCCCCTTCATACGTGTATAATAGAATCATCACTAAAATGATCAAGGTTGTGGCCCAAAATGGAATATGAAAACTATTCAAAATGGCATCTTGTAGAATGTTGACAACTAAATACAGTCTTGCAGTAGCCCCCAATATTCTGGATAAGATAAAAAAGCTTGCACCTGTTTTATAAGCCGTAAATCCCAAACGATTGTGTAAATAATTATAGATGGAGGTTAGGTTTAATTTATAATAAAGGGGTAACAAAACAAAAGCGATGACTGCATATCCCAGTAAGTAGCCAAGTGTTATTTGAAAATAAGCAAAAGCTTCCCTGGATACTGCTCCCGGAACGCTAACAAAAGTTACACCACTTAAGGATGTGCCAATCATGCCGAAAGCCACCAGCATCCAATTGCTGTTTTTATTGCCAATGAAAAAAGATTCGTTATTGCTGTTCCTTCCGGTATACCAAGCAACACCCAATAGGATAATAAAATAGGCAATTACGAACGAAAATAGAAGCAATGGAGACATAAGGGGACATTAATTTATCAATAAAATTTAGTATCATAAGCGGTGAGACGTATGATAAAAAGTGAAAGGGTAAAAGTGAAAAGTTAACATAAAATGTTGATTGATTAACTCTCCTTACACATTTCACCATTCACGTTTCAAGCCTCACAATCCTTACTCACAATAATAAAATGAAAAATAGTAAAAATAATTCACCTATTTTGCTATACCTAAAACAGATTTATGCAAATAAACAATATTGCCGTTTTTTGCGGCTCAAAAGGTGGAGCAAATGGCGAGTATTTGGCTCAGGCAGAAATATTGGGAACATTGTTGGCAGAAAGAAATATTGTCTTAGTATACGGTGGTGGCAATAAAGGTATGATGGGCACTGTAGCAAATGCAGTAATGGGAAATGGCGGAAAAGTAATTGGCATCATTCCTGAACTCTTATTAGAATGGGAGCAACAACACAAAGGCATAACTGATTTACGTGTGGTAGAAGACATGCATGTTAGAAAAAAAATGATGTATGAAATCTGCGATGCTGCCATCGTTTTGCCCGGTGGAAATGGAACCATGGATGAATTGTTTGAAATGCTAACTTGGAATACATTAAATATCCATAACAAAAAAATTGTCCTTTTAAATACAGCCGGATATTATGATCATTTGGTTGCGCATATCAATAGAATGGCTGTAGAAGGTTTTTTGTATGAACACTGGGAAGAAAGATTGATTGTTTGTAATGACCCCAATTCGGCTATCGCTGCTTTGGTTGAAGATAAATTCCAAAACCGGCTCTAAATACAGGTAAGGGGTCATTGTATTGATCTCGGTAAGGTGAATTCTGGTTTTGAAGTACATCTATCATCAAAGTAACATATGAGTAGTTTTTTCCCATTACCCTTGTTCCATAACCCACACCCATTAATAAACTTCCGGCATTGTAATGATATTTTTCTGATTGATTTGTAAATACATTTCTTTGATTTGAACTTACCCAATTGTATTCAGGTTGAATTTGTAGATGAAAAAAGTTTACCGGCCAAATGCGTAAGAAAGTACCTCCTCCATAATTTATATTGCTATAACTATAGGGGCTAAAGTCAGAAGCATTTTGCTTGAAATAATTAAAATTTAGCGACACACCTGCATCCAGCCACTTGGTTAGACTGTAACCGATTTCAGGATTAATCCCTATATTAAAAGAATTTCCGGTAAATCCAAGATTAATGCCCGAACCTATAAAAATATTTTCATTCTTAAATTTTCCTTTTTGTTCCTCTTCTTCGGATTGTTGAGAAAAGCAGTTAATTGTAATAACTATCAGGATGATTGTAAGTAGGATTTTTTGGTTTTTCATGTAAAACATATAGTGAAATTAGTTATTTAGACAAGTGGATTTATTTACAACATGTTAAATATTTTCTGATTTCAACAAAAAATCGAAAATAAATATTTGTTTACTCATTTTATATTCGATTGTCTACATAAATCAAACTTTCAATGAAATACTTTTTTGAAAATAATGACTGAAACACAAGCGTGATAGTAAAAATAGAGGCTTGAGATTAATAACAAGGGATACTCCTTGTATTTTTATTGTTTTTTTTATAATATATTGAAAAAAAATGAAAGATTAAGTAATTTTTTTTAATCTTTTTCATGTTTTTTTAAAAATATTATATTTTTTAGGGCTATTTATTAATATTTTCTAAGGTGTTGAGGATACACGAATACATTCTTGAAACGCTGAAATAACTACTTTTGCTCCTCTAACTAACGTTTGTTCGTGTATGACAGATTCTTCTTTAGTAATCCCCATAGAGAAATTACAGGCATTTGGCTTTTCCAAAAAAAAGGGTATTCATTATCAATTATCCCCAACTGAACTTGTTGAACAAACCATCCTAAGAGGGGAGGGTGTATTAAACAATACCGGGGCACTATGTATTCGCACAGGGGAATTTACAGGAAGAAGCCCGAAAGATAAGTTTATTGTAAAAGATGCCACTACAACAACTACCGTTGACTGGAATCATTTTAATATACCGATAGAAGAAAAATACTTCCACCAGTTAAAAAAGAAACTGTTGGATTATTTAGGCAGCAAAGATCAAATATGGATAAGAGATGCGTATGCTTGTGCAGATCCCACCTACCGCTTAAACGTTCGTGTGATAAATGAAAATCCATGGAGCAATTTGTTTGCGTATAATATGTTTCTCAGGCCTAAAGAAAAGGAATTGGAAAATTTTGAACCCGAATGGCATATTATTCAAGCCCCCGGATTTAAAGCAGATCCTTTGATAGATGGGACTCGTCAACACAATTTTGCCATCATTTCTTTTACACATAAAACCATCTTAATTGGCGGTACAGGCTATACAGGCGAAATGAAGAAAGGTATCTTTAGTGTACTCAATTATATTTTGCCTCATGATAAAAATGTATTGAGCATGCATTGCAGTGCCAATATGGGTGCCGATAACGATGTGGCAGTATTTTTTGGTTTAAGTGGTACCGGTAAAACAACCCTTAGTGCCGATCCTAACCGTAAATTAATTGGAGATGATGAACATGGCTGGACTAACACATCGGTCTTTAATTTTGAAGGGGGATGTTATGCCAAAACCATTGACCTGAGTGAAGAGAAAGAGCCTGAAATATATCATGCAATACGTCCAGGGGCATTGGTAGAAAACATTGAATTTTTTCATGGAAATCATCAAATCGATTTTTGCAGTAAAGCCATTACAGAAAATACCCGGGTAAGTTATCCCTTGAATTTCATTAGCAATGCCCTAGAACCTAGTATTGGGGGATTACCTAAAAATATTTTCTTTTTAACTTGCGATGCATATGGTGTATTGCCACCGATTAGTAAGTTATCACCCGGACAAGCCATGTATCAATTTATTAGTGGCTATACGGCCAAAGTGGCCGGAACAGAAGCAGGGGTAACCGAGCCAAAGTCTACTTTTAGCGCCTGTTTTGGGGCACCATTTATGCCTTTACATCCCGGCAAATATGCCGCCATGTTGGGCGAAAAAATGAAAGAGCATGCGGTAAATGTCTGGTTAATCAACACCGGTTGGAGTGGTGGCCCATATGGGATTGGTAAAAGAATGAAATTAAGCTATACCCGCGCCATGATTACAGCTGCTTTAGAGGGTAGGTTGGATGGTGTAGTATATGAAGCACACCCGGTTTTTGGGATGATGATGCCGGAAAGTTGCCCCGGTGTTCCAAAAGAAATTTTAAATCCACGCAGCACTTGGGTTGATAAAACTGCCTATGATGCAAAATCGAAAGATTTGGCAACACAATTCGTACAGAATTTCGAAAAATACGCTTCTGGCGTGAATGCAGAAATTCTACAGGCCGCACCCAAAATCTAACTGCTTATCAGATCCGCCCGTGAAAACGGATTACGGAACTAACTTGGTCTATTCGATTGCTTGCTTCTTACAAAAACGCCACCTTCTCAAGTGGCGTTTTTTTGTATTAAAAACCATGATCCGCCTATAGCAGATTGTATAAATCTAGCATAATGAGAGATTTGTAATTTCGAATCCAATCTTCATAAAACGATGAAAAGCCATTCAACTTAAGCAAACATTCTAAATCTCTTTAAGGATGGCATAACGGTACTCAAAAAAGTTAGATGATAAATTTAAAATCCCTTTAGGGATGGCATACCGGTAAATAAAAAAGTTAGATGATAAATTTAAAATCCCTTTAGGGATGGCATACCGGTAGACAATTAAATTGCGTAATATTATTCCGGAATTTTAAAAATATATCGGTCATCATAATCAACCCCGAATTTTTCAAGAAATGTTTTGTATTCTTTTAGAAATGTAATTCTGTGATGATGTATTTCTTGATTTTGTATATAGTTGATTATAATTGGACATTGTGATTTGCTGTATGAAAATGCCCCATAGCCGGATTGCCATTCAAATTTTTGTTTAAGAAATCTTTTTTCGTTTATCCATTTAGATGAACCTCCTTTTATATACTGCAGTAAATCTGAAAGAGACTGAGTTGGCCGCATCCCGAAGAATATGTGGATATGGTCTGACATGCCATTGATGGCTAACATTTTGTGGTCATAACCCTGAATAATACCCGTGATATATTTATATAATTCATCTTTCCATTCGGGTTGTATTAATCCGACTCTTTTTTTCACGGCGAATATTACGTGAATATGAATTTGGGTGTATGTATTTGACATCGTATTTATATTTCGTGTCTACCGATATGCCATCCCTGACGGGATTATTGATTTTTCATTTATTTTTATACCGATATTTCATCCTTGACGTTTTTTTTTAATTTTATTTATAGCCTATATTTTATCCAGTGCATTCTTATGTGTTGGTTAATTTTAATTGGGATATTGAAAAAATAAGTTTGTAAGGGCATGACAATAATTGTTCAGTTTGCTAAACATTATTCAAACTCTTCCACATTAAAGAATAATTACCTTCTAACTCCATCAATTCATGATGGGATCCTTGCTCTGTTAATTTGCCATCTTTTAAAACTAAAATGGTATCTGCATTTTTGATGGTGCTTAGGCGGTGGGCAATGATGATGATTGTTTTGCCTTGGTGCTTAAACTGTTCCAATGTGGATTGTACTTTTTGTTCACTGGCAGCATCTAAGGAAGATGTGGCTTCATCCAAAATTAAAATTTCAGGATCACGATATAAGGCCCTGGCAATGGCTATTCGCTGGCGTTGCCCGCCGGATAAGTTAATACCCTGTTCATTTAAAATTGTGTGATAGGTGGATGGCATTTTTTCTACAAAATCATGGATGCCTAAGCGTTCTGATAAGCCTAGTATTTTTTGCATTTCCGGTTCAAAATCACCTATGGCAATATTTTCTATGATGGTTCCTGCAAATAAATCGATGGTTTGGGGTACTACCGAAACCATTTGCCGCAAACTTGTATGGCTGATATATTGCAGGTCCAATCCACCAATACTGATATTGCCTTCTTGCAAAGGGTACAAATTTTGTAATAGTGAGAGTAGGGTAGATTTACCGCTGCCACTTTCGCCAACAATTGCAGTGGTTTTATTTTTTTCTATTCGGATATCCAATCCATTAAATACAGTAACCCTTGTTCCATATCGGAAATGAACATTGTGAAATACAATATCACCAATCAGCGCCGGCGTTAGTGTTACTTTATTTTCGTTGGATGATTCGGTTTCTAAATCAATGATCTCAAATAAACGATCAGCTGCAATTAATGCATCCTGTACACTTTTATTAGCACCCAGTAAAAATGCAGCAGGCCCGGTAAAATATCCGATAAGCGCATAGAAGGAGAGCAGTTCCCCCGGGGTTAATTCGCGGTTTATGACAAAATAACTGCCTGCCCAAAGAATAATAATGGTAAACAGATGCGTGATAAAATCAGACGTTGTAGCCAGGTACAATCCTTTCACACTGCTTTTATAAATACTTTGTAATAAAACAATAAATTTGTTTTCGGTTTTTATATTGGAATACGCTTCCAGTCCGAAACGTTTTATGGTCCCGGCGGCATTCAGACTTTCAACCAATTGGGCTTCGAGCTCTGCACTATTTTCCATTAATGTTCTTTGCCATTTTTTATTGATGCGGTTACTTAGCCAGTATAGCATTACAAAAAGTGGAATGATGGCCAGCATCATCATTGCTAGTTTCCAGTAGTATAAAAACATCAATCCAATGGAGAAAATAACAATCAATACATTCACAATAATATTTAGCGCCGTATCATTTATAAACATTCGAATCTTAACCGCATCATTTATCCGACTTATGATTTCACCCACCCGCATTGTATCAAAAAATCGTTGTGGTAATTGTAATAAATGTTTGTAATAACCCAATATCAATTTTGCATCAATATGCTGTCCTGTTTGTAAACCTAGAAGGGTTTTACCTGTTCCGATAAATATTTGAAAAATCAATATCAATATCATCCCAATGCTTAACAAGTTTAGTAAACGGATATTGCCATCTACCAATACAAAATCTATGATTTTTTGCATGTATATTGAAGAAGAGAGGCCGAGAATAGTATATACAATAGCACCAATTAAGGCCTGCAACATAATGCCGCTATGCGGTTTTATTAATTCCCAAAACCGTGTGTAGTTCGATACCTTATTGTTGCCAATGGCAAAGCTTTCGTTAGGCAATAGCAATACAATTACACCTGTCCATTCTTTTGTAAAATCCGCAATCTTTTTTTTATGGATAGAACCATCTCCGGGATCCATGATAGTAATCTTTTCTTTGCTCACTTGATAGATTACCACAAAATGATGCAACCCATTTTTTACAATTACATGTGCAATAGCCGGTAAAGGAATTTTTGACAAACTTTCCATTGGCCCTTTAGCACCCTTGGCCTGAAAGCCCAGTCTTTCTGCTGCTTCTATCAATCCCAATACATTGGTTCCACGCTTATCGGTGCCTGCATATTGACGGATGCGGCTAACGGGTAAACGCAGTCGGTAATGTGCAGCAATAGATGCCAAACACGCTGCACCACAGTCTGTGATATCGCGTTGTTTTATTTTTACAGCCCTGCTCATTGCGAAGCAGAAAGGGTTTTAGATGGTGCATTGGGGTTGAGCCAGTCATCTAATTTGTCAAATAATAATTGCCAAAGGTTACGGCGTGTAACCACAAAACTCGCCTGAAAACCAAGCCCTTTTTTTAGTTGCCCGGTAAACCCATTTTTAAGTTGTAATTGACTACTGTCAAAACTGCATCGTACTTTAAAAACAGGTTTGTTATCTATGGGAGTGAAATCATTGTCAATACTGATAATTTTACCGGTTAATACACCAAAATAATTATAATTAAATGCCTCAAGTTGGTAACGGACGGTCTGCCCTTTTTTTAATAAGCCAATGTCTTTTGTCTGCACATAACATTCTCCAATAATGGCTTCTTCCGGTGAAATGGTACATAGTATTTCATTAGCCTGCAACAAGCCTCCTGAATAACGAGTGTTCATTCCTTGTATAATACCCGATACAGGGGCTATTACTTTATAATATCCGGCATCTGTATTTACTTGTTGCATTTGTTGATGAAATTGTGAAAGCTCCAACCGATACTTGGCGAGTTCCTGTTGCCAAACACTTAATTGTTCTTGTGTAAATGCTTGATAAGACGACTGGATTTTTTCTTGGTTAATCTGTATATCAAATAATTCTTTGGGGCTGATTACTTTATCTTTTGCTAAGGAAGTGTTTAATTCAAGTTCTTTATTTGCTTTTTTTAGGGATGCTTCTTGGTCTGTTTTTTGATGTATGAATCGGCTAGCTTGTTCTTTATATAGAGGTGAATTTAATAGTTCAATCATGGTATCAGAAAAAGCTTCACCGGAGGATAGTAACACAAGGTCATGAATAAATTGTTGTCTTTGAGCCGTCTCAAATAGGATTAGTGTTCGTTTACTTTTTGTATTGAGATCTTTGATGCGGAGGATGGTTGCATTTTTTTGTACCCAATCACCCTCTTTATAATACAACGAGTCGATAATACCCGCTATCACAGATTTTATTTCTGTGCGTTCACTAATTGGACGGGTGATGCCGGGTGTTTTAACGGAAATGTCTGTGTATATAAAAGGCAAGCCTGCCAACCCGATAATCATTCCGAATAATATTAGCAGATATAGTGCATAGCTGCTGCTTTTTATGGTAGGTAGGTATTGTAAACTAGTCTCTTGTAGAATGGCTAATGGATAGAGCATACGCATAAATATTCTGTACTAAATTGTTGCAACAGAACAATGTTCGTAAAAGAAATATTTATTTGGCACGTAGAAATTGCCCGTTTAATCACGGGATTTTAGGGGTGTGTTTATACTTGTTCCATTGGGCGTCTTTTCGAACGCAGCGTAGCGAAGTGAGAAAACCGTAACTGAATTAGCAGATTTCTCCTTCGTCGAAAAGACGTTGTTTGAATGGCAGATTTCTCCTTCGTCGAAAAGACGTTGTTTGAATGGCAGATTTCTCCTTCGTCGAAAAGACGTTGTTTGAAAGGCAGATTTCTCCTTCGTCGAAAAGACGTTGTTTGAATGGCGGGTTTCTCCTTCGTCGAAAAGACGTTGTTTGAATGGCAGGTTTCTCCTTCGTCGAAATATGTGATTATTAAAACAACCCAAATAAAGTCGAATCTACTTTGCTAATGATATCTCCAAAATGTTCTTCATTCTCGGAGAATTTATTTTTATCGCAGTCAATTATCAGAAGCGGGCCTTCTTTATAACTGTCTATAAATTTATTATAATGCTCATTCAAGCGTTTTAAATAATCTAGGCGGATATTTTCTTCATACTCTCTTCCACGTTTTTGTATTTGAGATACCAATGT
>JANOVY010000222.1:0-42351 GCA_031417635.1 Bacteroidota bacterium | reverse complement strand
AAAAACCTCACATTTACTGTGAGGCTTTTGGTGGGAGTTACAGGGCTCGAACCTGTGACCCTCTGCTTGTAAGGCAGATGCTCTAAACCAACTGAGCTATGCCCCCTTTTATTGGGAGTGCAAAAATAGGGTCTGAACCCTATCCTCCAAAAAAAAGTTTGCTTTATTTTCAATTAATTGAGCTGAACTGCCGGTAAACGGTAATGTTGGCTGTCATAAACAAACAATTCTTCAATCTTGTAAGTCCAATATTTATATAGGGGAGATTTAACAATATAACTGTCAGCCTGTGCTTTTGTTTCTGTATTCATCGTAATCCAGCAGGTTTGGCTCTCCATGCTAACTGCATAACTGTCAATCATGCCTTTATTAATCAGGTAATTGATATAGGTACGGTGTGGAGGAACGAGCGTCATAAAGTTTTCATCCATGGTGAACTTGATAATTGCCTGAAATTTCTTCATTTTAGACTGTTTTACAGTTTTTGTAATACAAGATTCATGCTATATTTCAAAGGATGGCAAACTGGCGAGTTTTGAAAGAAAAAACTGCTGTTTTTGCAGTAGTTGCGACTCAAATATTAACCAAAGGTATATGATGAAAACGATTTTTTGGTTCCTTCTTGATTAATAGATCAATTTTGCAATCCGCCCATTACCACCAGCCAAAAAAACAGATTTCCCATTTTTTGCTTTCTGTATTACATGAAAACCATCTTTTGTAACCAATTTCCAGTTCTTTCCACCATCAACAGAAATATCAACACCCGATGTGCCACAGGTTAATAAATTTTTCTCATCCAGATAAATAACACAGGATCGATAACCATGTGGTTTAGATTTTGGAAAAGAAAATTTGACTTCCTTATCAATTAATGAAAATAGCACACAGTTACTATGATTTATCGTGTCTTTTGCAAAATCACCCCCTACAATTATGCCTGATTTTGTAGCTTCAAAATAATCAATGGAATTAGCTCCTGTCGACTCTGCACCTTGATCTATAGCAAGATATGTAACCAAATTATCAAATGGTTGGTAGAGATTAGCGCCTTTTCCACCTGAGACAAAGAGTAATTTTAATTTATTATTGATCTGATAAATTTTCAAATTAGTTCCACTGGAGGCAAAAAAAGCTTCTCCTTCTATTTCAATATCTAGCGAGTTATTTTCCCCATGTTTGTCTAGCAAAATATCAGCGACTGTTAATACACTTTTTTCATCATCACCAATCGGCCATGTATCCCAAGTGTCACCGAAGTCATTGGTATAAGCTAAAAATGCTTTTTTGTCAATAGGGTCACCAATCACAAAACCGAATCTGCCATAGAAATCCATTGCATCTAAAAACATTCCTTCAGTACTGTCTTCAAATACTTTTTTCCAGCTTTTGCCTCCATCTTTCGTTTTAAGTATGATGGCGGGTTCTGCAACGCCCATGATAATTGCTGTTTTATCATCAAATGCTTCAATATCTCTAAAATCTCTTTTCTCATAACCCGGAACATTTTGCCAAATCCAAGTAATGCCGGCATCTGTTGACCTTCCCACAGAACCATTGCTGCCACTGGCCCAGATAATTTTATCGTTTACCACACTCAAACCCCGAATACTTACTTTTTTACCTGATTCCAATATTTTAATTGTAGGTATTTGTGCCCTGGTTTGTAAGAATACCAATAAGCAAAGCGCAAATAATGATGAGTATCGCATTTTATTTTAATTTACTAGTGTTATGAATTAAAAGTGAAAAGTGTAAACTCACATTTGACTTTTCACTTTCCACTAAGCGTTACATCAATCTATGTTTAACCCCTTTAGCCTCTTTAACTGACTAAAAATACAAAAGATATCCTCCAATTTCCTGTTTCCAGTTTTTACATTGCGTTAGCCTTGTTATTTCTGCAATAAATTTTGGTAAGGGTAGTTCAAATAATGCTTCACTATCCGGAATTCCTAACAGCTTATCTAAATGATGCTGCCCGGTTGGATTAACCAGGGTAGGATAGGATCTCCATTCAAATGATTGCGGATACATTTGTTTGATGAGTCTAATTAAAATCAATCCATAAGAAACAGGTTGAAAAAAGGTAGGCTCTCTTAAGGATAATCTTACTCCATTACATAATTGATTTGTGTACTTGCTTTCTGTTGGTGTAAAACTGCCGGCAGAAATAGCTACTTCATCTAGTCCCATATCATTTAATATCCCAGCTATCGAAGTCCCTTTTATCCATGGTGCACCAATCATACAGAATGCATCTTCGGTTCCTCTACCTTCACTAATATTGGTAGCTTCCAACAAACATAAGCCGGGGTAAAATAATATGCTTTCAAAACTTTGTATAGCGGGAGAGGTGGGCACAAAATGAATGCCCCAATCCGGCTGAAAACTATTTCGTTCCCATCCTTCACAAGTGATTATTTCCAAATCGCAACTTATATTTTTGGATGCATTAAAATATAAGGCAAGCTCACCCAATGTACAACTATGCCTGATGGGAATTGGCCACCTGCCAATGAATGATGCTTGAGATTCTGTCAGGATAGGCCCTTCAGCCAAATCCAAATTGCCGGAAATGGGATTTGGGCGATCGAGTATGATGCATTTTTTTTCAAATTTTGCACACGCTTCCAATACATAGGTCAGGGTCCATAAATAAGTATAGAAGCGGCTGCCAATATCGGGTATATCGAACAGTAGAATATCTATTTCCTCCAGATCTTCTTTTGAAGGAGCCAGTTTATTACTGTATAAACTGATGATGGGTAAGCCTGTCAATGCATCAATTCCATCTTTTATCTCATGCCCATCAACACCCTGCACATCTAAACCATGTTCGGGAGAGAATAATTTTTGAATATTGAATTGTTGATGAAGTAAAGCCAGACGCGATGGCAAAAGATCATATGTGGTTGCCGCATGATTGGTAACCAAACCTATCCGTTTATTTTTCCAGGATGGAGAACTTTGCAATAAACTGTCAATGCCAAACCTGATCATCTAATAAAGGTAACCAATAAAAAATTTCCCCACCTTCTCAAGGAGGGGACCGATTATTTTTGCAAAAAATTATCAGGGGTGGTTATTGGGGTATTGGTGATAATATTGAATTCAGTAATCGCAATGGTGTAGATAATCGTAAAAAAAGTTGCCCGGGTTACCACCCCTTCTCTTCGTTAGGCCGCTCGAGACACCCCTCCTTGCTGCACAAGGGAGGGGAAATCTTTTGATTTTATTTCAAAAAATCAATTGTCTTTTTCAAAAGACAATTCATCTTTTAATTGCTCTACTACATTAAATATAATCGGGCATCTTTCATAATGCATGAAAGTTGTAAACAAGCGGTTTTTAAAATTGGGTAAATGTAAACCGGGAAATTCTTTACATCCTTCAAACCGATGTTCGTACACCCGGCATTTATTTTCATGTAGAAAATGGCAGGGAATCTGGTTGATGATCATCCTATTGTGAATTCCCTTTTCAAGAAACTGTGAATCAAATGTATCCCTGCTTAAGTGTAAATGATCAGAAAGTAGATCAGCTTCTGCATTTGTAACAGTTATCATTAAACTTTTACAACAATTCCCACAAAGTGTACAATCGATCTTTGGGGTGATAGTCGCATTGAGTTGACTAATTTTTTTATCAATTTCTTCATGATTCCCTTCTTTCAAAAAATCCTTGAAACGATCGTTTTCTTCCACTTTTACACTTGAAATTGCTGAAATTCGCTCCAAACTGCATTCTAGGTATGTTTTTCCTTTTTCTATTACACAAAACTATGTTTTACACCTAATCAAATCGGTTTGTTAAAGGGTTTAAGGCATTTTATCCACATTCCAAGGCCATTTGTAGAAAAGTAAAATTGGGCTGCCGTGTGAGGTAGTTAGATTTGTACCCCTTCACCCCATTACCCCTCCGTCCTTTGGGCACTTCCCCTTGATAGGGGGAGGAAAATTTAGTGGTAAAGTGGAGGAAAAGTTAGTGAGATGGGTAGTGTACATGGGTATACTCCAATATTTAAAAAGATTTCCCCTCCATTCATAGGGCGGGGGTGGTAAGAATGCCGAATAATGAACAGAACGTACAAGAGTACGACGCAAGAAAGTTGAACAAAGAACATAAGCTAATAACCTAAAATACCGATTGTAAAAATGGCTGACGAGAAAAATCTTTTTGAGTATAATGAGGAATCGATCAAATCGCTCGATTGGCGGGAACATATCAGGCTACGACCGGGTATGTATATTGGCAAATTGGGTGATGGCTCGGCACCGGATGATGGGGTATATGTATTAATTAAGGAAGTTATTGACAACTGCATTGATGAGTATACAATGGGTTATGGCCGTCAAGTGGAATTATCCATTGAAGAAAAAACAGTAACGATTCGAGATTATGGCCGGGGAATTCCTTTGGGTAAGGTAGTGGATGTTGTTAGCAAAATTAATACAGGCGCCAAATATGATAGCAAAGCTTTTCAAAAAAGTGTAGGTCTCAATGGTGTGGGTACCAAAGCAGTGAATGCACTTAGTCATTATTTTAAAGTGACTGCTTACAGAGAAGGAAAGGAAAAAACTGCTGAATTCGAGAAAGGCGTGTTACTAAAAGAACACAAAGAAGCCAAAACAGAAGAGCCCAATGGTACTTTGGTTGTGTTCATTCCGGATGAAACGGTTTTCCGCAATTTTCATTATATACATGAATACATCGACAACCAGTTGTGGAACTATTGTTACTTAAATGCAGGTCTAGCGATGCACTTTAATGGCAAAAAGTATGTGAGTAAGAATGGATTGTTAGACCTGTTGCAACGAAAAACAAATCCCGATGAATTGCGGTATCCCATTATTCATTTAAAAGGGGAGGATATTGAAATTGCTTTGTCTCATAATAATGATTATGGGGAAGATATTTTTTCTTTTGTTAATGGACAATATACCACGCAGGGTGGTACACATCAACAAGCATTCAGAGAAGTGTATGTAAAAGTTATCCGAGATTATTATAAAAAGGATTATGAAGCTTCTGATATTAGAACAAGTATTGTAGCTGCCGTATCTATTCGTGTACAGGAACCTGTTTTTGAAAGCCAGACCAAAACCAAATTGGGCTCACAAAATGTGTATGAAGGCGGACCCAGTATGAAAAATTTCATTCTTGATTTTCTTTCAAAGGAGCTGGACAATTTTTTGCATCGAAACCCTGCTGTTTCAGAAGCTTTGAAAAAAAGAATTGAACAAAATGAAAGGGAAAGAAAAGAGTTGGCTGGTATTAAAAAACTGGCAAATGAAAGAGCCAAAAAAGCAAATCTGCATAATAAGAAACTTCGAGATTGTCGAATTCATTTGAATGATGAGGCACCTGCTAAAAATAAAGGTGAGTTTATTTCACTGCAAAATAATTCTACCATTTTTATTACAGAAGGGGATAGCGCTAGCGGTAGTATCACTAAATCGAGGAATGTAGATTCGCAGGCCGTTTTTAGCCTTAGGGGAAAGCCGTTAAACTGCTTTGGGCTGACAAAAAAAGTGGTCTATGAAAATGAAGAGTTCAATCTTCTGCAGCATGCTTTGAATATTGAAGAAGGATTGGAAGGGCTTCGGTATAATAATATTGTAATTGCCACAGATGCCGATGTGGATGGGTTACATATTCGTTTATTGATGATGACTTTCTTCCTACAGTTCTTTCCAGACTTGGTAAAACGAGGTCATGTGTACATTTTGGAAACGCCATTGTTTAGGGTACGCAATAAGCAGGAAACCATTTATTGTTATGATGAAAGAGAAAAGCAAGATGCCGTTAAAAAAATTGGCAGCAAGCCGGAAATTACTCGTTTCAAGGGATTAGGGGAAATATCGCCGGAAGAATTTGGTCGTTTTATAGGTCGAGATATTCGATTGCAGCCTGTAATACTAGAACAAGGCGATCATATACAAAATCTACTTGAATATTATATGGGTAAGAATACAATGGAAAGGCAGGAATTTATTATCAATAACCTTAAAGTGGAACTTGACTTAATTGAAAGCTGATCATTAATGGCCAATTGTAAGTAGAATATTTACCGTGTAAAGAATTTATTAAATCTTAATTATTAACTACTCATTAAAATGATTCATATTGTTTTTGAACAATCAAACGTTGCAGCTTTAGAAAAGGCAATGGAGCTGGATGAAAGCTTATTAGGAAATATCGTTGAAATAAAGGATGATTTTGCAGTAGGGCCATTGCTGAATATTTATGAAACTGAAGGATACCAACAACGAAGAGACTGGTGGAAGTCCTTGTTAGTATATTCTCCACAAACTGAACAGTTAAATATAGTAGACGATAAATTAACCGTTCATAACCTATTGAAACAATTAGATGAAACACTGGAAGAGAAGGTGTGGATTTGGATGGGACAAAATGTACATGATGTTTGCGGGTATTTTTGGTTAATGACGCAACTGAAAGATTATCAAGGTAGAATTGAAGTTTTGTATCTTAATAATTTGCCTTTCATTAATGAAAAAGGGAATATATTTTATCCAACCAGTCTTTTTGAAATATTGCCAAAAGAATTTTTGAAAGCAAAAAAATTGGCGAGACCTATTACACTCAGTGAGTTTGAAGTTGATCCTGATGAATGGAGAAAATTGTGTACTGAAAACGCTTCTGTTCGCTTTTTAGAAGGAGGAAAAAAAATATCAGGTAAAGAAATTGAATTTTACGATAAGGATATTTTAATAAATGTTACACAAACCCCACAAAAATTACTGAAACTACTTGGTAATACTATACATAAAATGAAAGTTAAAACCGGGGATGTATTTCTTGTGTGGCGCATCAGGGAAATGATTTCATTTGGAAAATTAGAAGCAATTGGAGATTGGTCAAAAGGGTGGAAAGAAGTTACCATAAAATCTCCAGGTGGGTCAGCTGAAATAATTGAAGCAATCGAATCAGAAGCTTAATGTTGAAAATAGAATCTATACACCATATAGCCATACTTTCAAGTAATGAATTGTATGATACCAGTAAAAAATTTTATACAGAAATATTGGGTTTTGAAATTGTTTCTGAAGTCTTTAGAGAAGAGAGGAATTCATACAAACTAGATCTTTCATTGAATGGGCTTTATCAAATTGAATTATTTTCATTTCCTGATTTTCGAGAAAGGGCTTCATTTCCGGAAGCTATGGGATTAAGGCATTTGGCTTTTGCAGTGAAAGATGTGTTGGCCGGATACGAATGGTTGAAATTAAAAAATGTCAGGGTTGAAGAAATAAGATTAGATGAGATTTCAAATAAATTGTTTCTGTTTTTTTATGACCCAAATGGACAACCTTTAGAATTGTATCAAATATAAATTATTCTCTATGGTAGAAGTAATACCGGTTAATAAAATTGCCGAAGATGAAAGAGGTGCTACCCATTATTTTGATACGGACCGAACCGGACAATTTGTAATAGGGTATAGAAAAGCAGGTACTCATAATGCAAAACATTATCACAAGGGGCAGGCTGCAAATAAAAATCCGGAAAAGATCATTTTAATGGCCGGCCAAATTACCATTCATTGGTTTGATGTTAGAGAGCCCGAGATCAAAGGAACTTGTATAGCGGAGGCTCCGGCTCAAGTGATTATTCAGGCTTGGGCTTGGCACGAAGTAATTGCAGATACTGATATTATAGTTTTGGAATTGAATGCATTGAAAGATGGGAAAGAGGACAGTTTTCGAATAGGATGATTGGTTAATTCGTCAATTTGGTTGTAATTTATCTTATAACCTAACATTTTCGAACTTTCAAATTATCAATTTATCAAATTAATCTATGGCTAAAGAAAAGAAAGAGAATAGGGTTTTTGAAAATGAAACGGGGGTTCAAGGACAATATAAAAATTGGTTTCTTGATTATGCTTCGTACGTAATATTGGAAAGAGCAGTACCTGCCATTGAGGATGGGCTGAAGCCCGTTCAGCGCCGCATTCTTCATTCTATGAAAGAAATGGATGATGGTCGATTTAATAAAGTGGCCAATATTATTGGACAAAGTATGCAATATCACCCTCATGGAGATGCGAGTATTGGTGATGCTTTGGTAAACCTGGGTCAAAAAGATTTATTAATAGAAACACAGGGCAATTGGGGCGATGTAAGAACCGGTGATGAAGCCGCTGCTCCAAGATATATTGAAGCACGATTGTCAAAGTTTGCATTGGAAGTAGCTTTTAATGCGAAAACAACCGAATGGCAATTGAGTTACGATGGTAGAAAAAATGAACCTGTTGTTCTTCCGATGAAATTTCCATTATTACTTGCACAAGGGGCTGACGGAATTGCAGTTGGGTTATCGACTAAAATTTTGCCACATAATTTTTGCGAACTCATCGAAGCTTCTATTAAATGTTTACGAGGGAAAAAGTTTGAATTATATCCTGATTTCCAAACAGCAGGGATGATTGATGTAGCTAATTATAATGATGGAAAAAGAGGTGGAAAAGTTAGGGTAAGGGCGCATGTGGAAGAGCTTGATAAAAAAACCCTTGTTATTAGGGATGTACCTTATGGGGTTACGACTACCCAATTGATGGAAAGTATTACCAAGGCCAATGACCAAGGGAAAATTAAAATTAAAAAAGTAATTGATGTTACAGCTGCTGTAGTTGAGATTCAAATTGATTTGGCTCCCGGCATTTCTCCTGATATTACCATAGATGCATTATATGCTTTTACTGATTGTGAAGTCAGTATTTCTCCCAATGCCTGTGTAATTGTGGCAGATAGACCACAATTTTTAACTGCCCATGAACTATTGAATGTTTCAACAGAAAATACAAGATCCCTATTAAAAAAAGAACTTGAAATAAAACTTAGTGAACTCGATGATAAATGGCATTACACCTCGCTCGAAAAAATATTTTTTGAAGAAAAAATATACAAGGAATTAGAACAAAAACATGCTACATGGGACAAAGTAATTGAAGCAATCGATAAAGCCTTTACTCCCTTTAAGAAAAAATTAAAAAGAACTATTGAGAGAGAAGATATTTTAAAATTAACCGAAAAACCTGTTCGAAGAATTTATCGATTAGATATTAATGAACTAATTGAACAAATAAAAGGTATTGAGACAGATATTAAGCAAGTTAAGTTTGACCTAGAGAACCTGACAGATTTTGCGGTAGCATATTTTGAGAATTTGCTTAAAAAATTCGGCAAAGGAAGGGAGCGTAAAACAGAAATAAAAGAATTTGATACCATTCAAGTAAAACAAGTCGCCATCGCGAACACAAAATTGTATTTAAATCGTGGGGAAGGATTTATTGGAACAAGTTTAAAGAAAGATGAGTTTCTCTGTGAATGTTCTGACTATGATGATATTGTGGCTTTTACAAAATCAGGCACAATGAAAGTTGTGAAAGTTTCTGACAAGGTTTTTATAGGGAAAGAAATTATTTATGCCGCCGTATTCCAAAAAAATGATGAGCGAACAACCTATAATATGATCTATCTAGATGGAAAGTCGGGGGTGAGTTATGCAAAACGATTTAATGTTACCGGTGTCACAAGAGAAAAGGAATACGATCTTACGAAAGGTTCAGAAAAAAGCAAAGTGCATTATTTCACCGCCAATCTAAATGGAGAAGCCGAAGTTGTTAAGATAGTATTAAGTCCAAGTTCTTCAGCACGAATCAAAGAACTGGATTTCTTTTTTGAGGAATTGGAAATTAAGGGCCGTAGCAGTATGGGAAACCAGGTAACAAAGTATCCTATCAAAGTCGTAAAACTCAAAGAGGCAGGAAAAAGTACACTTGCAGGAAGAAAATTATGGTTTGATGACAAATTTGGGCGGTTAAATACAGAAGAAAAAGGCCAATATTTAGGCAGCTTTGAAGATGAGAAGATTATTATTTTTTATAAAGATGGCACATACGAATTAACTGATACCGAAAGTACCCAACGATTTGAGCCTGAAAAAATAGCTTTAATTGAGAAATTTGTGCCGGAAAAAATTATTAGTGCCGTTTATCTTGACAATGACAAGCAACAATACAATATAAAGCGATTTAAAATTGAAACGACAACCCTGAAATCACAGTTTTCTTTTATAAAAGAAGGGACAGGCAATAAGCTAGAAGCAGTTACTACAGAAGCTGAGCCGATATTAGTCGTTCAAACCGGAAGGGGACAACAAGTTAGGAAAGCTAAATTTAAAGTAGCTAAGATGGTCGAAATCATGGGCTGGAAAGCGGTGGGTGCCAAACTTACCGATTATAGCAAGACCATTGAAATGCAATGGGAGCAAAAGGTTAAAGATGAAAATGCACAACCTGAATTATTTGGATAATCTTTTCTATTCAGTTTTTTCTTTTTAATTGAATGGTTGCGGTCTTGCTCAAGTCGCTCGATAGTAAAGTCTCATATCGGGTTTTGCCATCAAATATGATGAGGGCTGCCGTATTTGGTGGTTTCATACCTAAGTTTTCTGCAAACATGCTCAATTCATTATATGCAAGCATAGGATCTAATGGAAGGGTAATCCTGATTGCTTTATGCGTTAACATGGTTTTGGGCAAGACCAATTTATTATTCAGAAACAAAGAAACTGAATCATAATCAATTTCTCCATTATCATAGAGTTCAATGCGTATTGAAGCATTTTCAATTTCTAACTCTTTTGTAAAATACTTTTTACGGTTTGTAAAAGCATCAACCGTAACCAAAGCCGCCACGGCCGCATTTACAACACTTGTTGTCAATTCTTCATTCAATTCATCTTTCATAACCAATGCAGCAGTATCATCTGATTTTGTAAAACGGAAATTAATATTTGGTACAGTATAGTGATGGTCTGCATCGCTTTTCAAACTACCTGTTAATACAGATTCTGTTTTAGATGTCAACAAAATAAATTCTCCTGACATCATACAATCAATACTATTTTTTGCATTGGGTGATCGGTAGTATATAATCGGAAATGGTGTAATGGTCATTTTACGTGATGGGAAGTCAAAATTTCCATTTAATGAAACTTTTACCAGACTATCCTTAAAATAATAATTCAATTCTCCAGTAACCGATTTGCCTTTTTGCTTTAAAATAATCTCCGATAAATATCCTGAATTTTGATCAGTTGTCTGAAGGTTTCCTATTCCAAACCAATGGCCATTTACATTTTGTGCTTTTAAAGTGGCCCCCACGGAAATGGCTATTAAAATACCGGTTAGAATTATTATTCTCATCATACTAACTGCAAAATATTAAATGCTTGGGTATTGGTAAGTTGAAAGTTTCTAACATTCCCCATCCCCCGCCTGACTCACCCCGACTTCGCTTCGCTCGTCACCCCTCTCTATTACATAGAGAGGGGTGCTTCCCCTCTTTGCGAAGCAGAGAGGGATGACGAGCGAAGCGAAGTTGGGGTGAGTTAAATGTGGTGAGGAGAAACAACTACCTTTGTGTCTAATACATTAATAAAGATTTTAATGAACCCAATACACGTTGGACAATACAATACACTTAAAGTAAGCCGCAAAGTAGATTTTGGTTTTTATTTAGATGATGGGGAGGAAGGAATCCTTTTGCCTAAAAGATTTGCTCCAAGAACCCTTCGAATAGGGGATGAAATAAGCGTTTTTATTTATCATGATTCTGATAATCGATTAATTGCTACTACGCAAAAAGCCAATGCTATGGTAGGTGAGATTGTGAAAATGAAAGTTGTTTCTGTAACCGGATTAGGCGCTTTTTTGGATTGGGGATTAATGAAAGACCTTTTTGTGCCAAAATCTAAACAATTGGGAGGAATGCGCGAAGGTGCAGAATACTTGGTAAAACTTTATATAGATGAACAAACAGGAAGGGTAGCTGCTTCAGAAAAAATTGATTCACTATTAAGTAATGAAAATCTGACAGTTACAGAAAAAGAAATTGTTGATTTATTGGTCTACAGACAATCTGAACTGGGTTATGTGATGATTATTAATAATTTACATACTGGTATTTTGCATAGTAACGAAATATTTACCTCTTTACATGTTGGGGATAGATTGAAAGGTTTTATTAAAACAATCAGACCCGATAACAAGATTGATGTTGTATTGGGTAAACCCGGATTTCAAAAAGTGGAGGATGAGGCAGAAAAAATTCTTCGTTTGCTTAGCGAAAATGACGGCTATTTGCCGTATCACGATAAATCGGATCCTCAAGAAATTTATGATTTCTTTGGTATGAGTAAAAAAACCTTTAAGATGACAACCGGAGGGTTATATAAAGAACAAAAAATTGCATTTACGAAAACCGGGATTCAATTAATTAGTAATTAGGAATGGGTAGTTAGTAATTTGATTGGTATCAGAAATATTGATCGATAAAATAAGTTGTGTTAACAACCAATTAATCAATTAATCAATTAAGTATCGTCAGTCCCGTATTCTCAAATACACGTGTTTAATATTATTCTTTCCGGTCTCTCTTTCATCAATATCAAATTTATTCATGCTTTTGATTAAAGGGAGTAATTTGGTGTAGCCATAGTTTCTTGAATCAAAATCTGGTTTCTTTTTTAGAATATTGGTTCCCAAATTTCCCAGATAAGCCCATCCATTTTCATCTGCCAAATCTGCTATACTATCCCGAAGAATGCGCGCTAAATCAGAATCAATTTTGTTTAGAGGGGCATTGGGCTTCTTATCCGATTTTTTTATTGTGCTGATATCCTCAGCAGTTGATTTTTTATCAACTTTTAAAATTTCAATGTATATAAATTTGTCACATGCGGTAATAAAAGGCTTTAAAGTTTTCTTTTCTCCAATGCCAATAACTTTCATGCCGGCTTCTCTTAAACGAATGGCCAAACGTGTAAAATCACTATCGCTCGATACAATACAGAAGCCATCCACTTTACCTGAATACAATATATCCATCGCATCTATGATCATCGCACTATCACTCGAATTTTTACCGGTGGTATAACTGTATTGCTGAATAGGGGTAATCGCATTTTCTAATAATACCGTTTTCCAACCTGCTACAGTAGGCTTTGTCCAGTCCGCATAAATTCTTTTAAAAGTGGGTGTGCCATATTTTGTAATTTCTTCTAACATTTCAGTTATGTTGGCATATGGCACATTGTCGGCATCGATCAGTACAGCAAGTCGGAGATCATTTACTAATTCCATAGGATGCGATTTAGGTGGGTGTTACATCTGTCATTGTAAGAATAACAAATGAAAAGTAATTAAAACTTATTACAAAGTCTATATTGATTTATTGTATTTCTTCATCTTTCAATATAAATTCACCTTTAATTAGCCAGGAGATTCCAAAAGCCCATAAAGCAATGGTTTCCAACGAAAATACCGGGAATACATTTTTTGGGAAGGGTGCTATTTTTAAATGAACGATTAATAATAATATACAGGTTATCATCAGGTACCCACAAGATTTATAAACTCGGTTCCTTTTCTTTTTTTGTTTTGTGGGTTTAGGTGATCCTTTTGTAAATAATGCCAATGAAAAATAGGCTAGGATTGCTAAAAATAATCCGGCTGACACTATATGAATGGAACTAAATAGGGGGTTATAATGTAGTGAAGGAATGTTACAATTCGGCTTAGGAAGGATGGGGCTTGCAGGAAAAAAGGCAACACCCAATCCAAAAATGCCAGCTAGATTAGAAGCAATATTATCTAGCGAATTATATCCTTTATAGGAAAATAAGAATAATGAAACCGAGCAAAGTATTCCTACAAAAAGGTCACCCATACTTGTATGGTAATAGTTACTAATGGATTCTTGTATAGTGATACAATCACCGAATACAATCGACCCTGATACCATCAATATTGGCAATGCAATTCCTAAAACACCTACCAACTTTCTTAAGGTTAAATAGGAAATCACTAAAGATTTTTCAGGATTTTTCATGTCAATATAATAATGGAAATAGAAATAATACTAAACATAATAGAAAGTTATTAAATTTGTAAATAATTCTTATGGAATAAGTTGTAAGTTTGTGGCATATGGTATTCTTTTTTTTATAAATAATTGAAAATCAAAATAATAGGCTTGAAAAAAATATTTTTATTTACTACATTGTATGTAGCTGTTTCTGTAACTTTTGCTCAATCCTCTATGGATGGAATTACTTCGACAGCAAAATTGGATAGTAGTGTAATCTTAAAAGCTAAAAAAGCCCCATGGTTTGTAGAAAGATTTAAAATCACAGCCGGATTTTTAAGTGCCAATAACAATACTTCTATTAAGATATCCAATAGTGGTGGACTAGGTTCTGTTATCGATTTTGAAAAAGACCTAGGGTTCAATACCAATGTAGGAATTTTTTTAGCAAATTTTCAATGGCGTTCCTCTCGCCGTTCAAGATTTGATTTTAGTTATTACCAGTTAAACAGATCAGCTACTGCTTAAATTTCAAAAGATATTATTTTTGAAGACAATACTTATAAAGCCAATGCAACCGTGAATAGTGTTTTTAATAATGCTATTTATCGATTTTCATGGGGATATGCAATATTGGCAAAGCCAACTGCTGAATTGGGTTTATCCATTGGCACCCATACATTGCAAACAAACATTGGTCTAGCGGCTACTGCTAGTGGAACCACTCTTTCAACTAATGATAATTTTGATTTTACAGCTCCCTTACCCGACTTAGGTATTTGGGGTGGATTTAGCATGGGACCCAAATGGGCATTTAATGGCGAAATCAGTTATTTTACTATTTCAACTGGTGATGTGAAAGGTAATGTTCTCGGTTATAATGCGGCTTTGATGTTTACGCCTGTTAAAAATCTTTCTCTTACACTTGGGTATACCGGTTTTGATTTCAATGTGGATGTGAAATCAACAAAAGAAAGTGGTAGTATAGACTGGGGACACAATGGCTTATTTTTAGGAGCTTCTTTCAGTTTTGGTCGTAAAACTTGGATACATTAATTTAATATAGCTATCCGATTACCATTTTTAATTAATAATTAGAAATTCGTAGTTACTAATTAATCCAGGTATGAAAATTTGTTTTTCTCTTTTTTTACTATTTAGTTTTTTTACTAGCCAATCAGCTACAACGAATTTATTTGAACGTTATAAATTTTCTGATACCGGTTACACGTTTAAAAAAGCTTCTTCTGATGGTATTGGAAAGTTTTATTTTGGCAGAGAAATTTCACATGTGATGTGTGCTGCAGGAAGTAATTGGTTAGAAAGAGATACTCGCCAAGAAGAAGAAAATACGCAATTAGCCATTAATAAAATTGTATTGTTACACAATACTGTGATTGCGGATATAGGTGCAGGAACAGGGTATTATAGTTTTCAACTTGCCGCTAAATTACCCAATTCTAAGGTATTTGCGGTTGAAGTACAAGATGCTTTGATCAATTATTTACAAGCGAAAAAAGCCCAATTAAAAGATTCCAATGTAACCATTATTCAAGGCTCGGCACAATCTGTGAATCTGCCTCCCAATAGCATTGATCTTGCTATTATGGTAGATGTATACCATGAGCTCAAATTTCCACATGAAATGCTACAGTCAATAAAAACTGCTCTTAGGAAAGACGGTAAAATACTGTTGATTGAATATAGGGGAGAAGACCGCTCCGTACCTATCAAACCCCTTCATAAAACAACGGTTGTTCAATTGAATAAAGAGTTGAATGCAAATGGTTTTCAATTATTTTCTCAAGGTGAGTTTCTTCCCATCCAACATTTTTTACTATACCAAAAAATGTAAAATTCAATAGAACCAACCTCCGCTAAACTCTTTGCCCCCTTTAACTAACCTCTTTAACACTCTTTAACCTTTTTAACCCTATTTACCCTGCTCAATCCATTTACAATTTCACAATATTTGCATTTTAATTTGTGTTTGACTCCAAACTCCAAACTCCAAACTCCCAACTAATAAGTATTCGTCATATCCTCATCCACACATATAATATAATCGGCCTTGTTTTTATTTTCGGCCAGTAAGTTTTTAATATCTTTTTGTGAAACTGTAGTTACTGTTACAATTTTTAATTCCGGCTTACTTTTTAATAGATGCCAAACAATTCCATCATGATTCTCGGAATGATAGCTGCCATTGTAATGTATAAATAGGCTTCCAGGTGAATAATATTTTAAAATAAAATTCGCCATCGTAGCATCTTTACTGGCTTGTGCTTTTGGCATATTGGCATTTGCATGTCCGGCCATCATCGTCATCATATTTTTATAACCCGGTAATTCCGCATCATAAGCAATGGGCAAAGGAGCGATCCATGTTTTCTCTTTGACAGAAATTGTATCCAAAGCCTCAAATCCTCCTTTTGAAACCATGGCAGCATAACGCCTTGGGATATTGGTAGCAGCAAAAACAATGTTATTTTCTTTAGCAAAATTTACCAATGGAGCATAATCGGTTGGATAGTTTTTCCAAAGTCTTGCACTACTGTCTAAGCCTTTTGCAGATAGTTTTCCTTGTAAATATAAATCTAGCGCAGGCTGATTATCCTGCTCAAACATTTCGGCACCCAATACCAGGTTTCGGGTTTCTTTACAGTCTTTGGTAATCTCCAATTCCATCCAATGGCTGATGGCATTGTTATGGTACTCACCAATCATCACAATATCATTTTTCACCAAATCACGTATCATTTTTGAATAGGAAACTTTTTTTCCTTTCGCATTGTACAAAACATAAGCAGGTTTGTCTTGTGAAAAGAGATGAATTACCGCAAATACGGAGATGAATAAAATAATTAGCTTTCTCATCACTCAAATATCGGTTTTTTTTATTCTAAGCCTTATGAAAATGTAAATACTTAAGGAAATTCCAATAGTCTTACAATCATTGAATACTGATGAAATAAGTAAGGGTTTGATTGGAAAACTTTACATTTATATAGTGAATCTGAGATTCGGACAACTTTTTTTTATTGTTTGAAGGCCTTTGTTCTTTTATTGGGAATTACTGTTAATAGCATTGCTCTACAATATCCCATACAAACTATAAAAGAAATATTGATTGACCGTTCCATTAATATTCCATTACAGGCTGCCAATTTAAAATGCTTGATGCTAGAAAAAAAATAGCGCTAACTGATTCAAATGGGAGTTTCAGATTGGAAAGTATTCCTGTTGGTCGACAATCTCTTCGAATTAGTTATATAGGGTATAAATCAATCACTTTATCTAATCTTATGTTGACTAGAAAAAGAGAAGTTTTTTAAGATGGCATTAGCTTAACAATCATATATAAGTAACTTCTCTATAACGGTATGATCAAATATTAAGTGATTATAAACAGTAGACATTTATTCAGAAGATGAATGACATCCAGATAAGAGGCTAAGTAATAAAAGTATTGATAACTTTCTCATGTGGATGTAAATGTATTTTTTTTTCTACTATTGGTGAATTAGGGAGTTAATAAGTAAGATTTAAAATTGTTTTTTAATTTAAATTTAGTCCTGTAGCGGGTTAATTCAGTATCACATATTTTCAAAATTAAAAGATACATTCAATTTTTCCCAGCTCAATTTTATATTTCCTTTTTTGTCAGTTACTTCGATTACTTCATAGCCTAGGGCTTCAACCAATGTTTTGTTTTTCTTAGGTTTTACTATCATTCTAATTACATCATTTTCCGGGTTGTAATTATCGGCAAGGTGCATGTCCCAGGTTTTGCTTAATATAAGCGTCCAAGTCTTCTTATCGGGTATGGTAAAAAAACCGTATTTGCCTTTGGGAATAAGCTTACCGTCAATCATTACATCGTTTCCAAACTCAATCCAGGTTGCTTTGTGGGCACCTGAGGACCAGACTTTGTTGTAGGCAACAAGCCCGTTCCAGATTACCCTACCTCGCACACTTGGCGAACCATAGTCAATATGAACATGGTTAGAACCTACCATGGCCATGGCAACTATTTTGGGACTACTGGGCTTTGCGGCTGTTTTAGAAGTATCTGTTTTAGGTGTTGTATGTTCCTCGTGTTGTGAAAACGAAACCGATGTAAGACCCATTGAAAGGGCAGCTAGTAAAATCATTCTCATGGTTATATTATTTTAAGGTTATTTTTAATTGATTATAAAAATCATCTGCATCTTTGTCTTCCTGCCATGTGTATTCAATTTGAAATGCTATTTTTCTGGCAAATTCAATTCCATGTTGGTCTTGTAGAAAACCAAACACCATATCCATACCGGCACTTACTCCGGCAGAAGTATAATATTTCCCATCAACCACCCAACGTGCTTTTTTTATCCATTTAACTTTTTCTCCTTGTGACATCGCCCATTCGAATGCCCGTTTATTTGAAGTAGCATGAAAGCCATTCAGTATACCGGTTTTTGCCAATAAGCCACTTCCGGTACATACCGTTAAAACAAATTCGCTTTTTTGCGATATTGAAGATACGGAAGTAAGCAGATTCGTATTATTTACTTCAATTCTTGTGCCATATCCGCCGGGAATAAGAAAAATAGCTACCCCATCTTTTATTAATTCAAGTTTCTCTGTTACAATCGTTACTCCGTGTGCATTCGAAACTAGCCCACCGTTAAGAGAATAAAATTTAATTTGATAAAGATCTTTTAATACACCAAAAATCTCAACCGGACCGAAAACATCTAATGTTTCAAAATTATCAAAAATGAGAACAGCAACTTTTTTCATAATGACGAATTAGTTTTCCAAGATATTATAAATTAATGCCTCCGGTTACTTCAATTTTTTGTCCATTAATCCATTTAGCTTCTTCAGAACAAAGAAAGGCCACAACACTGCCAATATCATCAGCCCTGCCCACTCTTCCCAACGGAGTTTGAGAGGCTAAAAAAGCTTGCATTTGAGGATTGTTGCGAATGGCAGCATTATTAAAATCTGTTTCTATGGCACCGGGGGCTACAATATTGGAACGAATTCCTCGATTTCCAAATTCTTTCGCTACATATTTTGTAAATATTTCTACTGCTCCCTTTAACGAGGAATATACAGAGTAACCGGGAACACAAAATCGAGTAGTACCTGATGAGATGAAAACAACACATCCATTATCATTTAATAGGGGTAAGCTTTTTTGTGTAAGAAAATAGACGCCTTTAAAGTGTACATTTAATAAATGATCGAAAATCTCTTCTGTCACATCGGGTATGGCAACCGTTTTACCAATGCCTGCATTGTTTATTAAAAAATCAAATTTATTTGTTTGCCAATTCATTTGTAAACATGCCTGTACTTGTACTAAAAAGGCTGGAATGTTACCAATCACAGAAATGTCGAAAGGGAGAGCAATCGCTTTTCTATTTAGTTTATTAATTTCGGCAACTACATTTTCGGCTGCTTCTTTTTGGGAATGATAAGTGAAAATTATATCAGTCCCTTTTTTGGCGAGCGCCAATGCCATATCTCTTCCCAATCCTCTACTTCCTCCGGTAACCAATGCAATTTTTGGTTTCATATCTATTTGCTTTTCATGTTGAATATTTTCAAAACTTATATGCTTGTTAGGGCTTTGCTAATGTAAAAAAGGGCCTTACTATTCTATATTAATCATCAACCATTAATTTCTTAATTCTTTTTTAAGAATCTTACCTGTGGCACTCATCGGCAAGGCAGGTAAAAAAGAAATCTGCCTTGGATATTTATAGGCAGCGATATGTTCTTTTGTCCAATTAATGAGTTCCAATTCTGAAATGAATTGTCCTTCTTTTAACACCACAAAGGCTTTTACTTCTTCGCCCAATTCATCATCCGGAATACCAATCACTGCTACCAATGAAACTGCGGGATGTTGAACCATCACTTCTTCTACTTCTCTTGGGTATACATTTAATCCGCCACGAATGATCATATCTTTTGTTCTGTCAACAATAAAATAGAACCCGTCCTCATCTTTCATTGCAATATCTCCTGAATGTAGCCAACCATTCTGAATGGTTTTGGCAGTTTCTGCTGTTTTTTTATAATAACCTTTCATAACATTATGCCCTCTATATAGCAATTCACCTTTTTCGCCTATTGCCACTTCTTTTCCGTCAGTATCAACCAGTTTTACTTCAACACCCCAAACAGGTGTGCCTACTGAGCCCGGTTTTCTCCCAATGCCCCTTTGGTTAAATGTAACTACCGGTGAGCCTTCCGACATCCCGTACCCTTCAAAAATGGGGACTTTAAATCTTTTGTCAAAATCTTCCAACACTTTTATGGGTAATGATGCACCCCCGGAAAGACAGGATTTTAAATGGGCTGCAATAGATGCATAATCAAATTTTGGGTCAGTATAATTTACCAGACCCCAATACATGGTAGGTACACCGGCAAAAATAGTCACTTTGTGTTTTTGTAGTAAGCCAAAAACTGTCTCAGCATCAAATCGAGGTAATAAAATACTGGAATGGCCTTTATATATTCCCGCATTCATTAAAACAGTCATTCCGAAAATATGAAATAAGGGTAACACAATCAGTGCCACATCATCCGGCGTATTGTTCATTAATTCGCAGGATAAAATGGCATTGATCAGTAGATTGGCATGCGTTAATTCTGCACCTTTGGGTCGGCCGGTAGTTCCAGAAGTATAGATGATTACACAGGTATCATCGGCATTTGATTGATACATTTCTATTTGTGAAAATTGCCCTTGCATCAAGCTATCCAGTGTTTCAGTACCACTGATAGATGAAGGCATATTGGGCATGGGCATGATCATAAAAAAATGGTCACAACTGTTTACTTCTTTAAATGCGGCATAACCCATTTCACCCATTGGTAATTCCGGTGAGCCGGTAAAGCAGCAATAGGCTTTTGCTTCGCTATCTGTTAAGTGGTAGGCTATTTCATCTTTCTTAAGCAGCACACTCAAAGGAACTACAACGGCACCTGCTTTAAGAATGCCAAAATAAACAATGGGAAAGGCAGGTATATTTAAACAGCTTAATGCCACTTTATCACCCGGTCGTATTCCCTTTGCCAGTAAACCATTGGCCACTTGGTTGGCAGATTCGTTTATTTGTGAATAGGTTAGGGCCGTATCCATAAAAGTAAAAGCAGCTTTATTGGGATAGTTTCGGGCACTGTCTTCCAGTATAACAGATAAATTAAGCATGGATAAAAGTTAATAATTAAATAGCTCGATGCATTCTTCCAATTTTTCAAAATGTAACGAAAGTTATAGTAATATTTTAACAAATACAAAGGGGGGAGGATGAGTTAGGAGTTTCAAGTTTGGGACCTATAGGAGGAAGCATCGTTTTAAAGTTTAATTCAAACCATTAACGCATCATTCATACCTCTGAATAATTAGAACGGCTTTGGGTTCACTATTTAATCCATACCTTGTTGATGAATGAATAAAATGTAAGTATTCCCTTACAATTCATTTGCCTGCACTGCTTAAATGAAAAAACAGTATCCTTTCTATATAAAATCTACTATCATCCTTTTTGGTCTGATTCTGCTGGTATTTGCATTATCTGGTTTACGTGAAATACTAATACCCATTGGTTTTTCTATATTACTTGCAATTTTATTAAACCGTTTGGTGGTTAAGCTGGAATCTTTCAGACTTACCAAGTTTTGGTCTATCGCGCTCACCATTTTATTTGCATTTTCAATATTGTTAGGAATTGCTTATTTTATTTCCTCGCAAATTTTAAGCTTTGGAGAAGACCTTCCCTTGTTAAAAATAAAATCGAATGAACTGTTTTCACAATTTCAGCAATTCTTGAAAAAAGATTTGGGCTTAAGTCTGATTCAGCAGGACCAATGGCTTACCGAAGTTGAATTTGGATTGAAACCTTTAATTGGGCAGACATTGGGAACCATGGCAGGCACACTAAGTATTATTTTGCTCATACCCGTATATACTTTTTTATTGCTTTATTACAAACAATTGTTTCTTCATTTTTTATACGAAATATTTGCAAGCTCCGATTCAGGAAAAGTAGCCGAAGTATTGCAACAAACAAAAGCAGCCATTCAACAATATATGACAGGACTTTTATTTGAAGGAATTATTATAGCTGTATTGAACACCACAGCATTTTTCATATTTGATATTAAATATGCCATATTATTAGGTATCATGGCCGCCATACTAAACCTGTTGCCATATATAGGAGGTGCTGTCGCCATCCTTCTGCCGGTATTTGTGGCTACTATAACAAAAGAGGGCCTTCATACACAACTGGGCATTACTGCTGTTTGTCTTATTATCCAATTCCTCGATAATCATTTGTTTATTCCTTTAATTGTTTCTTCGAGGGTGCAGATCAATGCATTCATCTCTATTGTGATTGTATTATTAGGTGGTTCATTATGGGGTATTCCGGGTATGTTTTTATCGATTCCTTTTATTGGGGTATTAAAACTAATTTTTGACCGGATAGATGAATTAAAACCATGGGGTAAATTATTAGGCACTGAAGTAGCTACAGTACAGAAACTGAAAATAAGGAAACGAATAAAAAATAATTAACAGTATTTTTTAAAGTCTGGAGTTAGAAGTCTGGAGTCTGGAGTAAGCTATTTTAATCCCAAACGATACTCTAGACTCCAGACTTATAACTTACTCTTTATTGTTTAGGCTAATGATTTTCGTATTACTAGGGCTTTGGTGTAATTATGGAATCATAAAGTTCAAACGAAGTGTGCTCTATTGAGAGACATCGAAAAAAATGATTAGAGAATTGGAAAACGTTGCGAAGAATAATCCGGACTCTCTGAGAATTAAAGATTTTGTAGATGCTGATTATTCTTAAATATAAATAAGCATTCTTGAAATTTTGTATTTAGAATGGATAACCGATGGCTATATTATACACAAGATTTTGTCTTCTCCAAGCACTTAACAAAGGTTGAAAATCACGGATCACCCATTCTTTTCCTCTTTCAAGATAAGGCTCGCGAAGCGGCGCCGCAATATCCAACCTGATGATCAGAATACTGATATCTACCCGTATACCAAAACCCGCACTGATGGCGATATCGTTCAGGAAACGGCTGCTGAATTGTGCATTGGCTCCATATAATACAGAATCTTTTGTCCAGATATTTCCTGCATCAATAAATACGGCCCCTTTTAATTTTGAGAACAATGGGAATCGTATTTCTGTATTCAATTCCAGTTTGTAATCACCACCAATTACTGGAAGGTATAATTGCTGTAATAAAGTAGCGCTTGTTCTTCCCGGCCCTAACTGTCTGGGTTGAAACCCGCGTATACTGCTGGCACCACCAATGGTAAACTGACGTGAGAATGGCAGAAAAGCCGAATTGCCATAAGGGAAGCCTGCTCCTATAATGATCCTGTTTGCCCACCAGGTATTATCATTTAGTTTGGTACTGTAGCGGAGATCCGTTTCTAATTTTACGTATTGAGAAAAATAAGCCCCGGCTATTTTAGAGCTATATGGGCCATTTGTTTTGCTGATCAGCCCAATGGCGTTTCCGGCGGCATCAATATTTCCATTAAAATACAATATTGTTTTAGCCTTTTGGTTACCACTATGGAAACTGTAATTATATACAGTGCCAATGATCACCTCCGGCAAATTGGTTTGTGCCAGAACCGGCACCTGGCTTACCAATAACTGGTATTGCGGACTAAACGCAGAACTAGTATTATAGGTAATGCTGATAGGAGAAAGCCTATGCTCTTTATTAACCTGCTCTTTCCAGCTCAGGTCGTATTGAAAGCGAAAGAAATTTTTTGTATACAAAGCCTGCCTGCGGAACCATTCATAGCCAATAGTGAATTTGGTTTTAGGTGGGAAGAAGTTGCTTTCATTGATCTTAAAAGGGGTTACAAAACGGGGAAACAATAAAGACACATCCGTACCCAGACTAAAATTATTATTGGCCTGCAAAGCACTGCTTCCAGACGACTCGAACGAACCATAAGTTTTAATGTATAGCTGTTCCGCACCTTTAAAAAGATTACGATTGCGCCAGGTAAGACTGACACGCGCACCGGTGAAGGAATTACTTTTTGAGAATGCACCCACTTCTGCCTGAAAAGATTTTGTTGGCAAGGGAGTTAAATAATAATACACATCTAAAAATTTTGGATGTACTCTATCGCCATCCCCTACATAACGGTTCTTGGCAAACTTAAATACGCCCATATTAATAAACCGGTTAAGGGTTCTGTTCTGGTTTTTGATATTGTAAAGGCTTCCAGGCCGATAAGTTACCGGGCGGATCAGCGCAGACGACTTAATATTTTGTATGGTATCACGGATATAGATTCCGTCCAGTAATGTTAATCCCGTTTTTGAAGTATCGGGAGGCGGAGTGATCAGGGTATAATTTGGGAATAAAGTGATACTTCGAATTGTTTGCGGCAAGATTGCTGCTACAGGAACATCAGATTTTAGTGTGAAAAAGATATTTACGATATGGTCTCCTTTAGAACTATCAACATAAGCTTTTATATGATCTGCACTGAAATAATAATAACCAACCGACTTTAGGTATACTTCAGCCCTGTCGCGTTCTGCTTTAATATTATCAAGATCATACTGAACACCTTTTTTAATCACAGTTTCTTTGGGGGGCAAGTTTGCAATGTCTTTCCCGAATTGTGAAGCACTGTCTGCGATCCATTTATTTTCATTTATTTTATAGGGCATACCCAGATCGATCTTATACTTTGCAGTTACTTTGTAACCTTTTACCGTGGTATCTCCACTAACACTTGTTTTAAAAAAGCCTTTGTTTTCGAGATAATATTGAAAATTCATAGCAATAGCTTTTGCATTTACCGATGTATTAAGAATGGGTGCTTCCCCAAACCTGCTGCGCAGCCAATACCTGAAACCTTTTTCTTTTTTAGGCTCACCTATCGCAAACCAGAAAGCAACTTTATACGGAAATCCTAAAATAGTTTTATTGGCAACAGGTGATGTTATTTCTTTTAATTGATTCCTAATCGTTTTGATCTTTGTTTTGTTTGATTTTTCTTTTAGTATTTCATATTGAGCCCCTTTATACAATTGGGTTCCGGGAGGGAGATGTAATTGTACACTGCACGACATCGAAACGATGAATAAAGTAATAACAAAAACCTGATATCGTAATTGAATGGTTCGCATATTATTTTTTCTTCTTGCGAAGCATTTCTTGTAATGAATTATAATCCATACTTAATGTAAAAGCCACACCTGTTTCAATAAAATAGCCATCCAGTATGGCTTCGTAGTCATTTTTTTGATAAGCTTTTAACATGTAACGGCCATCTTTGGAAAGTTTGTAGGTAGTTGTAATATCAGGGAGGAACTGTACATTGGAATTGTCTTGCCCTTTTGCGAGCGGATCTACTCCATCAACAACAAAGTTTTTACCGATAGTAATACTCAGTCTGTCATCAAGAAACCGTTTCGATAAAGCAAGGTTCAGATCCGTTCTCTGTGTAGCGTCCGAATAATTATCAACGGTTCGTAGGTTTAGTTCTATATCAACACCTTTTATCAGGTCAGCCGCCAGGTGACTTATTGCATCGCTTAAAAATCGGCTTACACTTTCTTTCACCACCTGTTCTGTTTGCAAACCGCTGCCGCCACCAAAAAAATCTGAACTTTGTTCACCAATAAATCTTCCCATTACCAATAGGGTAAACACTTGTTTATTCATACTGGCAGGGTCAGTACGCATTTGTAAGAATTTATTATCAATGGTTGAGATCATATCAGTATTCACACCGTTCGCCCTGTCTTTCAATTGCACATCAAAACTGAGACGCGGTTGAATGATCTTTCCCTTGATCTTTAAAATAACCTGAAATGGCAGTTTTTGTCTGTATAATGCACTGTTACTGTTATCACTGATTTCATTTGCCAGCAAATCGTAGGGTGAGGCTTCTATCTCATAAATTGCTGTAATATCTGCGACTGTATTTTTTGGATCACCATTTAGTGTAATGGTACTTCCTTCCTGCAATTCAAATTTTCTTTTTAAGAACCTAGTGTTTAACTGGTAAGCGCCTTTGGTAAGATGATAAGCACCTGTTGCGAACATATCTCCATTTGGTGCCACACCGGCGTTTAACTGGGCCGATCCCTGTACCTGCAATTCATCCCTTGTAATGGGGTCAATGATTATATTGAATTTGGCGTTCTTGTCAATATCTATATTCAGATCATAGTGTATCATCCCATCAAACTGTCGAACCTTATGGGCAATGATTAGTGTCTTTGGACGTACATGCCTATTCAATGTATCCATATTCACAAATTCAACCACACCTTTTCCATCTTTTGCACTTGATACGCTTTGCTGCCTAACATAAGTGATCTGTGATTTATCTTTCAAATTAACACTACCTGTAATTTCAGGTGCAGAAACGGGACCTTGTATGGTTACATCGGCGTCAATGATTGCTTTACCATAAATCTCATTGTTGGAAAGCGGCGTGTTGTTGATTACAATAAAATCATTTGTTTTAGCTGTCAGATCTGCTATTAATCCATCCATTTCCTTTTTTACAGATCCGTTAACTGTTACAAAATGATCAAGTGAATCTTTAATAATAAACTGATTGAAAACGATCGCAGGATAGTTCAGATCCAATTTCTGCCCGCTCATTTTCATTACAGTTCCATATTGCCTCAATTGCGTAGAAGCAGAATCAAAAAGGAGACTACCGTTCCATTCAGGGCTTTCTACAGTGCCTGTTATGTTGATATTGCCTGTTATTTTTCCTGATGACCGGGTAACATAATGTTTTGTAAAAGGTTCTATACTTTTCAATTGAATAGGCGACAGCTGTAATTGTGCATCAATTTTTTCCTGGTTATACGTTCCTTTCAGGTCAACATTATTTCCGTTACCGGTAAGTTTACCCGTAAAGCTCGCAGCTTCATTATTCTCCGTTCTTCCGTCGACTGAAACATTTCCAACAATCGTATTTTGGTAACTGAGGCTATCCACTTTGATCGTTCCGTTAAAAAGGGGTACACTTTTATCCAATCCATCTACTGTTACATGTGCACTTAGCATACCCCCAATTTCAAGTGAGTCTCTATCAAGCAGACCGGTGATATTCTGCAAAGAAAACCCGTCGATCTTTACATCAAGCGGCGCATTATTAGCGGGAGTGGCACTATTGATAGAAACACTTTCTCTTCCTTTTTTAATATTGAATTGACTTATATTAATACCCAGCGGGCTATAGTTAATCGTATTCTTCTTATCAACTACCCAATCAGCATAATTTAATTTCAGCTTATCACTGAGCTCTATCCGATAACTTCCATTTTTTACGGCAGCGGTAGCTGATAATGAATATTTTTCCTTTTTATTTTTATCAAGTGTGCTAAAAAGGGTTGAGAGATAGGTATTCCCAAGCCCGCCGGAAAGAGAAGCTGTGTATAACTTCAGCGATGCAGCTTTTACGGTATCTAGATTGATCGAATATTTTAATGAATCGTTGATGCCTTTAATATTTAGGCTGAGATTAGAAAACCTGTTGGCTTTGTACGCAATCACAGGTGCAGTTAAATAAAAACTAAGGCTGCTGTC
Source organism: Bacteroidota bacterium (assembly GCA_031417635.1). GTDB lineage: Bacteria > Bacteroidota > Bacteroidia > Chitinophagales > Chitinophagaceae > Sediminibacterium. The sequence goes on along the minus strand of JANOVY010000222.1, from coordinate 14,824 downwards.
TTTTTGTTTGGAATCAATACTGCCATTGGCATGGATATTTTTATCGAAAAATAAGCCGGGTATCAGTAGTGCAAAAATGGGGTCGGGTTTCAGATTTGCATCCATCTGTAAGCTCACCGGATCAATTTTAGCAGCCGATTTTATTTTCTTATCCAAATATTTTGAAAGGTAGTATTGATAAATATCCGGCAATTCAATGTATTTGTATTGCCCTTTTATAAAAGCGTCAGCCAATGGAGATTGTAATGTGATAAATGTTCTGCCACTATCCATTTTGCCTTCTACCAAAAAACTGTCAACAAAGAGTTGTTGGCCATTTTTAAATAGCAAAGTGCTATCCAATCTTACCAGGGCATTGAGGTTTTCGGGTGAAAGGTCTATGCCCCGTATATCTATCAACGTTTTAAAACGGAAAGTATCCGCATATAACCCAAGCGCAAAAAGATCGGCATTTTTAATATTTATCTTTCCGGTGGCAGTAGGATATTGTCGGTTCAGGTTAGTTTTCATTTGCAGGTTAAGCCTTAACAAAGAATCTGCAATATTTCCTTTTATATCATATGCTCCCAAAACACCATTTAGTTTAAAATGGATACCAGTATAACTATGTTGTTTTATGCGAAATGAACTCAGATCAAGTAGAGATTCAATGGTTGCTTTTTTATAATCAATACCCAATCCTTTAACCTGTATAGTCCCATTCAATTTCCCCCAAATCGAATCCTGGTTAAACCATTTTCCGGTTTCCAGTTCTTTGGCAATGATTCGCATATTATATTTCAGCTGATCAGGTTTTGTGAAACTTTTCACCTGTCCTTTAAAAACAGACATACCATAAGCGCTAGATACAACCATATCACCGGTTACCTGTTTCAGGTTTCCTTTAAATTTCCCGCTGATACTTACAGTTGGAGGAAGGTTTATATTTTGCTTTCCATACGTATTAATAAATGGCTCTAAAAAGATTTTCGAAGCAACCGCCTTTGAAATAAACAGATCATATTGCAGGCCATTGTATGAAAACGCATTGTAGAGCATCCCATTAGCATTTATATAGATATCGTTCTTGTCCGAATGGACCGAAAGTTTTTTTATATCTAATCGCTTGGCATTGCCTCTGATATCTGTTGTGAGATATATAAAAGATACGCCTGTCAATTGTTTTTCATATTTCCCCATCAACGCCGGAGCAAGAAATACTATGTCTTTCTTGGCAATATTGGCATTGGAAAAGAGAAAATGGTTCTGCAGGTTTCCCCGGTACTTATCATTGATGCTTTGCGGATAAACAATCGTATTACCTGAAATCCGGGAAAGAGGTGTTTTGATTAAGATATTTTTAGCAACAATCAATGTATCATTCACAGCAAAGTCTCCATGCAGAGAATCTAATATAAAACCATTTTGTTCTCTGGTAGAAAGTGAATCAACGTGCATGGTAAGATCGCTACCTGAGTAAACAAAACCACCAAGGCCTCCACTCAGCGAACTTAATTGTATGTGATTTGCATCAAGACCATTTCCTTTTCTCTTTACAGACAGATCATTAAATGCAATGGTATTATTAAAAAACAAGGCATGCTTCACGGTATAATTGATATGACTAATAGATGTATCTTTTTTTAGTTTGCGCATACCGTTAATTTTCACATCCTTTCTGTCTAACAAAAGGGAAGAATTGAGCAATGTTAACTGATCAATTGATAACTGCTCAGCAGAGGCCATTGAAAATCCGGTTAGCTTCATTTCATTGATATCATTCACAGTATGAAATCCGGTGTTTTGTCCATCAAATCCAATATGCGATCTGGCAATTTGTGCTGCTTGAATTTTTATAATTGGCAAAAGCTCCGTTGGCGACGATCGTACAACATTTGTCAAAGGAACTTTATCTGGCATTTTAAGCAACTGTAGATCAAAAACCAAATCAGCAATAGCTGCTTTACGGAATGCATATTTTTGTGAGAAAATATCCAGGCTGTCAATGGTTGCATGAAGGCTGCCGATTTTAGTATCCATAATCATACCTCCGTACGCGTCATGCCAGGCAATTGCCGAATGAGCAATCTCAATTTCATCGAGTGATATAACAACTACTGTTTTTTTTTGTGGTTGTGGAGATTTGCTTGCAAAAGCATCTATCAGAAACTGGTAATTAAATTCTGTTTCATTGTTTTTGCGAAAAATATTGACCATTACATTATCCAACTTTACTTTACTGATCATATATTGACCTTTCAGCAATTTCAACATATTGATATCGATCCGAACCTTATTTCCATATAACAATGTGTCCCCTGATCGATCTCTCAGAAAAACGCCATCCAGTTCCACCCATTTCGGAAGTCGGTAATTAATTCTTGAAATATGCAGTTCAGTATTTGTTTTAGAAATAAGATAGGCTTCCAGTTTTCCCCTGATAAAATTTTTTGCGGGATTGGTATTTATTAAAATGATTAACAAGATCAAAATCAGTATAATAACTGACAGAATAATTCCGGCCCATTTCATCGATTTTCTCATGACCGATTATTATCTGTAAGGTCTACACAAGCCGAGGTGAATGGTTGGTATGAAAACCGCTTTGTTTTTATATATTGATAATTTTGCCACTCATTTTGTAGTCCCTTTCCGGTATTGATTGTTTTCATTAGTCCTTATGCATTTGTAGTAATCTAAGTTGCGAATCTATGTGCACATTTGTGTTACACATTTTTGCAGATGGGTTACATGTTTCACGCTTTTTTGGAAAAAAATAATGTTAGTATTGAAAAATAGGGGCCTGTGAAATTATCGTTCTGCAAAATGCGTAAAAAGTATAACACTTTCAGACAATCATATAACATACACCGTAATCAGGGTGCATACCTTTTCAGGGTAAAATCAGTCATTAATAAATCACCCGTAAAATTGTTTAAAAATGCAAAGTCAGTCAAACAACCAGAACTCAGGAAGTATGATCAATCAAAAATTCAACGAAGCTTCTTACAAAGAAGAATTTGATTCGACAAATCGGAATTGGAAAGAAGTTTATACTCCCCCGGATGGAATGCGCGTAGAAAACCCGGATTTGAAAATTGCTGATAGCAAAAATGCAGAATTAAAAACAATGAACCAACCGGAAATAAAAACATATACCTGCCCGATGCACCCGGAAATAACTACAGATCAACCGGGCGATTGTCCAAATTGCGGAATGGAATTAATTGAGAAAAAATAAAAACCCATGGCAAAATATTCAAAGAAAGCGCAGCATAAAATTGAAACGGTCATACATGAATTTAAAGAGGGTAAATTAAAATCAGGCAAAGATGGAAAAGGAGGAATCGTAAAAACCCGGGAGCAGGCAATAGCAATTGGTATAAGTGAAGCACATGCGCAGGGGGAAAAAATGCCGAGGCGTATAGATTAATTTTATTCCTGATGCTATTTCCCACTGCGTCTTTGCATTATATGTTAATCATCTACATTTTTAGTGATGAGTTTGGGTATTAAAGTCTGGAGTTAGAAGTTAAGAATCCGGAGTAAATTATTTTAGTCCTTAAACTAGACTGAAATGATACTCGCGACTCTAAACTCCAGACTCCAAACTCACCCTGTATTGTTTTGCTAATGAAAATTTAAAATAGAATATTGAGATTGATTTCTGTAGAATAAACAATTCATTAAAAAAATGTCAAAATTTCGTATTTAATCTGTCAGCTATGGCCATTCCCAATTGCATATCAGCTTTTAAAAAATGAGATAACTGAAGTTGAATGATTGCTTCTCTCTGCTCACCGCAAATGCCGCTCATAGAAACTACGATATTATCGACGAGATTCTTTCTATCTTGTTCATTCAGTGCATCACGGTATAATAGACCCGGTTGAGTATAGTGATCGTCATCATGTTCATTACGATCATACCAATCGGCAATAGATGAATCCAAGTACAATGCAGTCTCTTTTTTTGTTTCATCAATAATAATATCATCAAAGCTGTTTGGCCTATAATTAGGGCTTGATCCTCCATTCATGCCTGTCTGCATCAATCCATCGCGTTGATAATTGGAAACATCATAAGGACATTTATTTACCGGAATATTTTCATAATTCGCACTTAAACGATAGCGCTGTGCATCGGGATAAGAAAGTATACGGCCCTGTAATACTTTATCAAATGAATAGCCGATACCATGAACAACATGAGCCGGTGCAAATGCAGCTTGCTCTACATCCTGAAAATAATTTTCGGGAATTTCATTTAATTCCATTATTCCCACATCTATTAAAGGAAACGATTTATGACTCCATACTTTGGTTAGATCAAAAGGGTTGAATTTGAAAGTTTTTGCTTGTTCATTCGTCATTACCTGTATTTGTAAGGCCCATGTTGGGAAATCTTTTTTTGCAATGGCATCCACCAAATCACGTTGCGCATGGTCAAGATCAATCCCCTTCATTTCATTGGCTTCTTTATTAGTGAAGTTTTTTATTCCTTGCATAGTTTTAAAATGAAATTTTACCCATACCTGCTCATTATTTTCATTAATAAGTGAAAAAGTATGACTTCCAAAACCATGCATATTGCGGTAGGAGTAAGGCGTTCCCCTATCACTCATCAGAATCAAAACTTGATGTAAACTTTCAGGATTTAAACTAAAAAAATCCCACATCATAGTAGGGCTTTTGCAATTGGTTTTCGGATCACGCTTTTGTGTATGTATAAAGTGTGAGAATTTTTTTGGGTCTTTAATAAAAAATACAGGGGTGTTATTTCCTGCCAAGTCCCAGTTGCCCTCTTCTGTATAAAATTTAATAGCAAATCCGCGTGGGTCTCTTTCACTATCGGCACCACCTTTTTCTCCGCCCACAATAGAGAAACGGGTAAATACTTTTGTTTGCTTACCAATCTCTGAAAACAAATTTGCACAAGTATATTGGGTAATATCATGGGTTACGGTAAATACACCAAACGCACCTGTTCCTTTTGCATGAACCACTCTTTCAGGAATTCTTTCCCTATTAAAGTGTGCCATATCTTCTTGAAGAAAATAATCCTGCAAAAGAACAGGCCCTCGATTGCCAACAGTTAGTGAATTGTCAAATTCTGTATAAGGTATTCCGCTTGCGGTAGTTAATTTTATCTTATTCATAATCTGTTTTATTTATTTGCATTATTTGATCTCTTGCTGCACCAATGCATATGAGTACATGATCCATCACTTGGGGAGTGATATATACATTGAGGGGGAATATTTTAAGGGCAAAAATCATTGAGTCACTATTATTCAAATCTCTGTTATATTCTGTCGGGCGAAATCTTGAGGTAAAACTGAGATAGGGTGTACATTGGCCATTAATTATTTTACCTGACCGAAACCATTCGAAGAGCAGATCACCAATTGCATGCGTTAGTTTGTTATGCATTACCATATCTTCTTTATAATTTTTATCTTTCAACTCATGCGCATATTGTATAGTTGCATCAACACCCGAAGGGTATATTCTTAAAAGTGTTACAAATCCAAAATCATAAGGATTCACACAAACAATAGTTGCATCAGTTTTTATTTTTTGCAACAGGTAAACTTTGTTCTCAAGTATGCCTCCTAAAACAGATTGAAACCCTTCATGGCCAAAGAATTTAAGCGTTGCCCATCCGGCCATGGAGCCCGTGGCCGTTCTGGAAACTTCTAAAGTATAATTTAATGGATTGTACGGAGAACGTGGTTGTAGATAAGAAGAAGCAGAACGTGAAAGTAAAGATTCAAATGCGGCTGCATCTTTATAAACAAATGCACTACTGATGTATGGAGAAAAACCTGTTTTATGAAAATCTGCACCAAAAGCATCAGCGAAAAAAATACCCTTAACAGCCTTATAATTTTCCTCGAGATAGGGTAATACAGCTTCTGAAAAACCAAGTGGGTTTAATGTAAAATCATAATTCTTAAAAGTAAGCCACGACCACCCAATCACTGAATCGCAATACAGAAATATTTTACCAAATCCTTTCGGGTTGGGATATTTATTGATTAATTCATATACTTTTTCTACAGGATCATATGCATTTGTATCAGTGGTTCCCATGGTGCAAACAACAGAAGCTACGGGAATTTTTTTAGCCACACAATCCTTTAATACTTCTTCAAAATGCACCATATCCATCTCATTAGAATCAACATCCGTTTTTATTTGGATAATATTATCCATACCCAATCCCATCCAGTCTGTACTGTTTAACATCGTGTAATGCGCTTGTTGTGAACAAATCACTTTAGCATCCGTACGGATCCCTTTATTTCTAGAATTGGGAAGTACGCTTGTTAACGCATATTTCAAATGATAGGTCCAACAACCCGAACCGCCATAGGTATATACACAGCCGGATTTTTTAGATTCCCATCCTGCCAAGTTGGCCAAAATGCCGCCTGATTCTAATTCTGCCTGATGAATGTTCCAAGCATATTCACCTTCCAGAATATTGGGTGCAAATATTTCTGTAAGAATAGATGCTACAATAGCTGCAGTGTTTCCTTGCGGATTTACATTATTCATAGTAAGTGGATGCCCCCAATTGGGAAGACCTTCAAATAATTTTATTGCCTGTTTAATTACTTCACCCGAGGATTGCATATTATTTTCTAGCACAGCATTTTTTACATGCTCAAAATCAATAACTAATTTTGGATTGGTTCCCAAAAATGCGGAACCTCCATTTTTTTCAGACTTTAGTTTATCTAATGCGCGAATGGCTTCTGTTATTTCGTCGGCCAAAGAATCTTTATCTCCTTTATAGGGAGAGGGGAATGACCGGAGCATATCAGATCTGTACTTAGCCCAGCGAGGAATTGAATGATCTGATATCTTTTCATTTACTGTTTGAACTTCTTTTTTATTGCTCATATTGTTTAATATGACAGGATTAAATAGTCATATTCATAAAACTAAATTGAGCTGTTTTAGAAGGTTTACTGTTACATAATTTCATGAATAAGTTGTAAGATTTACTTGTGATATATTTTTTTCATCTATTTTGGCTTCCATAGTAGATGATTAAATCGATTTTCTTGTCTTAAATAAAAATGGCTGTTGAGATTTATGGTAATTAGAGATTTTATTAATGTATTTGGCCTATGATTTTGAATATTTATTGGTATTTAATGCAAAATGTTCTGGAAATGTTTAATGAATTGGGAAATGTTGCGGGGAATGTAAAAACATGGCATGTGGAATACATTTCTGCAAAATTAGTGAACAATAAAACACTTACAGACAATTATATAACTTTCCTCGGATTGGGAACGCTTTCCTTTTCAGAGTGAAAGCATTCATTAAATATAATCATCCATAAAATTAATTAAAAATGCAAACTCAGTCAAGAAATCAGCATTCAAGAAGTATGATCAATCAAAAATTCAACGAAGCTTCTTACAAGGAGGAATTTGATTCCACAAATCCTGTTTGGAATGAAATAAGTACTCCCCATGATGGTATGCGCTTAACAAACCCGGATTTTAAAATAGATGATAATAAAAATGCAGAAATGAAAACAATGAACCAACCGGAAATAAAAACATATACCTGCCAGATGCACCCGGAAATTACTACAGATCAGCCGGGCAGATGTCCAAATTGCGGAATGGCGTTCATTGAGGAAAAATAAATACCATGGCCATATATTCAAAGAAGGCGCAGAATAAAATTAACACCGTAATGCATGAATTTAAAGAGGGCAAATTAAAATCTGGCAAAGATGGAAAAGGAGGAGTCGTAAAAACCCGCGCGCAGGCAATAGCCATCCGTATAAGTGAGGCAAGGGTGCAGTGAGAAAAACGCTGAAGCCAATAGATTAAAATATTAATAATAGATTCATGATATACTCGAGTAATGTTATAAACGATGAAAACGCTAATTTACCTTGTCTCCAACATATTTAGCTGCTTTTCAGAAAATGTAAATACGAAAAAGAAAAAAATAATTAGCAGTATTGCCTGAAGATTGGTTCAGTAATCATACCTTCTAATTAAAGAGTACTGAGAAAACACTATGCTAAATAGGTATTGTCATTAAGTATACGGGAAAAATTCAATTTATTTTCATTACTTAGGGCAAGAGTCCACATAAATTTGGTTTGGGGTTTGTTGACTGTACTTTGGTTTGCGTTTTAAAAAAGATTACAGCCTATTAATTTTCTTATCACTCTCTTTTGTTGCAGAAAGGATAAGGATGAACACAATAATGATACTTAATCGAAAAAGCAATAAAATAGTATCCTGTTGACTGTCTAGCTGGTTAATAAATAATTGTTCCGTTTTCAAGGGGGTAGGTTAAATGGGTTAAAATAATTTGTAAGTGTTTGTAAATATTTAACAATAATTAAAACTACACTAGTCAAATCACTTGACATACGGGAAAAACCCCCTTTTTTTTGAGAAGTCCGAAAGTCCGTAAGTTGGAAAGTCTGTTGATATCGAAAGTATCGATTATGATAAATATATTTAGCTACCAACATGTAAGCTCGAAACAACCCCAAACTCCAAACTCCAAACCATCACTAAGTCCAATTCATTACCTTTGCATTTCAACCAAAAATCATGAACAACAGAACCGTTTATATCGTATCGGCAGTACGTACTCCCATTGGAAGTTTTGGTGGGAGCTTAAAGGATTTTTCTGCACCACAATTGGGAGCTATTGCTATTAAGTCGGCAGTTGAAAGAGCAGGTATTCTTTCATCCGATGTACAAGAAGTATTGATGGGATGTGTTATTCAAGCCAATACAGGCCAGGCGCCAGCTAGACAGGCAGCTAAATTTGCAGGACTTCCCGATCATGTTATTTGCACCACCGTTAACAAAGTATGTGCCAGTGGTATGAAAGCCATTGCACAAGCCGCGCAGAGTATTTTACTGGGAGATGCAGATATTATTGTAGCCGGTGGAATGGAGAGTATGAGTAATGTTCCATTTTACAATGCCAATATGCGTTGGGGAAATAAATATGGTAATGTTCAATTGATTGATGGTTTAGCAAAAGACGGACTTACCGATGTATACCATAATTATGCAATGGGTAATGCTGCAGAATTATGTGCCAAAGAATGTAATATCAGTAGGGAAGACCAGGATGCATTTGCTATTGAAAGTTATACCCGTAGTCAGAAAGCTTGGGCAGCCGGGCATTTCAATGATGAAGTTGTGCCGGTAGATATCCCACAACGCAAGGGCGAGCCAATAAAATTTACCAAAGATGAAGAAGCGTTCAATGTAAAGTTCGATAAGATTCCGGAACTGAAACCTGCTTTCATAAAAGATGGCACAGTTACCGCTGCAAATGCATCAACCATGAACGATGGTGCAGCAGCATTGGTATTGATGAGTAAAGAAAAAGCAGATGCAATGGGTATTAAACCGCTTGCCATTATTCGCAGTTATGCCGATGCAGAACAGGCACCTGAGTGGTTTACCACAACCCCATCTTTAGCAGTGCCCAAAGCCATTGCCAAAGCCGGTTTGCAAATGAATGATATTGATTTCACTGAGTTGAATGAAGCATTTTCTGTAGTGGGAATCGCCAATATACAAAAAATGAATCTCGATCCGGCCAAAGTAAATGTTCATGGTGGGGCTGTCTCTATCGGACATCCGCTAGGCTGTAGTGGAGCCCGAATTATCGTAACGCTTCTCCATGTGCTTAAACAGCACGGTGGTAAAATTGGTGCGGCCGGTATTTGTAATGGGGGAGGAGGGGCGAGTGCAATGGTGATAGAAATTAGTAATTAGTAATTAATAATTGGTAATTTTTCGCTTGACTATTTCAACAATTGAAAATTTTGATTAATCTGTGCATCTGTGGCGTTATAATGTTTTTCATTACTTATCATATTCAGAATTAAAAGTTATTTTGTATACAGCATCATAATAATGAATGATTGATGATTAAAAATTCAACAGTATTGTATTCTATGATTCAAATTAAAAAGGCCACTTTAGCAGATGCTGCTTTACTCGCAGAAATAGGTTTTGAAACATTTTATGATACCTATGCTGATTTTAATATAAAGGAAGATATGGATATCTGCCTTTCGCAATCATTCAATCTTATAAAAATGGAGGCAGAAATATTGAATCATAACAATGTATTTTTTATTGCCTATGAGGGTTCTGTTCCGGCGGGGTATACTTATTTAAAACACAACCACGCGGATACTTTACCAGCCAAGCTACCCCTTGAAATTGCCCGTTTTTATGCACGGACTCCATTTATCGGTAAAGGCGTGGGTAAAGCGTTAATGGAACACGCCATTGCCTATGCAGAGTCTATACATTCTGATTTTATTTGGCTGTCTGTATGGCAAAAAAATCCAAGGGCAATTGATTTTTATACAAAATTTGGTTTTAGCATACATACACAAACCAGCTTTCTTTTGGGCAAGGACTTACAGGATGATTGGTTGATGAGAAAGGAGTTGGGGGGTAAGTAATAAGTGATAAGTAGTAGGTGATAAGTTGTAAGTTAAAATAATGCCATCTCTTCTATCATCTTTTTGCGCAGCAAAAGATGATTCTCGTTAAATGCTCAACTGCGAATCGTTTTCCACAAAATCAACAACTGAAACACCACCCCCTCTTTGCACAGGAGAGAGGGGCAGGGGTGAGTTATTGCCATGGGCCATACTTATGCTCCTTCTCACTCATCCCGTCACTATAAGGCCCAAAAGGATGATCAAACGGCTTCTTTGATTTATCCGGCCAGTCTTTTTGAACATTGTAATTAGGTCTAGGTTGTGAATTTACATATGCAGCAACATCCCATGCCTGTTCATCCGTTAATTGTGAGGTATGATAATTAACCGGATTGGGCATGTTGTTTTTTACAAATCCTGCAAATCGGGACAATCTGTATAAGCCTGCACCGGTATTATAACTTTTATTACCCCACAATGGGGGATATAAATATGTACTGTTATCCGGGTTCAATTGTCCATTGCCATTTTTGCCATGACATTTTTCACAAGTACCGGTATATATAAATTTTCCTTTTAGAGGATCCGCTGCGCGTTGCAAATAAGTCAATTGCATAATGCCCGAACCTTTTGGTATAGTACCTTTGATAACACCTGCCCCGAGCCATTTAATATAGCTTACGATGGACTTCATTTCTTTACTATTGTTCATTAGGGCATGTCCATTTAAACTTCGTTCAATGCAATCATTCACTCTTTTTTCTATACTCTCTAACGACCCCGATCGATCTCTAAATTTCGGATAAGTAGATGCAACCGCACCAAAATTATTTCCCCAGGGTTTGGTGCCTGCTTCTAAGTGACAATTCTGACAATTCATACCATTGGTACTATGTTGTATTTTTCCATTTGGCCCCAAATAATAAGCCGTATTTTCAATTAAACTTCTTCCGTATCGAATAAGCTCCCCACTTTTATCTACCGGTATTTGATTAGCAGGCGCACCCGTCCAGCAATCAGCGGATTCAATATTGGTAAGAACAGGTTTGTTTTCTTCCCGTTCTACATTGTTGCATGACAATATTGCAAACAAAAATAAAATAAAAAATATTTTTACTCTCATATTTAGAATTCCTCCGCGTACCTCTGTTTCTCTGTGCCTCTGTGTTTAGAAAAATATGCGCTGTCTTTTAACACAGCGGCACAGAGAAACAGAGGTACACTGATGAGATTTAGTGTGGTAATTTCTCTCTTAGCCATCCATATACCCAGGTTCCAAAAATGGCACTTACTAATGTTATGATGATAACAGTGGCCCCGCCTCCAATTTGTGCATAGAGTGGGCCCGGACAAGCACCCGTCATGGCCCATCCAAAACCGAATAACAATCCACCAATGATTTGACCTTTATTAAAAGGCTTGGTAGCAAGGTCAATTTCTTCGCCGTAAATGGTTTTGATATTGAATTTCTTAATGATAAATACTGATATCGCTCCTACCACAACAGCAGAACCGATAACGCCAAACATATGAAAACTTTGCAGTCGAAACATTTCCTGGATACGAAACCAAGATATGACTTCTGCTTTGGTTAATATAATTCCAAATAAAATACCAGTGATGATGTATTTTAAATTATACCACCATGGATGATTGAGATGACTTGTGTTAATACAAATGGAATCTAATGAACGTACTTCAAAATCGGTATTTTGCTCTTTGTTTTGCATTATGATAATTTTAAGATAAAGGGCATGATTACATTGGCCATAATAAAACCACCGGCCATAAAACAAATCGTTGCTACAAGTGAGGAGAATTGTAAATTACTTAATCCCATAATTGAATGCCCGGAAGTGCATCCCCCCGCATAACGGGTTCCAAAGCCTATGAGAAACCCTCCCAAAACCATTAATAACAATCCTCTAATTGTTAATACTGCCGACCAGTTAAAAATGTCTGTTGGAACCAGTCCATCATGGTTAGTGATACCATATTGTTGTAGTTCAATCAATAGCTTTTCATTTACCGCTACCGGCGAAGTGGAAGCTAGTAATGTAGCCGCTATATATCCGCCAATCAAAACACCTACAACAAAAAAAAGATTCCACGCTTCTTTTTTCCAATCATATTGAAAGAATGGAATTTTGGAAGGAAAGCATGCAGCACAAAAATGTCGCAATGAAGAGGAGATGCCCAAACTTTTATTGCCAATTAATAATAAAAGCGGTACCATCAATCCAATCAAAGGACCGGCTATATACCAAGGCCAGGGCTGTTGTAACCATTCAACCATGTATGGTTTTTTTATAAATGTAAATAAATAAAAATGATTCAACTTTTTTAACCCCCGTTGTTAAATCATCTGTTCCTCTGTTCCTTGTTCATCTGTTCAATATTCTTCTTTTCAACATTCCCCCTTTCCTCACTCCGCTTATTTCAAAAACAATTCATGAATAATAATATAACATCCCATCAATAATATAAACCAACCAAATCCTTTTTTCAGTTTTTCTCCAGGTAAATCCTGTCCAATTCTTCTGCCTATAAATGTTCCTATGATTGCAATGGTGGTAATGGGAATTAAGAGCGACCAATTAAACTGTTGGTGAAACAAATCACCTGCAAATCCAAATAACGAATTCATAGCAATGATTAGCAGCGAAGTTCCAATGGCTCTTTTCATGGATAAATGAAAAGAAAATACCAAGACAGGAATAATTAAGAAACCACCCCCTGCACCCAATAATCCGGTAAGAATACCCACTTCCAATCCACTAACCAGGGCTTTTCTAAAGTGGATGGATTGATCTTGTGGAAGACCGGTTGTGATGATTTGTTTTTTGATCATTTGTAAAGAAGCAATGATCATGACAACGGCAAATAATAACATCGTGGCCAAAGACTTTGTAATGATCAATGAACCCACTGTGCCCAAATAGTTAGGAATGATGGGCAATAAGAATTTTCTAACGAGTAAAACGGTAATAATAGATGTTATGCCAAAATAAAAAGCTGCTTTAAAATGTATGTTTTTATGCTGGTAGTTTTTAAAAGCCCCCGCTAAACTGCTACAACCAACCACAAATAACGAATATCCGGTAGCCATAGCGGGTTCTATTTGAAATAGATATACCAAAACAGGGATTGTTAAAATAGATCCACCACCACCAATCAATCCTAATGAAATACCTATGAGTAAAGAAGCAAAATATCCGGCTATTTCCATGTAAGCAACATTATTGGGATAGCAAAGATGCCGAAAAAATGGCGTTAACGAATGTCTGCATTTTTTTTTATAGTCGGCTGATACCCATTCTATGGTGAATAAACTTGGGTTGAATCATTTCTTGTAACATACAATGAGCTAAGTCACCTGCATTAATTTCAAAATAATTGGGGGTTGGGGCATAATCTGCCGAGGTGTGGTATAACCCTGTGGCTTCTTTGTTAAGAATATTGGGTGGGCAAACGAATGTCCAATCCAAGTTAGAGGCCAATAAATATCGATAAGCTTGTAAATGTTCCTGACCCACCATTTGGAATTCTTCGGGGTAATCCGGGTTGTCGATAAGTAAATGATTCGCATCTTCTTGAAGAACACCCATACCACCTAAAGCAATGATTCTTTTGACCCCGGCTTTTTCCATTTGCCGGATAATATTTTTCATCCCCAAACTTCTTGATTTATCGGTTCCATCCATGGCTCCTCCCAAAACAGAAATGACAGCATCAGAATATTTAATCGCATTAAAAACGGAAGATTCATCAAAAACATACCCCTTAATAGCTGTAAGGTGATCATTTCGATTGTCCTTATCAATCAGGTCTTCCACATTTCTTCCAAAAGCATTTACATCATAGCCCAGGGCCAATGCCTGACTAATCACCATCTTACCCACCATTCCGGTGGCTCCAAATACAGTTATTTTCATGAATTTGGTATTGTGAAAATATTGATAAAACATACAATATTAGGTTGCAAAAATATGATATTACTAGAGTTGGCCTTTAGCCTTTAGCGTTTAGCGTTCTGCTTCTAGCTTACATGCTCAACCAATTCATCAATAGAAATACCCCAATGACTTTCATCATACAGGCATTCTCCATTTTTTATCAGCAATATTTGTGGGGATTCATGGTATACCTTAAAATCTTCAGCAACTTTATTAGAAATAGACCGATTACTAATGAGGTCTAAAAAGTGAAAGTCAATATTTTCCGGTTCTGAGGATCTTTCTAAACGATGTAATATCATCGAACTGGTACTACAACGGGTACTATGTTTAAAAATTACTTGTGTTTTATGGTTTGATTTTTCTTTAAGCTGGGTTAATTGCTCATCAGAAGTTAACTGTATCCAATTCATTTC
>JANOVY010000221.1:0-16043 GCA_031417635.1 Bacteroidota bacterium | reverse complement strand
TGAACAGATTGACCACTCTTCGCATACCCGCTCATCATCGTACTGGTATCTGTAATTTTTAAGCGATTGGATAACATGGCTGATGTGTCTGATATCCTCAATCTATTTGACAACATGGTACTACTATCAGAAATTCTTAATCGATTTGATAGCATGGATGCTGTATCTGCATATTTTACAGACTGTCCGTTTTTTGCATAGCCCGTTAACATTGAAGAGGTATCTGCATATCGTACGGATTGGCCTGTTCTGGCATATCCACTTAACATAGATGTGGAATCTGAAATTCTCAGTCGATTGGCAAACATCCTTGCAGTGTCTGATATTCTCAATCGATTAGACAACATGGATGATGTGTCTGATATCTTCAATCTATTTGATAACATGGAACTACTATCTGAAATTCTCAATCGATTAGACAACATGTTTATAGTGTCTGTTATCTTCAATCTATTTGACAACATGGAACTACTATCAGAAATTCTTAATCGATTCGATAGCATGGATGCTGTATCTGCATATTTTACAGACTGTCCGGTTTTTGCATAGCCTGATAACATCGCGGACGTATCAGCAATATTTAATTTTGCATTGATTCTTTTGTTTAATAAAATCGTATCGATATAAGGTAGCCAATTACCATTATCACTTAAGTAACGTCCCTGAAACTTACCCGGAGCCGGCACTAAACCGTTGATAGATTGCGTAAACACAATGTTTTTATTATCAGCGTAAGGCTTTAACATGGCTGCCGTATCAGCTATATTCAACTTCTTATCCATCCCTTCTACTTTACCTGCAAACAACGCATAGGGTACAGACCAAAAAGGGGATGTTCCCAAATCAACAAAATTTTGAGAAGCAACCCAACCAATTGCTGCAGATGAAGGGGACACAGCCGCTTTTACGTTAAAAAAATAGGGGCCGGAAGACCAATCAATATCACTGATAGTAGCAGCACCGGAAACCCGTGTACCCTGCCCAATCACGATGGTTACCAAACCATTCTCTGAAGCCGTTACTTGAAAGGTCTCACTATAGACAACTAACCCATTGGGCGTTTTTTTAATAATCGCATCTTGTATAAATACAGTTTTATTAGATGCCGAATTGCCTTTGCTATCTTTGATTACTGCTTGAAATAAAATGCCCTTGGCGGATTGAATAATTTGCCCAAAAGAATGCATTCCGGCAAAATTCAACACAAACAATAAGACGGTGCTCGCGTATATTTTTTTCATCATTTTACACACCTTTTAAAATCTTGAATGATTGAATAACTTCTTTATCGGCATACAATGTAACAGTAAAATAACCCATGGGAAGGTCATATACCGGGATGATAAATCCATTATTAATACTTGCCAGATCCGTTTTAATTTCTTTGATAGGCCTACCCATCATGTCTACCAATACAAAACTGTATTTAACAAAGCCCTGCATAGGAAACACTTTGAGAGATCGGATAGTAAGTGTATTAACTACCGGATTGGGATAACCAAGTACCTGTAACTCATCTTTGGGTGGAATCTCAATACATGAAATAGCGAAAGCCCCTTTTTGAGTGGTATTGAACTTTAGCAATCCATTACTGATTTCAAAACATTTATTGTATTGAATCATAACAGTTTCACCGGTTTGAATTGATGTGTCGCCGGTTGTACCAATAAAACCAAAATGAAAATTGGTATTTGTTTGGGCTATCACCGAACCATTCAAAAGCAAACAGGCAACTAAAAAAGCAATGACAACATTACTTGCTTGATTCATATACCAGTTTGGTTTTTTTATCGATACCTGAATGCGTCAATTGTAAACGACCTTTTTCTAGTCGGTCGATATGAAAATGATTGGTGAAATATGGAGATTCCGGATTAACCCAGGAACGAGTACTCTCAATTAATGAATCTCTGGAATACAAAGTCCAGAAGCCTGTGAAACCAAGATTATCAGTGAAGGTGCCATCTGCATGGTATACTTTCATGGAACCCCTTGCAGAAGTATCTAAAATATTGTTTATTCGAATGGCGTTGAGTACCCATTTCACTGAATCAGGATGTCCTGTCAGCAGATCAATCTTATCACTAAATACATTTCCGGGGTCATAACTTTTTGTACAACTAATAAAAAAGGTAACGGTGAGGAGCACAGGTACAATGACCTTGCAAAAACTCGAGGGGAAGTTTTTTAGCATTGTTTTAGGTTTTTGTTTGTAAATACTGGATTAATATCTACAAACAATCTGCACTAAAAAAAGCAGGCTGCTTGTGATATTGGATTTTAATAATACAAGTATACTTAAAGAATGCAAATAAAAAAATCAGCGAAATACACTTCACAACAAAAGAAAACGCTTTGATACTTTTTTGTTTCATATTTTAATTTCTTACACACTTGCCTCCGTAGAATTATTCTAGCATGCATCAGACAAAACACTACTTTGTGCTAAATTGATAAAAATTATTTTTTAAAATCCTACTGTGAAATTTTTTTCCAACATTGATTTTTACGTCTATTTGAACAATTGCAAACAAATCAAACTTTCTATTTTTTTGTTTAATGGTTTCCTATAAAATCGCTTGATTTTGGTAGACAGTTTAAGCCGCGTAATTTTAAAACCGGCAATTACTACTACAAAAAACTATCAAAATAACTACTTACTTACCACATTTTATCTAGCAAAAATTCAGTTAAAAAACGTTGAAAATAAATTTTAGAAATCAAAAAAACTGCCAAAATAGTTACCAATATGTCTAAGAAAATGTTCAAATAAAACTAACAACTGTTACTTTTTTACCCTTTCTGTATAAATACTTTACTGAAAAATACTTAGTATGTATCATGCTGTTGGTAATCGTTCATCATTAATCAATTCATTGGAAATATTTCTTTATGGAAGAAGAAGAACAATGCCGATAGCTGACAATTTTACAATATTCCCATTGTCAAAAACTTATGTGGTTGTGATTAGTTGGGAATGAGTCATACCATAAAGCCTATTTCATGAATTAAAAAAAACCTTCGTTTTAAAAAAATAATGTTAAGTTAGTAATCAAAATTCCTTTGTCTATCTATTTGAAAATTGTATTTCATGAATTCAAAAATTCTGTGCTTTGGTGAGCTTTTGGTAAGACTATCTGCCCCAAATCACCTGACTTTACAACAAACGCATTCACTTGATCTGCAGTTTACAGGTGCAGAAGCAAATGTGGCAGTTGCATTAGCGCAATTTAATTTGTCTGCGAACTATCTCACTTGTGTGCCCGACAATGAAATGGGGCGTATGGGTTTAGGCATGTTAAGAAAATACAAGGTAGATACCGATTCCTGTGTTTTTGGTGGCGAAAGATTGGGGCTTTTTTATTTTGAAATGGGCATTGGCCACCGCCCTTCAAAAGTATTGTATGACCGTTCTTATTCAAGCTTAGCAATGATTGAAAAAGGGCAAATTGATTGGGGCAAAGTTTTGGAGGGCATTACATGGTTTCATTGGTCGGGAATTACACCCGCCATTTCACAAGCAGCAGCTGATGCCACTTTGGAAGCATTACAAGCGGCCAAAGAACGGAATATCACTATTTCTTGCGATTTAAATTACCGTGCAAGTTTATGGAAATATGGAAAACACCCATCCCAAATAATGCCGGAACTAATCCGCTATTGTCACTTATTGGTAGGCGATACTGAAACAATCGACACTTATTTTGGTATCAAGGAAATGAATATTCATTTGCTTGCCTCACAAACATTCGATTCATTTCCTAACCTGCAAAACATAGCGTTAACCTTTCGAAAATCCATTCATGCATCACACAATACCTATCGTGCAACTTTATGCACCAGATCAAATTTTTTTGAATCAAAAGAATATGATATAGTTGATATTTTAGACCGATTAGGAACCGGTGATGCTTTTATGGCCGGTCTAATTTATGCACTTCAAAAAATAGAGAATACAGAACAATATGCAATAGACTTTGCCACTGCCGCTGCTACACTCAACCATACTATTTATGGAGATTTTAATTTGTTGAAAGTGAATGAGATTGAAGCTTTGATGCAAGGGAATACCGGTGGTCGTGTAATTAGATAAAAATGATAAAACAATTAAAATGCCCCAATTTCAAAGATTAGATGTGTATCAAAAAATGCATGCCTACCCTATCCTCCCATTGTTATCATCCAATAATATAGACATTAGCATACAAATCATCCATGCGGCTTATAAAGGAGGTATCCGTGTTTTTGAATTTACCAACCGCGGCGATTTTGCACATGAAATATTTAATACATTAAACAAGTATATACGCCAACATTGCCCTGAAATGGCTTTTGGTATTGGAACCATATTAGATGCCGGAACAGCAAGTCTTTACATTCAAAATGGGGCAGATTTCATCATCTGCCCCAATTTGGTCGAAGAAGTCGGGAAAGTGTGTAATCGAAGAAAAATAGCTTGGATTCCGGGAGTAGCCACAGCTTCAGAGATATCAAAAGCTGAAGAAATGGGGGCCGAAATTGTCAAAATATTCCCCGGTCAAGTAATAGGTCCTGCTTTTGTTAAAGCCATTCTTGGGCCTTTTTCCCATACATCAATCATGGCAACCGGTGGTGTTGAACCCAACTTAGAAAGCTTAACAAAATGGTTTGAAGCAGGTGTAACCTGTGTTGGCATTGGCGGGAATCTGTTTTCCAAAGAGATGTTGGAAAATAAGAATTTTGATGCTTTATCGAATACGCTATTTGAGGCATTAAAAATTTCTCTTGCAATAAAAGACCGTATCAAACAAAATACATAACTTCTTTTCAATTGTATCAATCATCAGCATTTCCTAAAAATACTATTTGATCGGATTGTGTATAAACTTCTGATTTTAAATTGATAACCCTTACCCTACTGCGGTAATGCCCATTAATTTACACATTGCCTGGTGTAATACCGAACTTTCATCAAGCATGGTAGCTAGAATGGAAAAATGATTGAATCCGGCAATTTCAAGCAATTCCACCTCTGCATGTTTATGGGTCCATGTGGCATATAATTCTTGGCTTTGCTCTTTATATGCTGTTGTCTCTGTTCCTCCAACTGCCAATACCAATGGACAAGGTGTGTAAGGCAATAATTGAACCGGACTGTTTCTAATGGCTGATTCTTTATCCAACTTGATTATCTCATTTACATAACAAAGCTGTACAGGCAAAAGATTATATAAACCACTTATCGAACAAACCCCTTTCACCGTATCACGGGATAGACTTTTATCGAATTGAGGCCAATCTGTTGCCATCATCATAGATGCAAGATGCCCACCAGCACTATGTCCCGATACATACAGCTGCTCAGAATTGCCATGATAGCTAGAAAGATTTTTACATAACCAGCTAATGGCAAGCCTACAAGAACACACCAATTGATCCAAAGAATGATCAGGCATCAATGGGTATCCAATGAATACAGTTGTAATACCATATTTCCGAAATGCGGATGCAATTAAATAAAAATCAGAAGGATTGTGCTTATACCAATACCCGCCATGAATAAATACCAAGGTTTTGGAACCGGGTTTTTCTGATGGAAATATATCCAGTTTTTCCCTTTCCAATTTCCCATAAGCAATGTTTTTATGAACCGTATATTTCTGTTCGGCTTCTCTACTCAATACTTCCCATTGGTGTAAATGAATTTCATGATCACTGGCATTTAATCGGTTATTATATTGTTGATCTAAGGCCTCTCGGGTATATTGTTTGTAAAAAAGCATAGGCGAAAATAAAATTTGACGAATAGGTCATCATTTCTTTGTGAATGGTTTTGCTAACCTAAGATGATACAATCAAAAATGTAGTATGTGTATTAGTTCTGCCCTAAGCATTGAAATACCAAACGGTAAAATTCGGGGTGCGATTGCCAAGTTTTTCCGGTAACAATTTTACCATCTTGTATAGCTTCAAGCGTTGGTTCATAAATTCCGCCACAACTCTCCACTTCGAATTTCACATGCTCATAACAGGCAATTTTTCTTTTATCCACCAATCCGGCGGTAACCAATATTTGTGAACCATGACAAATGGCAAATACATATTTACCACTATTGTAAAATTCATTAAGAATGGCAATTACACGAGTATCGTTACGCAGATATTCTGGTGCTCTGCCACCCGGAAAAAGCAATGCTTTGTATTCGGAAGGATTCACCTCATCAAACGAAATATTTGATTCGACCAAATAGCCTTTTCGTTCGACATAAGTATCCCAACCGGGTTCAAAATCGTGAATTACTAAGTGTAAGCGTTTAACTGATGGGGCTGCAATAACGGGCTCATAGCCTGCTTCCTGTAAACGATGACAGGCATATAATATTTCAAAACTTTCGCCGGCATCGCCGGTAATAATTAGAATTTTTTTACTTGTAGTCATAGTTGTTAGCTTATGAACGTAAGTTACCAAAATGGTGTGTAAATGATGCAGAATTCATTAAAATGATCAGATGAGTTATTAATATCCCAAGGGGGGTAACAGATTACCTATCCCTTTGGAAAGGTTTGTAGATTTACTACGAATAGGGTACCTAACAGCGTGTCTAAATTTGGCGCCGGGCTTAAAGTAAAAATGAAGGGGATGTATGGCAGGTTTTGCAAACAACGGTATTTGCACCGCTAATCCTATTGACTAGTATTCATATGTTCGATTGGTATTGGTCAAATTTCGATTAGGCTGATGGGAACATAAAAGACCTATGTAACTTCCATTAAAAACAGTTGACGTTTGTTCGCCTCCTTTACTTAACAAAAAAAAATACCCCAAAGAAGGAGGTGTCTACCCATTACAGAAAACCCATTTGATACCGCCTATAATTGATCAAAATCGACTATACGGATGCTACTTGCTTAGTAGTACTTCTGTATAAATAGGAATGAAATATATGTCTCCTAGCAAAACGGCCGGGTGTTTCTGCGTTGATCAATTTTACATATATGGGTTTTGGAACTCCATGATATTCATATTCGCTATCATCTGAAAAGCGTATCGTTAATATTTCCGATTTATATTCAAAATCAACAATCGATGCATTGTTTGTGGTTTCTGTATACTCAGTTAAGGTTTGTTCTCTTGTTTCTGGCGCAACACTTACTAAAAAATGATACGCTTCTATTATTTTTTTACTCTTCTCTTCGGCCTCCAATTTGAGATCATGGTTATCATGAAACTTATCGGGATGCCAATCTTTCATAAGCGTACGGTAAACAGTTTTTAATTCTCTAAGTTCTGCATGTTCAGAAACATTTAGTATTTTTCGGTAATTTAGAATTCTTCTCATAAAGTTAAAGACTTGTGAAGCCGTTTTTAAAGTAAGAAATACGATTGCATTTTTTGTATTTCTTGGTATCAAATTTTATAAAATGTTTGCAAAGGTAATGATTTAACCTTGAAATCTATATTACATTTATAATCAATGACCTAGAAAAGAGACAAGTCATGAAAAAGATAGAATTGTCATTTGGAAATCAATCTATAACAAACAGATAAAAATAGAGAATCGTCAATGCTCATTTCATCAATAGCCATTTTAGTTAACCCAAGAGCCGGTAATGGGAAATCTATTGATATTGGAAAATGGTTACAAAATCAGTTGACAACAAAAAGCATCCATTGTCAAATTTTTCATGATGATTGGCCGGTCATCTTAACAGACTTTTCTGATGTTTGGCTAATTGGCGGTGATGGAACCATCAATTTTTTTATTAATCAATATTCAAATTGTCATTTACCCATTACCTTGTTCAAAGGTGGAACCGGTGACGACTTTGCCTGGAAATTGTATGGAGAAAAGACAATTGCTGAACAGTTTGAGACAGCCTTACAGGGTACACCAAAATACATTGATGCCGGAAAATGCAATGAGCGTCTTTTTTTAAATTGTGTAGGTGTAGGTTTTGATGGAGAGATCATTCGTTCCATGAATGCCATCCGTTTTTTGGGAGGTAATATTGGCTACCTTTTAGCCGTATTATTAAAAATATTTTCTTTCAAAGAATATGCCTTTTCTGTTACCTCAGCTGAAAAGGAATGGAATGAGCCCTTGTTATTACTATTAATCATGAATTCATCAAGAGCAGGTGGCGGTTTCTTTGTAGCCCCTGAAGCATCGCTTACAGATGGTCTTCTAAATATGATTCTCTGCAAAAAATTACCCATCTGGAAACGCTTACGATATTTACCGGTGATTAAGAAAGGAAAGCATTTGCATTTACCATTTGTAACAGAATGCCTGGGACAATCATTTTCCATTGGATGTGAAAAAGAAATGTTCGTTCAAATCGATGGCGAATTGATGAAAGCAGAAAAATTATTGATAGAGGTCATGCCTAACAAATTTTTATTTCGATATTAATACATTTACAAAAGTATTCTTTCACGTTTAATCGCTTTACATATGAAAATGAAATTGTTTTTCTGTTTAACAATGGTAATTCTATTTTCCTGTGCCGTTTCAAACAATCAACAAACAGATAAATGGATTTCACTTTTTGATGGCAAATCATTACAAAATTGGCAAGTGGGGGTAAATGCCGATAGCTTTACGGTGGATAGTGGAATGATCATTGCGCATGGTAAAACAGCACATCTTTTTTATGCAGGCCCCATACAAAATCATGTCTTCAAAAATTTCGAATTTAAAACAGAAGTCATGACCACTCCCGGATCTAATTCAGGTATTTATTTTCATACACTTTACCAAGAAAAAGGATGGCCGGAAAAAGGCTATGAAGTACAAGTGAATAATTCACATTCCGATTGGCGCAGAACAGGTAGTTTATATGGCATTGATGATGTGAAAGAAGTGTTTGTAAAAGACTATGAATGGTTTACCGAATCCATTAAAGTGCAAGGAAAGAGGATTACCATTCTGATTAATGACAAAATAGTTGTTGACTATATGGAACCCGAAAATGCAAAAAGATCTGCCAGTAATTTACAACGTCTTATTTCAGAAGGCACTTTCGCATTGCAAGGCCATGACCCAAAAAGCATTGTAAAATATAAAAATATACAGGTAAGGGTTTTAAAAGAATAAAGTGCCCATCGGTATATGATACCGGTACAAAAAAAACAACTTATGATAAATTGGTAATAATACTTTTAATCATTTTGAAATATTGAATACAAAATTCCCATTTTGTGCTAATGAAGTATTAGTCAGCATTAGTCGCATAATGTCTCGGCCTTCCCATGTTGTCATCAATTTTCTATCTTCCGGTTGAGATAAGCTTATCTTTTCTTTACCGGCCTTCCATTGATTTTCATTATAGGTTAAAAAGACTTTTCTCCCATTGGGTTCTTCGAAAACTATTAGCCCCGGTTTATCAATGTTTACCAAACAAGTTGTCATAAATGTTTGGGTTAAGGATTCAGGTTTTTTAGTCAACGCATAATTGTCCGCAATTGAAATCCCTTTTTTCCGCTCAATCAACAATGTTCGATTCCACTTTGAAATACCCACATCCTCACTCCATGATTTAGCCATATTCATAGAAAACTTTACGGTATTTTCATTACTATGATATTGTACATCTGAAGCTCCATAAAGCTTTCCCGGTTTTTGCTCTTTTTGATTAATGGTAGGCAGATTATGATAGGGGGATGTATTGAACCACAAATTGTATCGTTGAGCACTAAATGTTTTAGAAGTATAGGTGCCTGCACCTACATCAATGATTACCGGGAATCCTTCATCATACACCAAAAAATCCCCTACATCATTGTGATTATGGCTTTCGCCATTATGGCCTGCATGAGATGCCACATACAAACCATTGTCTAATCTTGCTGCCATTAATTGAATATCCGGTAGCCAAACATCTCTGGTCATGACTTCTTTTGGAGGATACAGATTGCATTCTTTATGGCTTACTAAATTAAATAAATTTCTTGTCCGATAAAACTGTTCAATCCCGAGTTTCGAATTTTCATAAGTATGATATGCCCAACTACCAAACTGTTGCATCAAACTGTCATTGACCGCTTTACCAAAACGATATAACAGAATACCATTGGGCGTGATTTTGGGCGCTGCATCTGCCACATTAATAAAATAAAGTCCTTTAATATGTGTTTGATAAATATATGCCCCCATTTTTTTAATTATCGGTGCATCGTAAATATTGAGTTTGCCTTTACTTGCATTATCCAAAATGGCAAGTGCATCAAACATACAAGCGCCGGCAGCAAACCAATAACTCGGACCTTCATCGGTTGCACCATCCTCTCCCAGCCCATTTACATAAAGGTCTATCAATGACAATTGGTGTTGTATCGTTTTATTTCTTCTCTCCTGATTGTTTTCTAGAAGTAAGTTGGCAGCCATCCAATTACTGATTACCCAAGGATTCCAGTTATTTACACAAAGATTTCTTTTGCCATTTCCTAAATACCCATATCTATCACTATCCTTTTCCAAAGGAAGAAGTATACGTCTGTTAACTTCATAATAAATTCTTGGTCGGATGAGTGGTGATATTTTTGCGAGAGAATTTCCTGTAAAATAGTCTGTTAATGCCAAAACGGTTCCCGTTTCAGCAGAGAAAAGATCTACTGTTATATCTTCTACATCCGGCAACCCATTTCCGGCTTTTTGTATTCCCAAATGTGCAGCTACTCCCCAAAAACTTTCTTCACAAATACTCCATACACCATTCATAATTTGATCTATAAATCTTCCTTTGCCTTCAATGGATTCCGCCAACACCATATCCATCAACTGGTTTCTTTTACCAAAAGATTCTTTTTGGTATTGATCCCTGTCACCGGTACGAAGATAATTCATAGCAACCGCAGCACTAATGGATTGAAAAGGTAATTTACTGGCCGCTTCTCCTCTTTCGATAAGCTGTTGTAGGATCGTATCCGAAAGTACAGATGTCCATTCAGCTGGTGAATTTGGAAATGGTTTCCATTTGTCTTTTTCTATTATTGCATTTTGAATATCAAAAAGGGTAAATTTGGAAAGTAGGTTTCTTTGAATAGGCTGTGCCAATATCCCAATTGAAGTAGCACATATCAATAACAAAATACAAAGACCCTGTTTAATTATTAACATACATTATGGGTTTGAGAATTTTACTACCTAAAAATAATAAAAAAATATAAGCATTTGGTTTATACTTACTTGACAAAGTCTAACGCTATCTTCTGATAGATGCCTATTTAACCCAAATAAAATAAACCAGTAAAGAAAGGATAAGCCCAAGAAATGCGAGTATAAACCCATTGATTCTTTTTCGCTTAATATACAACATCAAAATAATACCGGTTAAAGAGACAAGTGTCATTAAAATAGCCGAGATATCAATCAAAACAGACCAACCTGATCCTGAATCGCGGCCTTTGTGCAGATCATTTAGTACACCTATCAATCCGGCTCTTAATAAAGTGATATCATATTCACCGGTCTCCCGATTGATAAAGGCATCCGCAGCATAACCCGGGCCTTTAAATGAGATACTACATTGGTTTTCATCTATTCTGAATTCACTCATGGCAGCCTTAATTCCATGTGTTTTTCGAAGAAATTCAACAATCGCTAATTTATCAATGGCAGAACTATCTTTTGTTGTAACCCAAGTAGTGTTTAGCTTTCCTTTTTCCTGTGAATTTTTTAATTCTCCGGCAAAGAAATCAGGATGATTTAAGGTTAGCCCGGTTACCGCAAAGAAAAACACAATCGCAAAACTGATCATGGATATATATATATGCAACCAACGGGTTACCATAGCTATCCTCTGTTTCCAAACAATTTTCGTATACACTGAATTACTCATCACTTCTTTTTGCATGTCCTGATCAATTATCAGCCGTTTTTTTTCTAAATTCAATCAAGGCAGACTCAATTTCAACATTTCCTTTCAGAATAAAGGTTTGCGGTATCTCTTTGTCTTTACATTCTATTGCTTGATGAATTAAGTCATATCCACCATGTTCACGAACTACTTCCAAATAAATTGTGTAAATGCCGGGTTTTACAATATTTCCTTTATCATCTTTTCCATCCCACTTTAAAGTATATTTTCCGGGAGAACGAGTAGCACTGGTAATAGAACTATAGAAAGCAGGATCAGCCGTCATTGACTTCCCATTCTTTCGATACCATTCTCTTACATCCGGAAGCCAACGAATTTTGTTATACCAAAGAGCAATGGTTTTTACCGTATTCTTTTCCTCGTCCTCAATCCAAAATGCTGCAAAGGGTCGTTTGGCAAAACCGGGTGGTTGTGTCAAGCTAAGATTAATCACAACTTCATTTTTCCATGCTTTTTGTACGATAACATTCGCAAAAACATTTTCTGCGGGTAGTTTAGGCACATTGTTTGGAAGGATTAATGAATGAAAGTTTTGGCTCTCAATCCTTTCGCCTTTTTGGGTTATTATTAAATAATCAATACCCGGCATTAATGATGCCATTGCTATACTTTCTTTTGGTGCCATTACATTGAATGCAGTTGCCAATGCGCCGGCATCAGTTGCAGATGTTGCAATTACTGTGGCACTGATCACTTCATCACAGGGCATACCAGTTCTAGGATCTACTATATGTGAATACCATTGGCCATGAATGTTTTCACCCCTTCTGTAATTGCCACTGGTAGCGATGGCTTTATTCTGTATGGATAACAATGCTAAAGGCATTTCATTTTCTGCATCAGCTTTAGGATTGCTTACCGCTACTGTTTCAGTTATATCTCCGGCAATAATCATGTCGCCTCCAATGTTTACAATAATGCCTTGTAATTTCGCATCCTTCATGGCAACATTTACGGCTGACTGTATGATATAACTTTTTACAAATGAGTTCAACATGAGCGGTGAATGACTGGTATGTGAAGCCGTATTCGCTTTTGGGTCAAGTTTCCAATGTATTTGATTAACATCTGCAACAGCTTTGATGATAGATGATTCATTGGGTACTTCTCCATTGTTAGCGGATTCTTTCCATAGTTTATTAATAATTTGTGCCGATGCATCCAATGCGCCATTCGTTTTAACACGCCACTTATCAAATAAAGACAATACAGAAAAAAGTTCTTCTGAAACAACAATGGGTTGATTGTATGATTTCAGCCATTTGCTAACTTCACTTTCAGCATTATACACACTTAGGATATTTGACAACCGACTAATTTCTTTTAAAGCGGCAGTTTCTGCAATGAGTGATTGATGTTCAGATTTTGTAAAAATTTTTACAACCATAGAAGTGCCTAACACATTTTCATAATGGGTTACATATAAAGTGGCGTTTTTGGCAGTTGCATGGGTAGAAATTCTTGGTGTAAAAGAATTGAGCAAGCACATACCTCCCATCAAAATAAGTGTAACAAATCTCATCATAAAAAATGTATTGTAGCTTGTAAAAAGTGATGTACGCTATTGTTAAAAACGCTGGTAAGCATAAATTTAATAATTAAAATATCAAAGAAATATAGTAAATAATGTTAAAACGGCGATACATGTCTTATTATCGGTGAGAAATAAAAAATCATTATAATTGATAAAATCGAATCGCATTCTTCCCGAAAATGAATTCTTTTTCTTCAATACTAAAAGAAGAAAAGTAATCCAATAAAAGTCCCATGGTTTTCCTATAGGTTGCCGCTACAAGACAAACAGGCCAGTCTGATCCATACAATAATCTGTTTACACCAAAACTTTCAACAATTGTATCTAGATAAGGGGTAAAATCTTCTTTTTCCCAATGTTGCCAATTGGCTTCAGTTACCAAACCACTAACCTTACAATGAACATTCGGAAACTGTGCAATCAATGATATATTTTTTCTCCATTCGTTAAGAAGCCCATCTTTAATAAATGGTTTTGCCATATGGTCAATCACAAAAGATTGTTGAGGATTTCTTTTTACCAATTCAATGGCAGTCGGAAGATGATTTGGGAAGATCAACATATCATAAGTAAATCCAAACTCATGCAAAGCGGATATCCCATTGACAAAATCCCGCTGTAACATGAAGGAAGGTTCTTCTCCTTGGAGAATATGCCTAAATCCTTTAACAATCGTTGTTTGCTGATAATGGAGTAATCTATCTTTGACATTTTTATTCCTTAAATCTATCCATCCCACTACTCCTTTAATATAAGGATACTGTTCTGCCAATTGGATTAAAAAATCGGTTTCTTTTTCTGATTGATCAGCCTGTACGGCAATACAAGCGGAAACATTATTTTCTTGTAAAATGGGATGTAAATCAGCGGGAAGAAAATCTTTTCGAATTACTGCCATCTCTTCATTTATCCAATCATGAACTAACGGATTGTATTTCCAAAAATGTTGGTGTGAATCAATGATTGTCATAGGCAACAACAGACTGTTTGGAGGTTCCTAATCCATCAATTCCTAGTTCAACTATGTCGCCCGGCTGTAAATATACCGGTGGATTAAATCCTAACCCCACCCCTGCCGGTGTTCCAGTTGACACAATATCACCGGGCAATAAGGTCATAAATTGACTGATATAAGAAACTAATTTTGGAATAGTAAAAATCAGATCATCCGTATTTCCATCCTGCATTATTTTGTCGTTCACTTTCAACCATAAACGAAGATTATGAGGATCGCTAATTTCATCTTTCGTTACCAACCATGGTCCCAATGGCGCAAATGTGTCACAGCCTTTTCCTTTATCCCAGGTGCCACCTCGTTCTAATTGAAATTCACGTTCACTCACATCATTATGCAAACAATACCCGGCAACATAATCCATGGCAACATCTTCAGAAACATAACTCGCTTTTTTGCCAATCACAAATGCCAGCTCCACTTCCCAATCTGTTTTTACAGAATTTTTAGGAATAACAATGATATCATTGGGTCCGGTAATGGCTGTTGTTGATTTCATAAACAAAATAGGCTCAGACGGAATGGGGGCATTGGTTTCTTTTGCATGTTTAGCATAATTTAATCCAATACATAGAATTTTGGAGGGCTTCGCAACCGGACATCCTAATCGGGTACCTACTGCAATTTTGGGCAACATCGTTTCATGCTGTGCAATCATCCAACCAAGGTGTAAGAGGCCACCATTGGCAAAAAATTGTTCGTCATAATCTTTAATAAAGCCTGAAACATCATAATTAATACCATCTAAATGCACACCGGGCTTTTCTTTTCCAATTTCTCCAAAACGAATTAGCTTCATAGATTAAAATTATTGAAATGATAATTGAATAATGGTATCAATATTGTCTAATTTTTTCTCGTCAACATAAATAAACAACCCTTCCGGTTGTTGTTTCATAGTCAGACTGGATTTATCTTTCATCATGGTAGCAGCTACTATTTTTTCCTTCAAACCCGGTATAAAAATATAGGCTGCTTGATTAGGTTTTTTCAAAATATGGACAAAATAGTTTTTGGAATTGCCGGTAACAACACCCCATTCCTGTGCCGGAATAATATTACCTCTGGTACCATAAATGCTAGTACTGTATTGCTGCATCCATTTACCCAAAGCTGCCAATGTATCCGTAAATTCTTTTTGTATTTTCCCGGTTGGCATGGGTCCCACATTCAATAAAAAATTAGCATTTCTACCTGCTGCATTTACCATGTACCGGATTAAAGTGGGAACCGATTTAAACTTACGGTCTGTTATATTATAACCCCATGAATCATTCATGGTTTCACAAGTCTCTAAAGGAAGTTGAGAAATATCAGCGCCGCCGAAGCCGGTAGTATTACTACCCGGGAGATCTTTTTCAAATGCCTGAAAATCTTCTCCTGGAATCGGTGTTAAGTGATGATTATTACTGATTAAAGCCTTGGGTTGCAACTTATGTATTAACGAATAAATCTCATCATATTGCCAGTTTACTTTTGATTGCAAAGTTTTATCATGGTCATTATCCAATTGATCCCAATGTCCGTCAAACCAAATACCTGCAATCTCTCCATAATTGGTTAGTAGCTCTGTTAACTGTGCCTTCATAAAACTGATATAACTATGCTTCTGATGCTCTGGGTTATCAGACCGTC
>JANOVY010000220.1:0-10510 GCA_031417635.1 Bacteroidota bacterium | reverse complement strand
CACCCCCCAACCCCCTGAAGGGGGAGTTAATAAGGGTCCTTTATAAACATTAGTTAACACGATGAAGTAGCTGCTCCAAACAACACGTTTTCAACTCCCCCATCAGGGGGTTGGGGGGTGAGGTTGGGGGGTTAATGCTTTTAGCTTTCCAATCATTTCTCTGATTTCTTTAATACTATAAAATCGATATACTTCAGGATCCTTTCCATCAATTTTTTCTGCAGAACGCATTTGATGATAAGGCCCTACAACCAATGATTGCTTGTTATCAGAAATTTTAACTGCGTGATTAGGAAGAATATAAAAATTTCGATTTGCAACAGTTACATTTTTCCCTTCCGCTAATAATTGTAAAGAATCTATTTTCAACTTTAAACTTTCTTGAGATATTACATTGCCTGCAAATTTAGGGTCGCTGTATTTCTGATAACTACCAATAATGGTATCATTTTTTACATTGATCACATATAAACCATTTTCTAATAACTCAACCGTTGCTTCTCCCGCAGGGGTCGATAAATTAAACTTTAAATTTTCACCACTCATCACAACTGTTTTTTCTTCATGGCCTGCCCCGTCTTTTGATTTAATGGTTTTTTCTTCTGTATTGATGTTGGCCTCCCCTTTACTCATCACAATAATCTTCTTTTCTTTATCGCAGGCAACTAGAAAAAAAACAATACATGCTAATGCAACAATATTTTTCATAAATAGGTTTTAATAAAAAGTCCCGCCAATGGCAGGACTTAAAATTAATACAATTAATTGACTAGTTCTATTTTGCGTTACTAAAACGCTCTGCAACTTTATTCCAGTTAACAACATTCCAAAAAGCAGCTAAATAATCGGCTCTTCTGTTTTGATATTTAAGATAGTAGGCATGTTCCCAAACATCGGCGCCTAAAATAGGTGTGCCTTTTACTTCTGCCACATCCATCAATGGGTTGTCTTGATTTGGGGTTGAAGACACTTCTAATTTCCCGTCTTTTACAATCAACCAAGCCCAACCACTTCCAAAACGAGTCATACCTGCTGCAGCAAATTTTTCTTTAAACACATCAAAAGAACCAAAAGCTGCGTTGATGGCATCTGCTAATGCAGCTGTTGGAGTACCTCCTGCATTTGGTGCAAGACTTTCCCAGAAAAAACTGTGGTTCCAATGACCACCTCCGTTATTTCGTACAGCAGGACTAATGCTGCCTGCTACCGCAACCAATTCCGACAATGATTTTCCTTCATTTGGGGAACCTGCAATTGCTTTATTAAGATTGTCTACATAAGCCTGGTGATGTTTACCATGGTGTATTTGCATAGTAGTGGTATCTATATGCGGTTCCAATGCTTCGTAAGCATAGGGTAAGGGGGCAAGGGTAAATGACATATTGTATAATTTTAAAAATGAAATACTGTTATGACTAGCAAATTTACATTGCTTGCACCGATAAATTAGCTTACTAAAAAATTCTTTCTTAAATCGAAAGGACTACAAAAGGAGTAAGGGCGGTTTTTTGAACGATTATCTTTTCGCTTTAAAAAAAGAACGCATCAAGAAAGCACATTCATCTTGCAAAATGCCAGAGACCAATTCTGTTTTGGGATGAAAAGGCCAATTCTCCTTTGTAATATGTTTATAGCCATTTTTGTCGTCTGCTGTTCCGTAAACGATCTTGCCAATCTTGCTCCAATATAAGGCACCACAGCACATCAAACAGGGCTCTACGGTTACATAAAGGGTGGCATCGGGGAGGTATTTGGCACCTAAAGAATTGAAAGCGGAGGTAAGTGCCAGTATTTCTGCATGAGCGGTAGCATCGGTTAATAATTCTACTTGGTTGTGCCCACGCGCAATAATCTTATTATTCATAACAACGACTGCGCCAACAGGCACTTCATCAGCATCAAAAGCCAGCTCAGCTTCTTTTATGGCTTGTTGCATAAAATAGATATCATCGTATGGTAACATTGAGTAAAAGTAAGAAAAGAAAACAGTTGGAAGAGAATTACGGTTTTTGATAGAAGATAAAAAATGGTAATCCAATCTTTCAAAATGTTAGGGTAATTAGATCTTCATTCTTTTACAAAAAAAAGCCATTCCTTTTAGTCGGAATGGCTTTTTAATAAGAAGTGGTGTTTATTATAATTTCTTAATCATGATATTTCTATACCATACATCGTTTCCGTGATCTTGTAATGCAATATGTCCTTTAAATGTTTTACCGAAATCGGCTTGAATTTTAAATTTACTGCCTGCAATCATTGTTCGCCAGTTATCATCACCATACATGGCAGACACGGTATTTACGCCGTTTAGGAATAAATCAAGTTTGCCTTTATTACATACGATTTCTGCGGTATTCCATTCGCCAACGGGCTTAACTGCACCCTCTTTACCTTCAACTAAATCATACAAATTACCGGCTCTATGTTTAATGATTTTCCCATCAGGATGTCCGTCATTATCCAAAACCTGCATTTCCGGTCCGGTAAACCAATCATTTTTATATTTTGTGGGTTCATCTTGTATCCAAAATATGACGCCGCTATTTCCCTTTGGGGATATTTTCCAATCTAACTTAAGATGAAAGTTTTCAAATTCCTGGTCTGTAACTATATCTCCACCACCTTCAGATATCCAATCAGCCCTATGAGAAGCATCAAGATATATATTGCCATCGGCTACTTTCCATGCTGCCGTAACTACATTTTTTCCGTAAGTATGCCAGCCTTTTGTCGTTTTACCATCAAATAAGGAAACCCATCCTTTTTCTTTTTGAGGTGTAGGAGAAATTGGCTTATTGATTTTGCTTGTCGTAGTAACCAATAAGGAAACTGATAAAACGGTCATTGCTAAAAATGATTGCATAGTTTATTTATTTCGGAGTAAAAGAATGTATTTTACCATTTGTTGAGCATCTGCTTCTGTGATTGTTGGGTGAGGCGTCATAGGGATTGCACCATAAACACCTGAACCGCCTTTAATAATTTTAGAGGCCAATAATTTCACGTTTTCATCCGTACTCTCATATTTGGCTGCCACATCTCTATATGCAGGACCGGTAAGCTTTTCACTAACTTTATGACAGGTAAGGCAATCTGATTTGGCAACCAATTCCAGTCCTTTCTGATAATCGGGATTTTTGCTCAAATCGTTTGCGGCAGTTGCTTCCGGCACTTTCTCCTCTTTTTTTTCATTGCTGTTATTGCTACAGGCTCCAATAAAAACCAATAGGGCAATGGCTACGTAATACTTTTTCAAATCAGTTAAATTTTTTGGTTACGAAATATTTGTTGGCTCTAGAGCATGGGCCATGGTCTATGGTCCATGGTGTAAAGAACATGAAGTTATTAATCTATTCCTAATATTCTACGATTAAAATTTTCATCCGATCCGGTTCCTGCAAAATCGTCGAAGGCTTTTTCTGTCACCTTGATAATATGTTTTTTAATAAAGGGTGATCCTTCTGCAGCCCCGGTTTCGGGATGTTTGATAGCACACTCCCATTCCATTACTGCCCATCCGGAATAATTATATGCTGCCAGTTTACTAAAGATTGAGCCAAAGTCTACTTGCCCATCCCCCAAAGAACGGAAACGTCCGGCACGATCTATCCAATTTTGATAGCCTCCATAAACTCCTTGTTTTCCTGTAGGATTAAATTCGGCATCTTTTACATGAAACATTTTAATACGTTCATGGTAATAGTCAATATAACTGAGGTAATCTAAACATTGTAAAACAAAATGAGAAGGATCGAATAATAAACAAGCTCGTTGATGGTTGTTTACTTTTGCTAAAAACATTTCATACGTAATGCCATCATGTATGTCTTCGCCCGGATGTACTTCATAACAAAGATCTACACCAGATTCATCAAAAGCGTTTAATATGGGCATCCATCTTTTGCCGAGTTCGGTAAAGGCTGTTTCAACAAGTCCGGCAGGTCTTTGAGGCCATGGGTAAACAGTATGCCATAATAAAGAACCACTAAAAGTAGCATGTGCATTCAACCCTAAATTTTGAGAGGCTTTTGCTGCATATTTCAATTGTTGAACGGCCCATTCAGAGCGAGCCTTTGCATTACCCCGAATGTTTTCGGGCGCAAACCCATCAAACAATTCATTATACGCCGGATTTACGGCAACTAGCTGTCCTTGTAAATGCGTAGAAAGTTCTGTAATCTCCATACCGGCCGATTGAACGATACCTTTTAGCTCATCTGCATACGTCTTACTTTCGGCAGCTTTTTGCAAATCAATACAACGACTATCCCATGTGGGAATTTGTACGCCAGTAAAACCTAGGCCGGAAGCCCATTTACAAATAGAAGATAAATCATTAAACGGAGCCGTATCTCCCATAAATTGAGCAAGAAAAATGCCCGGGCCTTTGATATTGGTCATGTGTGTTTTTTAATAGTTAATTAAACCCGTCACTTCGAACGCAGCAAAGCGAAGTGAGAAGCCTAAAATGAATTGACAGCTTTCTCACTTCGAACGCAGCGAAGCGAAGTGAGAAGCCTCGAAATGAATTGACAGCTTTCTCACTTCGCTTCGCTGCGTTCGAAATGACGATTACAGCTCATATTTTGTCCACTTTTTATCTGAAGCAGCAGAAGC
Source organism: Bacteroidota bacterium (assembly GCA_031417635.1). Taxonomy (GTDB): domain Bacteria; phylum Bacteroidota; class Bacteroidia; order Chitinophagales; family Chitinophagaceae; genus Sediminibacterium. The sequence continues at coordinate 5,893 of JANOVY010000220.1, read as the reverse complement.
CACTACATTATCAATAAATGCCATCCCACGAATTCCATCTTCAAAAGAAGGGAAGTCTAACATCTCTTTTGAAGGTGTTGTACCATCCAATTTTGCAGAAAGAGTTAAGGCAAAATTTCGGTAGATATTTCCAAATGCTTCTAGGTATCCTTCGGGATGACCGCCGGGTGTGCGACAATTGTGGGTAGCAAAGGTTGATAAACGATCTCCATAATTACCTCCGGCGCGAAAAATTTGCGTAGGTTGATCAAGCCATTTAACCAATAGCGTATTGGGTTCATGTTGAGCCCATTCAATGCCACCCTTTTCTCCGTATACCCTAATTTTTAAAGCATTCTCTTCTCCGGCAGCCACTTGTGATGCCATTAATACGCCTGCAGCCCCATTATCGAATTTTAATAACACGTTGCCATCATCATCTAAAGCCCGGCCATCAACCATAATATTCAGATCAGCACACAAATGGGTAATTTTAGCTCCTGTAATATATTCGGATAGATGAGCTGCATGGGTTCCAATATCACCCATACAACCACTTTTACCTGATTTCTTAGGATCTGTTCTCCAAGCCGCTTGCGCATTGCCTTCTCTTTCACTTAATTTACTTAACCACCCTTGCGGATATTCTACCCAAACTTTTCTAATTTTTCCTAATACCCCTTCCGCCACTATTGCTTTGGCTTGTTTAACCATTGGATAGCCTGAGTAAGTGTGTGTAAGACAAAGAATAAGTCCGGTTTCTTCTACCTTCTTTTTTAGTTGCTTGGCTTCGTCTAAAGTAAAGGTCATCGGCTTTTCAATTACCACATGAAATCCATGATCCAAAGCCATCATTGCCGGTGCAAAATGGGCGAAGTTGGGGGTTACGATCGTAACAAAATCCATTCGCTTATCTGCGGGAAGTTGACTTTCTTTTGTGATCATTTCATCAAAAGTGAGGTAGGTTCTATCTTCCGGAAGAAATAGCATTTTACCTGAGTCTTTGGCAATTTCAGGGTTAATGCTTAATGCGCCACATACTACTTCAATTAGGCCATCCATATTAGCGGCAAGGCGATGTATGGCACCGATAAAAGCGTCTTTTCCGCCACCGACCATACCCATTCTAAGTTTACGATTCATAATGCATGCTTTTAAAAAAATTCAGATGATTTGTTGAATGAAATGTAGTGAAAATTTCGAATATATGTAAAGCTTATAAAAAAAAATGAGGAAGCCTTAATTTTTATCGCATCATTTAAAAATAAAAAATTACATTTAGCCATCGATTGCTTTTTCAACTAAACTAACCATATGCAAACAAACGTACAGCACAGTAAGTTATTCCTTGCCAGCCGTATTGCCTTGATTTTTACTTCTATGACATTTATCTTCCGAGCTTCGCTAGAAGGTGTGTGGAGTGCAGAATTTCTCTTATCTAAAGAACAGCTTGGCTGGATCTTTAGTCCCGCCTTCTGGGGTTTTACATTAGCCATGATATTTGGTGGGCCTTTGTGTGATGTAATTGGAATGAAGAAGTTGTTGGCGATTGCTTTTATTGGGCATATTGCCGGTGTGGTTATTTATCTCTTTGCCAAAGATGCAACGATGTTATTTATAGGTACAGCATGTATTGGTATTGGTAATGGAATGGTAGAAGCTGCTTGTAATCCACTCGTGGTAACACTGTATCCCGAAAATAAAACCAAGATGCTTAACCGTTTCCATGTTTGGTTCCCGGGGGGCTTTGTAATAGGCGGATTATTATCCTATTTATTTATAGACACTTTGAACCTTGATTGGCGGCTGCTAGTAGCTACTTTATTTATACCTGCAATCATTTATGGATTCATGTTCCTGAAAATGACATTCCCACAAACAGAAAGGGTTACCAAAGGAGTAAGCACAGTACAGATGTTCAAATCCTGCCTCAGCCCATTATTCATTGTTATGCTTGTGTGTATGTTGTTTACTGCAGCAACCGAACTGGGTACCAACCAATGGCTTGTAGCTTTATTACAGGGGGCAGGCGTTTCGGGGATATTGGTACTCGTATTTATTAATGGGTTGATGGCGCTCGGAAGGTCATTTGCCGGCCCAATCGTGCACAAGCTTAACCCCAACCTAATGCTGATTCTTTCTTCCATATTGGCAGCAGTCGGTTTATTCTTACTCAGTACAACAACTGGTTATACGGCGTTTGGTGCGGCATTTATTTTTGCCGCAGGCGTTTGTTTTTTCTGGCCTACCATGCTTGGATTCGTTGCAGAATATTTACCTAATACGGGAGCACTGGGTTTATCGCTAATGGGGGGAGCCGGGATGTTTTCCGTTTCGCTTATTGTACCTATGATGGGTAAATGGTATGATGATTTTAAAGCGGCTGCAATAACTGCCAATGCTGTAAACCCCGATGCAGTAGCGGGATCAAATACCTTTATGAAAGTAGCTGTTATGCCTGCTGCATTAATAGGAGTATTTATTCTCATATATATAGTAATGCGTAAAAAATACCAGGTACATAAAATGATGCAAGAAAACAAGGCTATATAAAAAGAATTAATAAATATGTCTAATCATAACAGGCGAAATGCCATTAAAAAAATTTTAGCCGGCTCTGCAGCCATTGCTGTTGGAGGTTCGTTTCCAACACAGGCCAATGCAACAGAAAAAAAAGCTCATATGCTGAAAGGTAATATTCAACATTCCGTATGCCGTTGGTGCTTTAGTGATATTCCATTGGAACAATTGTGTGTAGCTTCCAATGATATTGGATTAAAAGGTATTGACTTGGTGGGACCCAAAGATTGGGACATGTTAAAAAAATACAACTTGGTTTCAACTATGTGTAATGGAGCAGAAATTGGGTTAACGAAAGGATGGAACGATAAACAATACCACACAACATTAATAAAAAATTATACGGAACATATAGATTTGGTCGCCAATGCGGGTTTTAAAAATTTGTTTTGTGCCAGTGGTAATCGAAATGGAATGGATGATGAAACCGGATTAAAGAATTGCGTAGAGGGTTTAAAACAAATTATTGGCATAGCCGAAAAAAGGGGCGTTGTTTTAACAATGGAATTATTAAACAGCAAAGTAGATCACAAGGATTATATGTGTGATAGAACTCCATGGGGAGTTGAATTGTGTAAACGGATCGGTTCCCCTAACTTTAAATTGCTATACGATATTTATCATATGCAGATTGATGAGGGAGATGTAATTAGAACCATTAAAGACAATCATGCTTATATAGGTCATTATCATACAGCCGGTGTTCCGGGCAGACATGAGATTGATGAAACCCAAGAATTGTATTATCCGGCTATTATGAAAGCCATACTGGCAACGGGTTTCAATAATTATGTGGCACAGGAGTTTATTCCGGTTGCAGCAGATAAGCTTGGATCATTGAAGAAAGCGGTGATGATATGTGATGTGTAGGTCGCACACCTGACGATAAATAATTGTAAAACCAACATTAAAATAAAACAAACATGTCCGACCAAACATTTGATGCAATTGTCATCGGCTCCGGAATCAGTGGAGGATGGGCCGCAAAAGAACTAACTGAAAAAGGGCTAACCGTATTATTGCTTGAACGTGGGCGTAATATTGAACACATAAAAGATTATGTGAATGCCAACAAGGAAACCTGGGATTTGCCACACCGCGGTGCTAAAACACAACAGTTAATCAAAGACTACCCAGTATTAAGCAGAGAATATACTTTGAATGAGTGGAATACCGATTATTGGGCTAGTGACAAAGACAGTCCCTACACAGAAGTAAAACGATATGATTGGTTTAGAGGTTATCATGTTGGCGGACGTTCCTTGATGTGGGGTAGACAAAGTTATCGTTGGAGTGATTTTGATTTTGAAGCCAATGCAAAAGATGGTATTGCCGTTGACTGGCCGGTTCGTTATAAAGAAATTGCTCCTTGGTATGATTATGTAGAAAAATTTGCCGGCATTAGCGGAAATCGTGATGGCATTGCTCAGTTACCTGATGGAGAATTTCTCCCCCCCATGGATATGAACTGCGTAGAAAAAGATGTAGCTGCCAGAATGAAGGAGTATTATAAAGGTGCCCGAGCCATGATTATTGGCAGAACGGCTAATTTAACAAAAGAGCATGAAGGTAGAACGGCATGTCAGTTTAGAAATAAGTGTTGGTTGGGTTGTCCTTTTGGGGCTTATTTTAGCACACAATCTTCTACCCTACCTGCAGCCATGAAAACCGGTAAACTTACCTTACGGCCATGGTCTATTGCTACTAAAGTTTTATACGATAAAGATAAAAAAAGAGCTACCGGTGTGGAAGTATTGGATGCAGAAACCAATAAGACCTATACTTTTAATTCGAAGATTGTATTCTTGAATGCTTCAACATTTAATTCTGCCTGGATATTGATGAATTCTGCTACCGATGTGTGGCCGGATGGATTGGGAAGTAGCAGTGGAGAATTGGGACATAACCTAATGGATCACCACTTAGGTGTTGGCGCCAGTGGAAAAGTAGAGGGTTATGAAGACAAATATTATTTTGGCCGTCGTGCCAATGGCGTTTATGTGCCCCGTTACCAAAACTTATTCGGTGATAAACGCGATTACCTTCGTGGTTTTGGCTATCAGGGTGGTGGTAGTAGACAAGGATGGGGACGTGATATTGCTGAAATGAATATTGGAGGTGATTTTAAAGATGCCTTAACAGAACCGGGTGGTTGGACCATGAATTTGGGTGGATTTGGTGAAATACTTCCCTACCATAGCAATAAAATAACGCTTGATAAAACGAAAAAAGACAAATGGGGTTTGAATGTATTATCTTTTGATTGTGAGATGAAAGAAAATGAGTTAAAAATGCGGAAAGATATGCAGGCAGACGCTATTGAAATGTTAACCAATGCCGGGGTTAAAGATGTAAAAGGACGTGATTCCAATGCAATTCATGGAAGAGGAATTCATGAAATGGGTGCCGCACGCATGGGGGCCGATCCTAAAACTTCGGTGGTGAATAAATTTAACCAGGTTTGGGATGCGCCAAATGTATTTGTGACGGATGGTGCATTTATGACTTCTGCAGCTTGTGTAAATCCATCCCTTACCTATATGGCATTTACGGCAAGGGCTGTGGATCATGCAGTGTCGGAGTTGAAAAAACAAAACCTATAACTCACCCCTGCCCCTCTCTGCTGCGCAAAGAGGGGTAATGAAAAAGTTTATAAAAAAGATAATAATTATTTTAAAATAAAAACAATCTCATGAATAGAAGAGAAGCCATTTCCAGTGTAGCCTTGCTCCTGGGCGGAACAATTATTGGAGCCGAGTCTTTTTTATCCGGCTGTAAAACAGCCACAGAAAGCGGCGTTAGTTTTTCTGCTACCGATATTTCATTGTTAGATGAAGTAGCAGAAACCATTTTACCATCAACCGCCGGTTCACCTGGTGCAAAAGCTGCAAAAGTTGGAGACTTTATGACTGTTATCGTTCGTGATAATTATGAAGAGAAGGACCAAAAAATCTTTATGGCCGGTATCAAAAAATTAGACGAAGCCAGCAAAGCAAAAAATAGTAAGTCTTTCATGGAAAGTACGGCAGAACAACGCCATGAATTGTTGGTGGGTTTAGACAAAGAACAAAAAGCTTATCAAAAAGAAAAGAAAAAAGAAGACCCTACACATTATTTCCGCATGATGAAAGAATTAACCCTTTGGGGCTATTTCACATCAGAGATAGGTGCAACTAAAGCATTGCGCTATGTAGCAGTACCGGGAAAATATGAGGGTTGTATCCCGTATAAAAAAGGAGATAAGGCTTGGGCTACATAAACATGTTTGTGGTTTGTGGTCTGTAGTTTGTAGTTGATTTTATTTGGTGATAACCACAAACTACAGACCACAAAC
>JANOVY010000219.1:0-42091 GCA_031417635.1 Bacteroidota bacterium | reverse complement strand
CAACCGATTAAACAGAAAAGGATTGTCATCAAATATTTATGCATAAATAGGCATTTCACTAAGGAAAAATAATGACAGCGATGCAAATAAAAAAACCGCTGATAAAATAAACAGCGGTTTTTGTACATGCCAAGTGGCAAGCTTATAAGCCAAACAATCCACTATTCAATAATTGCAAAGTCTTTGTTTTATAAGAACTGGGCACCAATAAGGATATATTATGTGGGCTTCCTCCATAACTTACCATGGTAACAGGTACTTCATTGATGGAAGTAAACAATTTCTGTAACACATCTTCGGTTTTGGCAATCTCATTTCCAACAATGGACACAATGGTTTGATCTGTCTCCACATCAACAGTGCCAAATGGTTCCAATTCTTTGATGATTTGTTTTAAATATAAATCAGCATCAATGGTTACAGATACCGCTACTTCTGAAGTAGTGATCATATCAATGGAAGTATGGTATTTTTCAAACACTTCAAATACTTTTCTTAAAAATCCATATGCCAATAACATACGACTGCTTTTTATTTTGATTGCGATAATCCCATCTTTGGCAGCAACTGCTTTCACACCTACACTACCCGCTTCTTTGGTTATAACCGTCCCGGTGGCTTCAGGTTGCATGGTGTTGAGCAATTTAACCGGCACATTCTCCTGTTGTGCAGGCCAGATACAAGTTGGATGCAAAATCTTTGCCCCGAAATAAGCCAACTCAGCTGCTTCATCAAAACTCAATTGTTTAATGGCAACTGTTTTATCAACGATACGAGGATCATTGTTATGCATCCCGTCAATATCAGTCCATATTTCGCATACAGTTGCTTTAATTGCGGCGGCAATTAAAGAAGCGGTATAATCACTTCCCCCCCGTTTTAAATTATCTACTTCCCCTTTGGAATTTCTACAGATATACCCTTGGGTAATGAATAATTTTTTATCTCTGTGTTGATGCAATAACTGACTCAATTTTATTTTGATGCTTCCCAATTGAGGCTCTTCATTACTGTCGACAGTCATGAACTCTAAGGCAGGTAATAACAAATGAACGATTCCTTGTTCTTCCAAGTACACAGAAAATAATTTGGTACTCATCAATTCCCCTTGTGCTAAAATATCTTTGTTCAATGCTTCACTAAAAGAAATTCTTAAGATAATATTCAGAAATTCAAAATGTTCTGCAATAAAGGCATTGGCTTTTGCCCGGGTACTTACTTCCTTTACCAAATCAAGAACAAAAGCTGTGTACTGCTCTTCCAGTTTGTTTATCTTTTGTTTTGCCCCTTCCCTATCGCCATTGGCCAAACTTTTACTAATCTCTACCAATGAATTGGTAGTGCCACTTAAGGCGCTTAATACCACTATTGTTGATTCATCCCCTTTGGTAATCAACTCAGATACTTGGTGCATACGTTCCGGCTTTCCAACACTGGTGCCGCCAAACTTCATTACTTTCATGATAACCCCCTCCCCGATTTTATGATTAAATATTTTGAGTTGCAAATGTACAGTTTGGAGGCAGCATTTTCATGATGTTTTTTAATTACGAGTTAGTGTGGGGGTGAGGAAAATAAGGGGGAAATGGTAGCTATTTGAATGTCATGGGCTATTTTAGATGATTATGGGTATCCATTATTCGAAGTGAAGGGTTTAGATAGTTTTGATTTAAATAAGCTAAATTTTGTAGTTGTAATTCACCGCAGAGAACAGGAGTACGGGGAGTTTACGCAGAGAATTGAATTTTAATGATGAAACACTTTGCGAATTTGGTTAACTTTAAGATGGGGGTAAAATAATAAAAAATAAAATACATGTTGAAAAAATTCGTGTTACTCGTACCGTTTTTATTCCTATTTACAAATACAGAAATAGAAGCACAAACAGATAGTAGTCATTATTATAAAGCGACAGATGGTATCAATATCTATTATGAAGTGAAAGGAACGGGTTATCCGGTGGTATTGGTTCACGGATTTATTGTAACTTCTTCCAATTGGAAAAAATCGCCGATGTACTTGGATCTGTTGAATGCAGGTTACAAAGTAATCATCATGGATTTGAGAGGGAATGGAAAATCAGACAAACCACATTTGGCAGCTGCTTATGAAAATGATGCACAAGCAAAAGATATTATGGGTATTGTATCTGAATTAGGTATTAAAAAATATGATTTGATTGGTTATTCCAGAGGTTCTATCATTGCCGCCCGTTTGTTGGTATTAGACAAACGGGTACATAAAACCATTCTAGGCGGAATGGGTGCAGAATTTACAAATCCCGAATGGCCAAGACGCATTCAATTTTACCATGCATTAATGGGTGATAGTGTACCGGAATTAAAAGCCATGGTACAAAACGTACAGAAATCTGGATTGGATCAATTGGCTTTGGCTTATCAACAAAAAGAACAACCTTCTACTTCTAAGGAAGCATTAGGCAAAGTAAAAAAGCATGTATTGGTAATTTCCGGCGATAAAGACAAAGACAATGGATTGGGATCAGAATTGGCAGCCCTTATGCCGAAAGCTAAATTTATTGAAGTCCCTGGGGTGCATAATAATGCCGCAGCTACGAAAGAATTTTCTAATGCGGTTTTGGGGTTTATTAAGAAGTTAGTAATTAGTGGTTAGTAATTATTTGTTTTATGAAAAAGTAAAATTAATAACTACTAATTGCTAATTTCTAATTTTTCTACCCGTTCAAAATGTTATTGAAAATTTACCGGCAAGCATTTTCAAATCAGCTGCTACACTATCTTCCAAGGGAATCCCTTCTTTCATTCTAAGTACTTCCATTTCTCTTTCAGGATCACCGGGTATCAATACTTTCTCATGTCCCGGAGCAGGTGTAGCCGAACGGAATCTTTGTATCCAATTATCCATGTGTTGTTTAAATTCATCAGCCGGCCGGAAAGCATCAATGCGCATGGCACCAAAAAAATGTCCCAACCCTTGTCCCGGCATATTTTCGGGCATCGAAATATAAGCCGGAAATGGTGGTGCCCATGGACCATAGGATGCGCCACTTAATACGGCTGAAAAAATATCTACAATACTTCCCAATGCATAACCTTTATGGCTTCCATGTTCTCGATCGCTTCCTAACGGGAGTAAAGCTCCTTGCTTTTTTAAAATATTGGCATCGGTCGATGGCTGTCCGGCTTTATCCTGCACCCAACCCGAAGGGGTATCAGCATTTTTTCTTTGCAATAATTCTAATTTACCATTGGCAGCAGTTGTAGTAGCAAAATCGGCTACAAAAGGAGGCTGCTCATTTGCCGGTATGGCAACTGCAATGGGATTGGTGCCCAACATTTTTTCAATTGAAAAAGTAGGTGCCACCAGGGCGCTGGCATTCGTCATGGCCATGCCAATCATATCATGTTCCAATGCCATCATTGCATGGTGACCGGCTATGCCAAAGTGATTAGAATTACGAACACTTACCCAACCCGTGCCCACATTTCTTGCTTTATCGATGGCAACTTGCATAGCAAAAGGTGCTACCACTAATCCCAATCCTGCATCTCCATCAACCACCGCGGTAGAAGGGGTTTCATGCACAATCTGCAAATTGGGCACTGCATTAATTCTTTGGGCTTCCCACAAACGTACATAACCACTCAATCTTGCTACACCATGACTATCGATGCCTCTGATATCTGCAGCAATTAATCCGGTAGTGGCTGTTTTAGCGTGTTCATCGGAGCATCCGATACTTTTAAAAACTTGAAAAATGAATTGGTAGAGTTGATGATAAGTATACAAAGGCACGAATGATTTAATTTATAATAGTTAATGAAGAAGAATTAATGCAAGATAAACGCTTTACATTAAATCTATATAGACTAACTATATCGAGACTTATCGTTTAACGGAGTTAACTATATTATAATAAAATCTTTCCATTAGCCGCATATCTTTTGTAATAATCTGTGCTTCTGCTTGTAAGCCATCATGATAATGAAGAGTTTTGTGTTGATTGGTAACCAATCCGTTTGTTAATTGAATATGTGCAAGGAACCCACTATCTGTGGCAAAATCGGTAATGTATCCAAGGCTACCCTTCACATACCCAAATTCTTGGTAGGGATATGCATCAAACCTCAGTTTTACTTGTTGCCCGGTATCTATTTTGCCAAAATTATATTGGGGGAGGTTAATTTCTGCATAATATCGGGTATCGGGAGGGTTTATGAAGCACAATGATTGACCTGCTCTCAAATATTGGTCTTCCTGCAATGGCACCAGAAAAGTTATCTTACCACTAATAGGTGCTTTTAATACATATTTTTTTATCCATTCATTCGCCAGGTTTTGAAGTGTTTGAACAGATTGCTGAAAAATATTTTTTTGCTGCGATATGCTATGTTCTAATTCGGTAATTTCTTTTTGTTTCTCTCTTTGCTGGGTTTCATTATTTAGCAGGGTTGCATTTACCTGCGGAATACTCAGTTGTTTATTCAATAACTTACTTTGCTCGTTTCGGTCATCTTGTTTAGAAATTACTTTCTCTTTTAAAAGCAATTCATTTGCTTTATACGATTCTTCCGAGAGGTTTAAATCTTTTAACATCAGTTCTTTCTGTTGTTGTACAATAGAATAATTTTTTCCGAGATAAGAAAGATCTTCGCCTAAAACTTTTTTCTTCTTTAGATAAAAACCATCTTGCAGATAATCCGAAAATTGTTGGTAGGCTGTCATGAATTGTTGGTACCCTAACTGCAATTCGCCCAATGCTTCAAAATTAGTTGTGAATCGGCTAAGAATGTTCTGGGTATTATTTCTTTGGAGATCGGCTACAGTCGTATCTAAATAGGCAGTTAACAATAATACCTGTTCATGTTTGGCATTGCTTTCTATAAACCCAATTAGTGTTCCGGCCGAAACAGTATCACTGTTCTTAACAAATAGTTTTGTAAGCCTCCCTTCCTGCCGGGTAATGATTTCTTTGGGGGCATTGGTGGCAATCAATGTGGCTTTGGCTTTAATCACATCGGGGTAATCAAAAAACCAAGTGGCCGTAAACAATAAAACCAAAATAAAAAGAAAAATAAATAACGCCCAACGCCCTAAGAATCCGGGTTTGTGCGAGATCAGTTCATGCATACTTTCGCTACGCAGGTTACCATACACAGAAACCGGTGCAATTAATTCTCCTTTATCATTTACTTCAATAGGCATGTGTGATGGTATCTTCTTAAATATTTAATGCGGTTATTTAGGTAAAAATTGAAAGTGAATAGTCAAAAATTACAAAAGTACTTTTAACTATTAACTTTTCACTGCCCTTCTAATTCCCCAATTCCAACTGATTCTTCACCAATTCGTAATACCTGCCTCTGATGATGGAAAGCTCTGTATGGGTTCCTTCTTCTGCAATCTTTCCTTCATGGAGCACGATAATTTTATCTGCATTTTTTACGGTACTTAGGCGGTGTGCTACCACTACAACTGTTCGACCTTTGAAAAAGTGTTGTAGGTTTTCAACAATGGCTTTTTCATTATTGGCATCGAGTGAATTGGTGGCTTCATCAAAAAAAAGGTATTGTGGGTCTTTGTAAACTGGTCTGGCAATGAATAATCTTTGTTTCTGTCCTTGGCTGATGCCTGTACCGTCTGTGCCCAATTTTGTATTAAACCCATTGGGCAGTGATTCTATGAATGAAAGGATATTAGCAGTTTTACAAGCTGCCACTAATTTTACAAAATCGGGCTGCTCATAGCCTACGGCAATATTTCGGGCAATAGAATCATTAAAAATATATCCATCTTGTAATACGGCTCCACATTGTTTGCGCCAAAAAGAGGGGCTGATGTATTTGAACCGCAATCCCTGTCCCTCTCCGTTTTGATGCACTAAAGGCCCTACCGTAATATCGCCATCATATTGTTCATAAAATTTGAGTAATAGTTTTAATAAAGTGGTTTTACCACTGCCACTTACGCCTACAATAGCTGTTGTTTTCCCCTCGGGAATCGTTATATCAATATGTTCTAACACAGGGTCGTTACCGGCACCGGGATAAGTGAAAGAAAGATTGGTTAGTGAAATTGATTTTTGTTCCGGCAAATGTTGTACGCCCTGCCCCTCATTATGCAAACCTGTTTCTTCATCTTTTAATTGGTGAATCTCATTTAAACGTTCCAAACTTATTTTTGCATCCTGGGCGGTTTGCATAAAGCCGATAAACTGTTCTATGGGGCTGTTAAGTTGCCCTATTATATATTGCACTGCCAGCATAGCACCCAGTGTTAACTGCCCCTGCACCACCATTTGTGCTACCATAAAAGTGATGACTACATTCTTACCTTCATTAATAAACAAGGCACCGGCTTGCTGAAATTGACTATACGATAAATTTCGAAAGCTTAGTTTAAATATAGATGCCTGTATATTTTCCCATTCCCAGCGTTTTATATGTTCGGCGTTGTTGAGTTTTAGTTCCTGCATGCCTTGTACCAATTGCAAGGAGACCGTATTTTCTTTAGCAGCCAGATGAAAAGTTTGGTAATTAATTTTTCTGCGCAACCGAAGAAACAAGCGGATCCATACAAAGTATAATATACTACCTATGCCAAATACAAAAAACAACTGCACATTGTACATAATTAATACCCCGGCGAAAACAATGAAGTTGAACAGTGAAAAAAAAGTATTTAGGGCACTTCCTGTTAAAAAGCTTTCTATTTTTTTGCTATCTCCCAGTCTTTGTAAGGTATCGCCGGTATGATAGCTATCGAAATAGCTAATGGGTAAACTGGTGAGTTTTATCCAGAAATCGGAAAGCAGGGAAAAATTAATATTAACTGAAATGGAAAGCAATAAGCGGCTTCGAATAAAATCAATCACTGTTCTGCTAAAAACAAGCATTAATTGTGCCAGTAATACTATGGTAATGTATTGAAGATTTTGGGTATTAATACCGGTATCAACAATACTCTGTGTAAGAAAAGGAAAAATAAGTTGAAACAAAGAAGTTACCAATAGTGCAATCAATACCTGCGATAACTGCCATTTGCTTTGTTTAAGGTATTGGAGTACCATGCCCCAACTGAGTTTGTTTTCATTTTCATCATTCTGCTCGTAAAACTTTGCCGTAGGTTCCAGAAGAAGGGCTGTACCGATGTCTTCACTATTTTCCTTTTTACTACTGACCCATTGGCGCAAGAATTCTTGCTTTGAGAGGCTGATGAGTCCTTTGGCGGGGTCTGCTATTTTAATATTCTTGTTGCGTCTCCATTTTGTAATGAAAGGGGGTAAAACAACAAAATGATTTTGACCCCAGTGCAAAATACAGGGTAGCGTAGCTTCTGTAGTTAACTGTTTAAAGCTGAGCTGCACACCTCTGGTTCTAAACCCAATATTTTGAGCTGCTTCGCTAATACCTAATAGGCTTACTCCCTCTTTACTATAACCGGCAATCTGTTTTATACTATCTGTATTATAGTGTTTACCATAATATTTGGCCACCATGCGTAAACAGGTTGGGCCGCAGTCCATTGCATTGAGCTGTTTAACAAAATATATATATTTCAACTGTGAATTTTCTTGAAAATAAATTTTGAAACAATAAGTATTATTGGGTAGAAAATAATAAACCGACTATGATAATAAAAATCAGGCCTCGGAAAATTCTAATAAAAAATGGATCAAGTGATCTTTATCAAACTCACTTGGATATTTTTGATTGTCTATAAATATCAATGGAGTGAAAAGTGTATCATTTTCAAAACAAAATTTACGTTGTTCTTGTATAATATTGTCAAAGGATTTATCAATTTTATTATTATTTATTTCATGTATTTTCATCAACCGATCTTTATCATTAAAAAGCATAAATTTGAGATACTCGTCATGAAATTTCTCGAAATTATTTTCGAGAGACAAAAAATGAAAGTACCTATATATATTAATATCATTTGAATAAGTATCAGTATTGAACACAATGTGAATATCAATATTTTTGCATATTTTTTTGAAATTTTTTGCAAGATTTAAATGCAATGCTCTGCAATGTCCACACAATGGACTTGTGATTATAGTAAGGAGATGTTTTGAATTTTCACTTTTATAAAAAATAGATTTTTCATTTCGAGGAAAATAGTAAAAAAGGCTTTGATGAAGAATATATTTAAAAAATGAGAAATTTTTAGAAAGTCTCAATGCCTTAATTTGATTAAGTTTAATGCTTGTTAATTCTAATTTTAATTTTTTTATTCTTTTCCATGCAAATAAAACAATCAATAAAACTAACACAATAGCTAATATTATGGGAATTGTCAAATTGTCCAAGCCTGAATCAATAAATACATAAAGCAAAATACATTGAATATTAAGAATAAGAATAATCGATAAGCATAAAATACACCACCTTTCTTCGATTTTCCATTGATAGAATATTGAGACAATACTAACCGGGAAAGTAATCCACATTCCCATTTTATAAATTATGAATACTTGCTCAATACCAGTTGAATAATCGAATATTAAAAGCAATGTTAACTGAACAATAAAAAACACCAAAGCTAAGTCTCCAAAGGAAATATACTCAAAAAGCTTCCATTTAGTTGATGTAACAATAGACTCACAATCAGTATTCAAGCTTATATTGCATAACCCCGATATAATCGATTTTTCGCCAATCGTTTGTCTGAAAACCTCGATCGAAAGGTATATTCCTACAATGGAGGTGAAAATTAGTAACCCAATTGAAAAGTTAATCGATCTTAGGAAAAGGAGGCATATTGTTAATGTAATTATAGAAAAAGAAGTCAAAATATTAACTATAGAATTAGTCGTTACTTTTCTAATATAATTTATTTTCGCTTTTGAAATCACTAAAACAATACCTTTAAATACTTTAGAAATTTGTTCAAGAGAATAAGTAATATTGTCAATTTTAAAATGCGACAATACTTTTATTACATTAACTAATTTTTCACCTTTTTCAGAATCAACTAAAGCTATAAAATTACCTGATAAGGAATCAAGGTTTATAGATTCCATTTTATACGCCTTATGTTCAATTTCAAAAAAATTGAGTGCATCACTAAATGCAAGTAGACTGGGATAATTGGGATGTGTTTTAACCTGATATTTAAATTCATTAAAATCAATATTGACATTTTAAGATTTTAGGCAGGTAAAAAAAGCGTCTAAATCTGTTTTTTTGAGACTCATTTAGTTAAAATGTTTTATTATTTAAATAGCAAATCAATATTTCGAATATCTAAATCTTTTGCAATTACATATCCGAAATTATTTAACAGTAGATTGCTTGGATAAACATAAATATTAGTATATTTCATAAAACTAGATGCATCATAATCCCAGTAATTTTCCCAAGGAATATTTAATTTTCTAAGTACTTTAATAGATTCTGGAACAACTTCTAAAACATCTGTACAGATACTGATTAGCCTAACCTTTTTTTCAATATTCGCAAAATATTTATCTTTAATTTCCTTCATTTCATTTAAGCACCCAATACATCCTCGGAACCAGAAGTCTATAAGCGTATACTTTCCATCTGTTCGTACAAATTGAATATTAACATTTTCATCTTTACTATTTTTTACATTTAAGCTAAGAATTAAAGTATTTAATAAATATTGATTTTCAAAGTACTTAAATCCCTTAGTCTGAAGGATCATCGTATCAAAGTAACCTGCAATTTCTTTAATTTTTGGTGAATAATGATAGTTAAAGGTTTGATCAATCATAGCAAAAAGTGCAACATAGGATTTAGGATGCATTTTGACATAATCCTCGAATAATTCTAACGATACTTAGGCCTTTTTGAAACAATTATTTTAGTATCCTTAATAATCAAATTCATTTCTTGATAGCCGGTATCAATAAAGACTAATTCACTAAAATCATATTTATTGTTTAAATTATAAATTCTAAAAGCTGTCGGGTATAGCAAGGTACCCGTAAAACTGTATTTTCCATTTACTCGGTCTGAAGATTTATTTTCGAATGTTGCTGAACGATACTGTTTCAAATAATACGCTTCACCAATATAGAGTGAATCACCTATTTCATCAGTACTATTAATTGTAAAAGTAAAATTTGTGGGGATTTGACAGTAAACAGAAAATGGAATTGAAAATATGCAAAAAATAATTATAAATTTCACTAATGTTTTGATCATAAAATAGGTTTATATTTTCTAAAATAAAAAAAAGGGTAGAAAAAGCATCCATTGTCAAAAAAGAAATTTAACACTCACTAAATATATTGTATGGCCAACATACTACATCACATCTCCTTTTGTCAACTTCCACACACACCAAATCAGTAGTACAATGTAAATGGAATTCCCCCCTACACAGCACTCTATACCTCCAGCAATATATTTCATTTCGAAGCGAGATAATTCTAATTCGATTTAACCAAGCTAAAATTTTTCATAATTAATAGTTTGATAAAAAAATCAATAAAAATTAATGACAAAGGATGGGGAAACCACCCTTTGTCAAAAAGCCTCTAAAACCCGCTGCAGCCACATCTATTATCTGGCTCACATTTTTTTGTGCAAGTACCTCTGCCAACATCCTTACACTCTTGATCCGTATTACAGCCTAAACATTGCCCTTCTTCGTCCACTAAACCTCCGGTAATTTTTTTCATTTCAGAGCGAGATAATTCAGTTCTAATTGAACCGAGTTTAAAGTTTTTCATAATTAATGGTTTAATTTACTCATCCTATTTAACGCTGTGGATGAGAATACAACGGTTTATTTACTTGCTTTTACTGCAAGGTTCCGGTTTGTTTTTTACTCGGCCGTAAAATTGCTAATCCCGAAGTAGTATCGTTATCTACCAACGTCCTTTTTTTGTCTGCCTGCCAGCAAATTTTTGATTAATTAAGGAGTAACACCAATTGATGCGCTAATCAATATTGTTTAAATAAATTAATTTCTAAAAAACTTCATCAGTTATGATTGCTTAATATGGTTTTTTCCATTTCTTTAGCTATAGTTTATTGGATTTTAATGACAACCCAAACTTACCAGCCTTCTTTTATTTAAAAAAGACCGATATCGGTCTTTTTTATTTGGAATAAAATGGTTATATGCAATTAGTGAAAAATTGCACACTATAATACGTTGTAGTTTTTTATTGAAACAAAACGCAGATTCGACTACAAATAAAAATTTAGTGAATTGTAAGGTTTAACAATTTCTTTTAACCCAAACTATCATTTTTTCTTGTTATGTTTGATTACGAACTAAACGATTCCCCCCGCATTCAATTTAGTTTACAAATTACAACATGATTGCAATTGCATTAGCAGAAGATAATCTGCAAATAAGGGGATTAATCGTTAACATGATTTCGAAATTGGTCGATTACTCAGTTTCAATTGAAGCCAGTAATGGCTTTCAGCTACTTGAAAAACTCAATGCCACCAACCAAATTCCTGCATTTGCCATCTTAGATATAGAAATGAGTGTGATGGATGGTTTAGCAACTACTAACTATTTATCAATCGCTTATCCGGATATAAAAGTGCTGGTAATTTCCTACCATAAAGACCCCGGTATTGTTAAAGAGATATTGGAGGCGGGTGCCAAAGGCTTTGTTATTAAAGAAAACCTTTCAGAAGAATTACTATTAAACGCTTTTAACAATATTAACGTAGGTAACCCTTTTATTGATGAAGCATTGGGTGATAAAGAATTTTATATTTCTGCAACTGCTCCTGTTATAAAAACAAACAACTCTCCGCATTGTGCTATTACACAAAAAGAAAGAATGTTTTTGCAGCTACTATCTACTTCGCTTTCTTTTGAACAAATTGCAGAACTAATGAATGTTTCAAAAGACACAGTTTATAATTACCCAAAAACACTCAAAGAAAAAATAGGAACCGGCAGTAGACATGAATTAATGATGTATGCTTTACAACAGGGTATTGCAAAGCAGGCTAGGTTTAATAATTACCCCCCCCCCGTTGATGAACAGGGAATATCAGCCATAGAAGGTTTTATTCCTGGTATTTCTAACCTTTCTTAAGTTCTATAACAAAAGGCAATGTGTTTGTTGGTAAACAAGTGCTCGCATTACATACCTGAAAACTAATTGAACCGGAGATAGTAGTATTTACAGATGACTTTAATTGTATTGATTGAACAAAATCTACTTTTTCTCCATACTGCCAATAGGAAACATTTGTAAGTCTTTCATTGACAAATTCTTTATTACCTATCTCTTTTATCTTACCTTCTAAACTAATCAATGGGTTTTTATTGAATTTTATTGATGTTGGAAAAATACTGGATTTTTTAGGCTGATCTAAAGCAAAAATATGCCAGGACTTTTCTATTGAGGCTAACAAATGAATATCATATTTATTATTGGATATCTCACTAGCTGTGAATGTAAATTTTATCGGTTTTATTTGCGAATAGGCTGACACAAGAAACAAGCACCAAATTGTTACCAGTAGTCCAATGGTTAGAAATCTATTTTTCATAATTAGGATAAATATTGCACCCTAATATAACACAAATTTGCAACAACAAGCTAATAAAAAATATATAATTATTACAGTACGAAAAAAGTATGTTTACAACATTGGATGACGCCTTAAAAAATATACTGCTTTAGAATATTTACAAATTTAAATTGGCATTCGTGTAGCCGCTCGGCTCCGCCGAGTGGCTACTATAACTGGTCCTCCGGACCAAAAAAAGGTTGAAACTATTAATAATCCATCACAGTAATAGGCGATCGCGGATTTGCACTACTATACCACCAATGTTCCTGCTCAGTTACCAACCCAGCCCTTACCGGATTTAAATGTATATAATTCAACTTCTGTAGAAGTATTTTCGTATTATAGCAATCAATCGGATGATTGGTCTTCTGCCAAAACATATTCGCTGCATTTTGCCTTTGAAATTTAGCATTGTACTGAAAAACGATTTTCATCCAATCTCTCCTACTTTCTTCAGGACTATCATATATCATTGTTAATAATTGCTTTGCCGTATAACTTTTAAAATCACGTAAAAGATAATTTAGTCGCCCTTCTTTTTGTCCGGCTAACCAATGCATATGATTACTCATGAAAACATATGCATATAATTCTAGGCCCTTATGCTTTTGACAATACTGTATGTTTTTTACAATCTCATCACAATACGCTTTCCGGGTAAATACATCAACCCAGCTAACAACTGATAAGGTTATAAAAAAGACTGAATTGTAATTTGATTTGCGCAATTCGCTCATAAAAATGATTTAGAATATTAGCTTTTCAAGTGTGTATTTTGGGATACTAACAATATTTTTAAAGTGAGTTTTAATACTTGTCTTAGTTTTTGCAATTGACATTTTATTTTATTTTATTTTATTTTTACTTTTGACTTTTTGCCCTTCCACCTTTTCCTGGCTTTTGGCTTTTGACAATTTACTTTTGACTTTTTGCCCTTCCACCTTTGCCTGTCTTTTGGCTGGAAGCCAAGGTATAATAGTCACTCGGCAGAGCCGAGCGACTATTACTAGGTATTTATACTTAATTTTATGAAATGAAACAACAGTTTTTATTGGCAGTATTGTTGTTGAGTGGTGCCTATTCAATCGCTCAGTTATCAAGAGACTCAATCAATACCGATTTTGTATTGTATCAACGGCGGATTGATTTTGATAAAAACATGCGCAACAGAATTGTCAATACAACTTTCTTAACGCCATTAGATAGCAATAGCGAAGACCAATACCGAGAAGCCTGCTGGGCCATTTCTCAATTTTTATTGCGGTCTGCCGAAATAGAAAAAGGGTTTCATAACCTATTTAACCAATACGCATTATTAGAAACCGACACAAAAAGAGCTTTTCTGGAAGCAGTATATGGCGTATATCCAAGTGTGTATTACAAAGAAATTCAGGAATTGATGATGTTGGAAAAGATTCCAAAATTATTTGCCATGCAAGTGCTGTATCTTTTCAAAAATGATGCAAGTGCAAACAATAAAAATGAACTTATTAAACAAATGGGTTTACAGTTCCCCAATTTTCGTGAGCAACCAATTTTAGTTGCACTAGAAAATTATTTACTAACGCATGCTTCGCAAATATCTCAACCCATACCAGATCTTAGTTTGCTTTTTCAAAACCAACAAAAGACCGGTAAAAAAATGATCTATTCATTTCAAAGATGGAACAGAGATTACCCTGGCATAGCAATTATTCAAAACGAAGACGGTAGTTTTTGTAAAGATGCCAATGGCAAATTATTGACTTTTGAACAGTTGGCCAGATCAGCTTCCGATCTGCCTTACTTTATTACCAATGGCAGCACCCCGCAGGGAATGTATAGTATTCAGGGAACAGAAGTATCGCATAATAAATTTATCGGACCCACACCCAATATTCAATTGTTGATGCCCAATGAAACGGATAGCGTTTTCTGGCATACGCCTTATGATTCTTCAAAAGATAGACTTACCAACTATTTGGATTTATTACCGGAATCTTGGCGATCGTATTATCCCATTACAGAATCTTTTATAGCCGGAAAAATCGGGCGCACTGAAATCATTGCTCATGGCACGACCATTGATCCCGATTACTTTAAGGACAAACCCTATTATCCGTTAACCCCTACCATGGGTTGTTTATGTGCGAAAGAGACTTGGAATATTTTTAACGGAACATTTTTACAGAGTGAACAGTTTAACCTAGCCAATGGTTTTTTATCAACCCCCGGGAAAACCGGTTATTTAATGGTGATTAATTTAGATAATCAACAACTAGCTGTTAGTAGAGAGGAGATTGAAAAGAGGGTACTTGATTTTGAAAGAACTAAAAAATGAGGGAAATATTCGCAACAGATGCACAGATTGAAGAAAAAAATTATCTGTGAATCTGTGGCGTACTTTTTAATAGATACATCTTAGTTCTCCTATTTCTGCACAATGTATTCCCCTTGCAAATTCACTCGAAAATCATCAAAGAGATTAAATAAATAAGAAAGATAAATAGCCGTTTCTTTTCGTGTTAAACTTGCCTGATTGTCTTTTTTGGGAAGATGAAAGGGCAGCAAATTTTTTTGCATGTTTTTCAATTTTTCACCAATAGTATTTTTGGCATACTTTTCTCTATTAATAGTTTGATAAATATTCAAAATATTATCGAGATTAATATAACGAGTATGATTAATTTTTGCAAAATCAGTTTTACTAAATATCTCTTTAATAGCATTAATCAGTTGATTATACTCCATTAAGCTATCTGGGTAAAAAAAAGTCTTATTGGCCCAACCGACACTTTTCCCAATACCTTTTATCATCCCCATAGAACCAACAATTTGTACCGATTCCCATGCAGGATCTTTGGGTGTGATATCTACAAATGGTTGCAAATAACATTTTGCTGTAAGCAAATCTTTTTGAACTTCTCTAATATTGATTGATTGAATATGTAACCCATTTTTATTGACCGCTTTAGCGGCTAATACCCCGGCAGCCTGACCGGTTAATAAAACCACCGGTTGCAATCTTGTGGTACCATTCGCAATATTGCTTACGGAAATTCCTTTTTCACAAACAATCAAACCTTCCAAATTTTTGGGAATTAATGCACCCAAAGGAATACTAAATGATGGCACTTGTGGAAAAGGAATGGGTGGCACTTTACCGGGGTATTGTGCATGATGATGATCTACCGGATAATCACCCACAGAAATGCCGGTTCTATATAGTGTATAGTTGTATGGTGTTTGAATATGATTGATATTAAATCGAACAACTCCTTTCACCCTTCTCCCCTCTCGGTTGTAAGGAATGAAAGCCATGCCTTTATCCATTTCATCTTCAGCAAAACCAATATGTTTTTGTTTAAGTGTGGTTTGTAAAAAATAAACAAACCCTAGCGTTTGATTTTTTGATTGAGCATATTTTTTTTCACGCTCAATCGGTTTCATTTCTACCACATCTAAATAATCATCATTACCATGTGCCGGCCAGTTAAGCATGTACTTAATGGGTGCCCCTTTAGAAACACGAAGTTTGCCATAGTCCAATACTTTTTGGGTATTTGATGCATAAGGTTTTGCGTTACAGGGGGCTTCACTAGTGCTACAGAAATATTTTAGTGGATCATAGTCTTGTGGTTTTGCAATTGTATGATCGGTTCCTTTGCTAAACTCCTGCAAGGTTGCTGCCCAAGTTAGGTCTTGTATCACTTTACTTTTACCGGGTGCTATACTTTCGCCACTCTGAGAACTATCCTCTGTACCTATATCATATCCGGCACCTGCATCTGCAAATACATCACCTAAATCAGTGGCATCGACTGTTACGATTGCGGAAACTTCTAACCGTTCTCCTTTTTGATTGATGAATTGTGCCCCCAATACTTTGTTATCTTTTTTCAAAACCTTATCAAAGTACCAACCATAGCTAACCTGTAATTTTTTTTCATTGGCAGCCATCGCTTTAAAAATACTATCCCCAACATGGGGTTCGAAACAAGTTTCACTCACCCATCCTGTAAAAAGATTTTTTGTTTGATAATGTTTGTATAATGCTTGACGAAACTCTTCCCAAATACCGCTGGGTAAATCATTGTTCCCATCCGTGCAACTAACACCCGCAGCAGTAATCATTCCACCTAACCAGGTTGTTTGTTCAATGATCCAAGTATTGGCACCACTCCTGGCACTTTGCATACCCGCTGCAATGCCACCAGTGGTTCCTCCCACAATTAATACTTCAGTGGAAACCTTTTTCATTTGTGCAGAAATAGATTCAACTAGGATAAAAAGTAAAACCAAGCTCATTACATACCTCATAACTTACTTTTTAATTTCAGCAAACCCTAATATAAAACAAAAGGAGATATCACCTAATAAGTGTATCTCCTTAAATTTTTTCGTTGCTAAGTTATTAAAATGGAAGATCATCTAATGGCTCTGTTAACTCTCCGGCACTTGGAGAAGAAACGGAAGCACTGGATGCAGGTTGATAACTATTTCCAGCGCCATCATTACTATTACTGCCACCATCATTCCCTTTTGTTCCTAATAATTGTACGCTGGCAACTCGAAGACTCAAGGTAGCACCATTTCTCCCATCTTGGGTAGTATACGTTCTCACATCCGGTTGTCCATCCACATATACCTGTGTTCCTTTTTTTAAATATGGGGCCACGGCAGTTCTGTCTGTCCAATAGGCACAGTCAACCCAAATAGTTTTATCTTTTTGATTGCCTTGTGCATCCTTAAATTTTTCAGTATGGGCTACTGTAAAGTTGATTACATTTTTACCGTTCACATTGTTTACGAGGGCATCTTTTCCAAGATTACCAATTACCGACATCTTTATCATACGATTCAATTTTGGTAAATATCGGGAAAAGCTGTGTACGAGAATTGAGTACTTATACCCTTTTTTTACAGAAAATTGACGGTAAACTGTCGATGGACTATGGTCCATAGTCCATGGACAAGACAGTTATTTCGCTTTTCGTAAGATTTTAGCTAAGTCAAAGCCTTGCTAAATCTGACCTTCTCCGATTCTTATTCTACTTTTGCCAAAATTGAGTGTAATGAGTAGGAAAGGAAAAGTACTGGTGGCCATGAGTGGGGGTATTGATAGTACCGTTGTAGCATTGATGTTACACCAAGAGGGCTATGAAGTGGTGGGCATCACCATGAAAACCTGGGATTATGCCAGCAGCGGCACGAGCAAAAAAGAAACCGGTTGTTGCAATATTGAATCATTCAATGATGCTCGTCAAGCGGCAGTACACCATGGGTTTGCGCATTTTATTTTAGATATTAGAGAGGAATTTGGCGATTTTGTAATTGAGAATTTTGTTGATGAATACCTTGCCGGACGCACTCCCAACCCTTGCGTGATGTGCAATACGCATATTAAATGGCGTGCCTTGTTAAAGCGCGCCAATGCATTGGATTGCGAATTTATTGCCACCGGTCATTATGGCCTTGTGCGCAAACATGACAATAACCGTTTCGTCATTAGCAAAGGATTGGATGAAACCAAAGACCAGAGCTATGTATTGTGGGGACTTGACCAAGAACTACTAAGTCGCACCATGCTGCCACTGGGTGGATACCGTAAGTCTGCCATTCGCCAAATGGCTATCGACTTAGGCTATCCAGAGTTGGCCAAAAAAAGTGAAAGTTATGAGATCTGTTTTGTACCTGACAATGATTATCGTGGCTTCTTAAAAAGAAGGGTTGACGGATTGGAAGAAAAAGTAAATGGGGGTTGGTTTACAGATAAGACCGGAAAAAAATTAGGGCAACACAAAGGCTATCCTTTTTATACCATTGGTCAAAGAAAAGGTTTGCTTGCCATGGGACATCCGGTATATGTTACTTCTATCCATCCGGAAACCAATATTGTTGTATTGGGTGACGAATCAGATTTGGAACAAAATGATATGCTGGTTGGCAAAATTAATTGGATGAAATATGATGGCATTTCAGAAGGCATGGAAGCCATTACTAAAATCCGTTACAAAGACAAAGGTGCATTAAGCAATTTATATACTTCCGACAATGGCATCCGTGCACGTTTCTACGAAAATGTAAAAGGTATTGCGCCGGGACAAAGTGCTGTTTTTTATGAAGGCAATGATGTGATGGGTGGTGGGATTATTCAGCGGGGGGAATTGGTTTAGTGTAGTTAGATGAGGTTAAAAGGGTTAAAGTAGTTAAAAGGGGTTAGAAGGGTTAAATATGTGTATATTTTTTTCAACTTTTTAACCGCATTTATCGCTTTTATTTTTTAAAGTTCCTTAACCTGTTTTAACTACTTTAACTTGTTTGACTACTTTAACCTGATTTAACTTCTTTAACCTGATTTAACTACTTTAACCCCTTTAACTACTTCAACCCTCTTTTCTTCTAAATAAAGCTGCAAACATAGAATCGGCTTTCATATCATAGCCTTTTAATAATTCCATCTTACATAATTCCAGATTTGAATTGTTTGTAATGAAAGAAACGACTTCTTCATTTTCCTTTTTAAAAACAGAGCAGGTAATGTAAAGTAAGTACCCATTCGGAGCTATAAAGGGAATGATATTTTTTAATATTTTTATTTGCATCTTAGCATATTCAAAAATTTTCTGTGTTGAAAAGAAACTCAATTGCTCCGGCGTTCTGCTCCAAGTACCACTGCCACTGCAGGGAGCGTCGCATAAAACAAGATTGAAATTCGCGTTTTGTAAAATTTTGGAAGTAATGAATTTTGAATCTGTGAGGTCTGCAATAAAAGACTGATAATTTTTGATGCCTGCTTTTTCAAATCTTATTTTAAGATTCTGCAAAATACCGGGGCGTAAATCTGAAACTGTTAATCTAATATTCGTAAGATGATCAATCGCTAATAAAGATTTACCGCCACTTGCGGCACAACAGTCCCATAGATTAGTTTGGGGTTTGGGGTTTGGGGTTTGGGGTTGTAAAAATTCTGCGATTCTTTGTGAGCTGTAATCTTGTATAACTACTTCTTTATCTATCTCAAGTATTGTATCTATTTTACTGGCATTAGGCAGCACTAAACAATTAGGTGTGAGATGATGGAAGGGAATTTGGTGTTCTGTTAGTTTTTGCTGAATTACTTTTTCTTTCCCGGGCCGGATGCGTAAAAAAAGATCGGGCTGGATGAAATGTGCCAGGATGAATTTTTCTTTCTCAATACCATCGCTCAATTCATCTGAAAAAGGAAAAACAGTATCAATAGAAAAAGCAGGAAACTGTGTTTGGATGAACCTGACTCGCATATCAAATTCCTTCTTCCAATGAATTAACCAGGACTCCTCAAATAATATGGACCAGTCACCTACCGTTTCATTGCATAAAAACAAAGCAATTTTCAACCTATTTTCTATGGATTCCTCTTTTAATGCATGCCCTAATCGAAAATAAACATAACAGAGATGTGTTATGAATTTTCGATCCTTTGACCCATGTTTCTTTTGCTGAGAAAAATACTGTTTTAAAAAATGGACCAATGGCAGTTCTCCATTGTACCGACTAAGAATAATCACTGCTGTATTAAAATAAGATTGAAAACGCATACCCCACCCTCTAGCCCCCTGATGCTTGCGCTAAAGCTTCAGCGTCGGTGCAAAGGAGAAATTAAAAAAATCTGTTGCAATATTGCAACAAGCTCAAATATAATGTTTTTCTATCCCTATCTTCCCCTTCAGGGGGCTGGGGGGTGGGGCTGCGGCGTGAGGCTGTGTGGTAAGCTTAGGGTTTTTACACTTCCAACAAAGTTTTCACAGGATCCTTACCCATCAATAATAATTCAGGGTTTTCTAATAATTCTTTTACCCTAACCAAAAAGCTCACACTTTCTCTTCCATCAATAACTCTATGATCATAACTCAACGCCAAGTACATCATAGAACGGATAATTACTTGACCATTGATAGCCATTGGCCTATCTTGGATTTTATGCATGCCCAAAATGGCACTTTGCGGAATATTAATGATAGGTGTACTCATCAAACTTCCAAAAACTCCACCATTGGTAATCGTAAAAGTTCCCCCTTGTAAATCTTCTGCCGTAAGCTTACTGTCTCTTGCTTTTCCGGCAAGTTCTACCACTTTCTTTTCTATGTCTGCCATACCCAAGCTTTCAACATTTCTGATTACGGGAACGGTTAGCCCCCGGGGCGTGCTGACAGCAATACTAATATCCGCATAATCGTGATATAAAATTTGATCGCCATCAATGTATGCATTCACAGAAGGCCATCCCCCCAATGTAATGGCACAAGCCTTTGCAAAAAAGCTCATGAACCCCAGGTTCACCCCATGTATTTCTTTGAATTTATCTTTGTATTGCTTACGAACATCCATAATGCGAGTCATATCCACTTCATTAAAAGTGGTAAGCATAGCAGTTGTATTTTTTGATTCTACCAGACGTCTGCTAATGGTTTTGCGGAGGTTACTCATTTTTTCCTGCCGAACATTGCGCGTAAACAATTCATTGCCTGCAAATGCTTTCTTACCCGGATTAGCCAAGGCCTCCAACACATCGTGCTTCATTATTTTTCCACCGACGCCGGATGCTTTAATCGAAGAAGTATCTACTTTTTTGTCTGCAATCATAGCAGATGCTACTGGAGAAGCTTTGATATCATTAGATGGAGTTGCTGTTATTGTTTCCGGTTTCCGGCTTTGGGCTTCCGGTTTTGCAGTGGGGGCTTTCATACTTTGTACATCGCCACTCTTATTCCCTTCCGGTTTTGTTGCAGTTTCATCAATCTGAGCTAAAACTTCACCGATTTGTAAAGTATCGCCTTCTTTTGCCATAAGCTTAATAGCACCTGCCTTTTCAGCATTCACTTCAAAAGTAGCTTTCTCGCTTTCCAGTTCCGCAATCACTTCATCTCTTTCTACCCAATCACCTTCTTTTTTAGTCCACTTTAGCAGGGTAACTTCATTAATGGATTCCCCAATGGTTGGCACTTTAATATCTATCATATAAAAAAATTCAGTTTGTAGTTTGTAGTCTGTTGTTTGTAGTCATTATACAATGTTTCAGTAATTACTAATTCTTAACTACTTATTACTAATTATATACTAAATGCTGTTTCAATAATTTCAAGTTGTTCCTGTGTATGAACCTTATGATAGCCTGTTGCAGTTGATGCGCTCGCATTTCGGCTAATAACTCCAAAATTAATTGTCTTTAGGTTCATTTGTAAAAAGCCTGCAGCACCCATGTTCAAGGGTTCTTCTTGTACCCAGAACCAAGTAGCTTTGGAATACTTTCTGTGCAACACATCCAATTGTTTAAAAGGCAATGGATAAATTTGTTCAAGACGAACGATTGCAATATCCTTTCTGTTTTCTTTCATTTGCTTATCCGCCATTTCAAAATAAAGTTTGCCGGAACAGAGCAATACTTTTTTTACTTGTGTTGAATCTTCTATAAATGTATCATCGATCAATTCCTTAAACCCACCTTTTGTAAAATCACTGATATGACTATACGTAACCGGATTGCGTAAATTTCCTTTTGGAGAAAAGTTAATCAATGGTTTACGAAAGCTCCAAGTTAATTGTCTTCGCAAAGCATGAAATAGATTGGCTGCCGTTGTAATATTAGTTACCACGATATTTAACTCTGCACTTAATTGTAAAAATCTTTCTAAACGGGCACTGCTATGTTCGGGCCCCTGACCTTCATAACCGTGTGGTAATAACATAACCAATCCATTCTGTCTTTGCCATTTTTGTTCACCGGCAGCAATAAACTGATCAATCATGGTTTGCGCTCCATTAGAAAAATCACCAAATTGTGCTTCCCAAATGACCAATGCATTGGGATTGGCCATTGAATAGCCATATTCAAAACCTAACACCCCATACTCACTCAATAAGGAGTTATAAACGCGAAATTTTTCTTGTTTTTCCTGAAAGTGATTCAATCGATTATACCCTTTGTTGGTATTTTCATCTCTTAAAATGGCGTGTCTATGACTAAATGTACCACGCTGTACATCCTGACCACTCATTCTTACAATGTTACCTTCAATCAATAAAGATCCATAGGCTAATAATTCAGCAGTGGCCCAGTCAATTTTTTGTTCATTCTCTAAGAGTTTGTTTTTTTCCTGCAAAAGCTTTTCAACTTTTTTCAAAGGTTGAAAATCTGCAGGCCATTTCATCAAACTATTAAACAAACTTTTTAATTCTTCTTCTCCCAAAGCAGTGGTGGGTGATGAATCAAAATCTTCTTGTGTTGCGCGGCGTAAACTTTTCCAGACTAATTCGGGGGGTTGATAATTATAGGGTAAAGGGTTTTGTTTTATTTCATCCAGTCTTTCTTGCAAATCTGCCCAGAACTTCTTTTCCATGTCTTTTGCCAATTGTTGGGCATCTGCTTCACCATTCTCTATCAAAAATTTAGTGTAAATTTCTCTGGGGTTCTGGTGCTTATCAATTAGTGCATATAATTGAGGTTGGGTATATTTTGGATCGTCGCCTTCATTGTGTCCGTGCTTACGATAACAAACCATATCTATAAAAATATCGCTATTAAATTCTTCTCTGTAACGTGTAGCTATTTCAGCACATTTTACTACGGCCTCTGCATCATCTCCATTCACATGAAGCACCGGAGCTTGCACCATGGCTGCAATAGAGGTACAATAATCTGAACTTCTTGCATCATCAAAATCAGTGGTAAAGCCTATTTGGTTATTGATCACAAAATGAATGGTGCCCCCTGTATAATATCCTCTGAGATTACTCATTTGTAATACTTCATACACAATACCCTGACCTGCCACTGAGGCATCACCATGAATAAGAATGGGTAAGATTTTATCAAAATCACTTTGGTACAAAACATCTGCTTTTGCTCTCGAAAAACCAACAACTACCGGATCCACCGCTTCTAAATGTGAGGGATTGGGCATTAGTTTCAAATGCATGGTTTTATCATCCGCCGTCTTCACTTCACTACCGTATCCCATATGGTATTTAACATCCCCACTTCCCATGGTTTGGTCAAGTATGGCCGTTCCTTCAAATTCACTGAAAATTTGCTCATACGTCTTGCCCATGATATTTGCCAAAATATTGAGCCTCCCTCTATGTGCCATACCAATGACTACCTCCTGCACATGATTGTTTGCCGCGATGTTAATAATGGCATCTAATGCAGCAATCGTGGTTTCTCCCCCTTCTAAAGAAAATCTTTTCTGGCCAATGTATTTTGTGTGCAAGAATTTCTCAAACATCACACCTTCATTTAGCTTTTCTAAAATTCTTTTTTTCTGTTCTAAAGCAATGGGTAAAGCAAAATGTTTTTCCATTTGTGCAGTTAACCAATCTATCTTTTTTTGATCACTGATGTATTTGAATTCAATACCTACGTGATGCGCATATACTTTTTGTAAATGTGCCAATATCACTTCTAAACTAACAGCCCCAAGACCAATTAAATTTCCCGCTTGATAAATGGTTGATAAATCCGCTTTTGACAAACCAAAGAAACCTAAATCCAGGTTGGCACCTCTGTCTTTTCTTGTTCTAATTGGATTGGTGGTGGCCAATAAATGCCCTTTATTCCGATAACCCAAAATAAGTCGATACACCTTAATTTCTTTCATCCAATCGATATCCGATATAGGGCTATCTGAAACTTTCCCATTTGTTGGAGTAACGCCGTTAGAAATGGCAAAGTCGAATCCTTCAAAAAATTTTCGCATATCCGCATCAACCGATGTTGGATCTTTTGCAAAATCATTGTACAAACTTTCAATAAATGCGGGGTGGGAGTTGGTGATATAAGAAAAGTCCTTCATTTGTCTAGTTTTGCTTCTTTTTGGTATAATTCGTGTACAAACATCGTTCATTGATAGCAGAAAATTGGACAAAAATCGGAAAAGTCCGGAAGTCCGGAAGTCGACATGTCAGAAAGTGGGGAAGATGGTGTACTATGGGTCAAGAAAACGACTTCCGGACTTGCCAACTTCCTGACTTTTCCGACTTTTCCCACTTTTTAGTAATTATTTTACTTTAAATTTCACAATTTCAGTCCTATTCCTTACCTTTGCCGTCCTTAAAAAAGCAGAACATGGCAAACCACGCAGCAACAAAGAAAGACGTAAGACAATCCGCAAAACGCAGAGATCGTAACCGTTATTATGGTAAAACCACTCGTAACGCGATTCGCGACTTAAAAGCAAATACAGAAAACACGGTTTATGTAGAGCAGTTACCGAATGTGGTTTCTATGATTGATAAATTAGCAAAAAAAGGTATTATTCATAAAAACAAAGCTGCCAATTTGAAAAGTAAGCTTACCAAAAAAGGTAATGCAGCAAAAGCCGCTTAATTAATATTCTACAAAGTATTGAAAGCCAATCAATTACATTGATTGGCTTTTTTGTGCCCGGTCATGCATCATCGCATTATTCAAAGTGATGGTAAACCGGTTGATCTTTTCACCAATGGGTGTATAGTTGATTGTTCCCTTATGACTTGTAATATAACGATGCACAATAGACAATCCCAACCCATACCCTTTGGTTTTTAAAGCATTGCCTCCTCGGAAAAAAGGTGTCATTAGTTTATCAGTTTCATCAACCGGTAGTTGTGTGCCGAAATTGTCAAAATGAACAAAAATCACTTTCCCATCTGTTTCTAACTGAATAACCACTTTTTGATCAATAGAATACAAGTATGCATTTTTTATTAGGTTTGTAAAGACGGCTTTCAGCAAGGTTGCATTTCCAAAGATGATAAAATCTTCGTCTGATTCGGGAATTGAATTAAACAATAATTGCACATCCAAATTATTAAACATTTTCTTAGCATGACTGATGGTTTCATACAGTATTTCATCAATTCTAATGGTCGTAAAATCCTGTATATAATCCAGGTTGTCATATCGAGAAATTAACAATAAAGAATTGGTTAATTCTATCAATTCCTGTTGCTCTTCTTGTAATGAATAGAGTGTTTTTTTATAGTCAGAAATAGACAAATCTTTATTGAGCGCAGACTCGGTGATCGACTGCATAGTTGCCAAGGGTGTTCTCAATTCATGAGAAGCATGAAATACAAAATTTTTCTGGGCATCAATCGCACCATTCAGTCTATCCAACATTTCATTAAAGTTTCTCGCAATTGCATCTATTTCATCAGAAGATTTTCCAATATCTATTCGATGAGTAAGGTTTGAAAAGTTAGTCTCTTTTATTTGCAAGCTTAAATTAGTTAAAGGTAATAAAGCATGTTTGATAAATAAATATGCTATTAGTCGAGCCAATAATAACCCGATTATAAATAAGATGAAAAGAATCCAAGCTAAATCCCTCAGCTTTGCAAAACCAGTGTTATCATATCCGCTAACAATAATAACGTAATTATTTTTTTTAATAAAGACCCCGGCAAATTCATAGCGATTGTTATTTGTCCAAAATAATTCTTGTTGTTCTTTAATTTCTTTAAACCGGGCAGCAGAAATATTGAATGGAAAGGTATTCGGGTAGGAATGAAGAATCATCCGGTTAGAATCTAAAATAATAATATTGGGCTGGTTCTTAAGTTGACTTTGTAATTCTTTTTGATATATGCCGGAGGTATCACTGTTATATTTCCCAAAAGGCAAAACACGGCTATAGTAATGTAAGCCATTATTTTTCAATAGATTGTAGAATGTTGATTTTCGATAATTTGAAGACAATAAAAAAATAGACCCTAAAGAAAGTGATAAAATGATGCCTGAAAAAATAGTAAAAATCAGTGCAAATCTTATTTTTAAATTCATGCACCCAAGATTTATTTGAGATAATATCCAAAACCGGGTTTTGTATGTATCAATTTTCGATCAAAAGGTTTGTCAATTTTATTACGGAGAAAACTAATATAAACTTCAATGGTGTTAGTACCCGTATCGAAATTGATATCCCAAATTTTTTGTAATATTTCTTGCTTTGAACTTATTTTTTCTTTATTCGTAGCCAATAAAGTTAACAAGGCAAACTCTTTTGCAGTAAGGTTTATATTGATTCCTTTTCGAGTAACTGTTTTTAATAAGTTATCAATTACCATATCCTCAATGATGATCTTATCCGTGGCTTCTTTTGACACTGAACGCTTTAAAAAAACCTGTATTCTGGCAATTAACTCAACAAAATGAAACGGCTTTACAATATAGTCATCAGCCCCATAATCAAAAGCCTTCACTTTATCATGTATCTCACCCGCTGCAGTTAGCATAATAATGGGCACTTTGCTATTCAATTTCCGAAATTCTTTACACAATTCAAACCCATTTTTAAAGGGCAGGTTAATATCTAATATAACAAGTGAATAAGTATGCTGATTAAAGAGTCGCTCAGCATCAAGACCGTCAATGGCAATATGCGGCGTAAACCCATTACTCGTTAATTCTTCAAAGATTACTTGTCCAAGTTTGATCTCATCCTCAACTAACAAAATTTTATGTGAAAATGCCATTGGAGGAATCAATTTTAAAACATCACAAATTAAAATTTTTCGAAACACAGCGGATCAAAACCACCCACTATATTTAATAACTTATGGCTGAAACTGCTTACTATTCAATTTTTTTAACTTCCCCACTTCCGGCTATTTTTTGTTTTACTGTAGCCCCTCCTTTATAAAATACAGAACCTACACCTGCGATATTAATATCCAACATAAGGTCTGCAAAAACTTTCACATTTCCACTTCCTGCTATTTTCACTTTTACATTCTCAGCTTTCAATCCTTCTGCATTTAAATCGCCAACACCGGCTATTTTAATGGTTTCGTCTTTTGTCTCTCCTGTTAACGTTATATTTCCGCTACCCGCTATTTCTGCAATAATTTCAGGTGTATTTATATCCATCGTCATATCGCCACTTCCTGCTATTTTAAGCGTTAATTTATTACTTCCGGTAAATTTATTTTTACCGATAATATTGCCACTACCCGCTAATTGAAGTTGCTCTATTTTGTTGGTGGTAATATAGACTTTAATGGTATGATCAGTGGAAATATTGACACGTTCTTTTGTTTTGATTACCAAAAAGCCCCCCTCCTCTTTAGTGAAAATAAAAGGAAGGATATTCTCGTCCGCTTCCACTTTTACTGAAGTAACCGGCCCCTGGGTAATTTCAACATCAAAACTGCCCGCAAGTTTAATTTTTTCGGCAAAATTTACACTTCTGTCTTGGGAAACAATATTTCCATTGCCTTTAATCTGTTTATAACCTATCCAACGACAGGAGGTAGCCGATATTAACATAATGGAAAGAATCATCAAAATTGATTTCATAACAAAGATTTAGGGTTGAAAGTTACAAAACCGTTACTGTAATAAGTTTACCGCTCACCCATTTTTTGAGAATTTTCCTGTTTTAGTGCGATTGAAAATTCTGTTACCTTCGCAGACATGACAGAAAAAATACTAATTCTCGATTTTGGAAGCCAATTTACCCAGTTAATTGCCCGGGCAGTAAGGGAAGCAAATGTGTTTTGCGAAATCATTCCCTTTCAAAAAGCTTTTGAAATAGGGCCGGAACTTAAAGGCATTATTTTAAGTGGATCCCCCTATAGCGTAAATGAAGAAAATGCGCCTTCTGTTGACATTGCCTCATTTATTAAACAGGTACCCGTTTTAGGTATCTGTTATGGTGCACAATTGACCGCCAAAAATTTTGGCGGACGAGTAGACAAATCTAATAAAAGAGAATATGGACGTGCTAAGCTGCACATTCAAAAAGAAGACATTTTATTCTTGGGTGTCGCAGAACAATCACAGGTATGGATGAGTCACAGTGACTCCATAACACAATTACCCGAAGGCTTCGAAATGTTAGCCACCACTGAAAGCATACCTGTAGCCGGATTTAAGAAAAGCACAGCGGGTGTAAAAGATCTATATGGAATTCAATTTCATCCAGAAGTGTACCATTCTATTGAAGGCAAAAAAATTCTTTTTAACTTTTTAACAGCGATATGTGGATGTAGCCAAAACTGGACACCCGCTTCTTTTGTAAATGAAACAGTTGAAAAACTAAAAGCACAGATTGGTAATAATCATGTAATCATGGCATTGAGCGGTGGGGTAGACAGTACGGTTGCTGCAACCTTAATAAGCAGAGCAATTGGCAACAGGCTGCATGGCATTTTTGTTGACAATGGGGTTCTTCGTAAAAATGAATTTGAACAAGTGCTGGAAACTTACAAAAAGGTTGGTTTACATGTAAAAGGGATCAATGCCAAACAGTTGTTTTATGATGCTTTCAAAGGTAAAACAGATCCCGAAGAGAAAAGAAAAGTAATTGGCAAATTATTTATTGATGTCTTTCATGAAGAATCCAAAAAACTAACCGGCGTGAAATTTTTGGGTCAAGGAACCATTTACCCAGATGTGATAGAAAGTGTTAGTGTACATGGCCCTTCTCAAACCATTAAATCGCACCACAATGTAGGGGGCTTACCGGATATCATGCATATGGAATTGGTAGAACCTTTGCGCTTTTTGTTCAAAGACGAAGTTAGAAAAGTGGGATTGGAATTAGGTATTCCGGCTGATATGATTGCTCGGCATCCATTTCCCGGACCCGGCCTCGCCATCAGAATATTGGGTGAAGTGACTGAAGAAAAAGTAAACATGCTTCAAGCAGCCGATGATATCTATATTCAAGGATTAAAAGACAATAATCTATACGCAGAAGTATGGCAGGCAGGTACGATTCTATTACCGGTTAAAAGTGTCGGGGTCATGGGTGATGAAAGAACATACGAATTCACTGTAGCTTTGCGAGCAGTTACTTCTGTAGACGGGATGACGGCAGATTGGGCACATCTTCCATATGAGTTTCTAGCAAATATTTCGAATGAAATTATTAATAATGTAAAAGGTATCAATAGAGTTGTGTATGATATCAGTAGTAAACCACCGGCGACTATTGAATGGGAATAATGTATTAAACTTTGACTAAAAATTGGTTATGCATTTTTTAAAGAATTTCTTTTTTTTAGTCATAGGAATATTTTTTGGCATACATGCAGTATGCCAATTCATACCATCCAAGCCCATTAAGGTTGCTGTATTTGCTCCCATATATATTGATGCTGCTTTTACTGATACTACCTATATTTTAGGCAAAAGAAATTTACCGAAACAAATATTAGCCGGATTGGATTTCTACAATGGAATATTATTAGCCATTGATTCCTTGCAAACAGAAAAAGCGCCACTTGAAGTATACTTTTTTGATACCAAAAGTATGGCTGAACCACTTGAACAAATTGTAGAAAATTCTACGTTAGGCGATGTTTCATTAATGATAGCCTCATTAAATTCTCGTAATGAGGTAAAACTATTGGCCGACTTCGCTTTGGAGCACAAAATTCCTTTTATTTCAACAACTTATCCAAATGATGGCGGTGTTACTGATAACCCATTTTTTGCGATGGTAAATCCAACAATCATTACACATATTGAAGCCATTTATCAATACCTGCATCGTAATTATCCACTTGAAAAAATTAACATTTTTAGAAAAAAGGGGGCCATAGAAGACTTGATTCAAAACAAATTGACAGAATTAAATAAAAAAACTTTGGGGATTCCTTTAAAACTGAATATCATTTCGTTAGATGATGATTTCAATGAATATGGAATATTAAGCAATCTTGACAGCACAAAAAAAAGCATCATTGTATCCGGAACATTAAACGAGACATTTGGCATCCGTCTCATTAAAACAATAACAGATGCAAAAAGCTATAAAGCAACGATAATAGGAATGCCTACTTGGGACGGTATTAAAAACACAGGAAAAGAAACAGAAATTGTTTATTCTACACCTTATAATTTTTTGAGTTCCGAAAAACTGATGCAGTCAATTGCTAATAAATACAAAGCCAAATATGCAGGCAGGCCTAGCGATATGGTCTTTAAAGGTTATGAATCCATGTATCATTTCACAAAACTTTTATTGAAGCATGAACAAAAATTAATAAATAACTTATCGGATAAAGAGGGAAAATTGTTTAACGATTTCGATTTTCAACCAACAAAGTCAATAAAGTCTAGCGCAACGCCTTTTTATTTAGAGAATAAGAAATTGTATTTTATCAAAAAAATAGATGGTCGGATTAAGTCGATCAATTGAAAATGATCAATTCAGAACTCAATTCCAGATTGGTCGATTTGATAGGAGACCCATTCTTCATCGATGACTATTTCATTGAGTTGAAAAAATAAAATTGGATACAATGTATCATACTTCCCACACCAAAATGATTCAAACCAAATGATGATTTTGCAAAGAACCAAAGGATACAAAATTGTGATGCTTTGGCTTTCCAAAAAAAAATTTCAACCTTTCAATTTTCAAAAAGAAACCTGGCAACATATTATTAATAAAGAAAGCGGTTTGGTAAACGCCCCAACCGGCTGTGGTAAAACTTTTTCTATTTTCTTAGGTGCGCTAATTCAATTTATCAATGAAAATCCTGATGACTATACTACCAAAAAAAATATTGGCCTACAGCTAATATGGATTACTCCTTTACGGGCACTAGCCAAAGATATTGGCCGCGCCATGGAAGAAGTTATTGTTGATTTGGGTATACAGTGGCGGGTGGGCATTCGAAATGGCGACACTAGCACTTCAGACAGACAAAAGCAAAAGCGGAATGCCCCGGAAGTACTCATCATCACGCCCGAAAGCCTTCATTTAATTCTGGCCCAGAAAAATTATCCGGAATTGTTTAAGGCACTCAGTATAATAGCCGTAGATGAATGGCATGAACTCTTGGGTAGCAAAAGAGGTGTTCAAGTAGAATTGGCTTTGAGCAGAATTGTGAATTGTAAGAAGTCGATGGTCGATAGTCCATTGACCATTGAACATAGAATAAATAGAGTCAAACCCATCTGCATTTGGGGAATTAGTGCAACAATTGGAAATCTATTAGAAGCCAAACAAGTATTGCTTTCCCCAATTAAACGAGAAGGAATTATTATCAAAGCACAAATAGATAAATCGATTCAGATAGAATCGATTTTACCCGATGAAATAGAAAAATATCCTTGGTCGGGGCATCTTGGTATTCGAATGGCAGAAAAAATCATTCCCATTATTGAGCAAAGTAAAACCACCCTTATTTTCATCAATACAAGAGGAATGAGTGAAACTTGGTATCAAACACTTCTTTCTATTGCACCCCAATTGGCAGGTACAATCGCATTGCATCATGGCAGCATAGATCCCGAATTACGCTTATGGGTTGAAGAAGCCTTGCATACAGAAAAACTAAAAGCAGTGGTTTGCACATCCAGTCTTGATTTGGGCGTAGATTTTCGACCGGTTGATACCGTCATTCAAGTAGGTTCACCAAAAGGAGTAGCTAGATTCTTACAAAGAGCCGGAAGAAGTGGTCACAGGCGGGGCGAAACCAGTAAAATTTATTTCCTACCTACTCATTCACTTGAATTATTAGAAGTAGCTGCTTTAAAACAAGCCATCAAAGAAAATTCACTGGAAAGCAAAGATCCTCTTCAATTATGCTTCGATGTTTTACTACAATTTCTTTCTACATTGGCCATCAGTGATGGTTTTATTTCAGATACATTATTTCTGGAAATTAAAAGCACGTATTGTTTTGCAGATATTACTAAAGAAGAATGGCAAGAAATAATATTACACCTTACAATTGGCGGTAAAACATTAGAGCAATATGATGAATACAAAAAAATAGCGGTTGAAGATGGTGTCTACCGAATAACAAATCGCAGAATGGCTATGCGGCATCGAATGCATATCGGAACCATCGTTAGTGATGCCCTTATGAAAGTGAAGTTTTTAAGTGGTGGCTATATAGGCGTTATTGAAGAATGGTTTATCAGTCGATTAGTGCCTGGAGATGTTTTTACTTTAGCAGGCAGAAACCTAGAACTGGTTATGTTAAAAGAAATGACAGTGATGGTTCGAAAATCAAGTTCAAAAAAATCGATTGTTCCTTCCTGGATGGGAGGCCGAATGAGTTTAAGCTCCAACCTGGGTAAAGTTCTTAGAGAAACCTTTAATAAAGCATTGGTAGATGAATCAGATATCGAAATAAAGAGCTTACAGGGGCTGTTTTTATTGCAAAAGTGTCTTTCGCATATCCCACGTGATAATGAATTACTCATTGAACACATTGAGGATAAAAATGGATATCATGTATTGGTTTATCCATTTGAAGGAAGACAAGTACATGAAGCTATGAGCGCTATTCTTGCTTATAGAATAGGAAAAATCTTACCCATTACTTTTTCTATTTCTATGAATGACTATGGTTTTGAATTATTAAGCGATCAACCCATTCCGATTGATGATAGCAATGTTTCGGAAATGTTTTCAGCGGAAAACTTATTGATTGATATTCAAAAAAGTATGAACAATTCAGAAATGGCGAAAAGAAGATTTAGAGATATTGCCGTCATTGGTGGGCTTTTGTTTCAAGGTATGCCGGGAGAAAAGAAAAAAGCTCATCACTTACAGTCGTCAGCGTCATTACTTTTTAAAGTTTTTGAAGAATATGATTCGAAAAATATTTTATTAAGACAAGCCTATCAGGAGGTATTTACTCAACAGATGGATGAAGTAAGACTTAGAATAGCATTAGACAGAATAAGTAAGAGTAAAATAGTGATTACCTTCCCCACACAATTGACTCCACTCTCCTTTCCTATCATTGTAGATGGGCTCAATAGAAACAATCATTCATCAGAAAAATTGGAAGATAGAGTTAGAAAGATGCAGTTGCAGCTTGAAGGATAAAAATCATAAAGAGTACAAATTATATGAAATGTCTTTACTCTCTCTCACATTACCCATTCATCACTTACTGTATCTTTGCATGTAACTCATGACAGCACCTGTAAAACAGATTATTAACAACAACACCTTCTGGTTATCACCTCAAAGATGTATATTTTGGGAGGAAGAAAAAACGTTGATTTTATCAGATCTCCATTTTGGAAAAACAGGTCATTTCAGAAAAAATGGAATTCCGGTTCCACAGCAAATAAATATTGAGGATTTACAAAGATTATTTGATCAAATTATTTTTTTTATTCCCGAAAGAGTTATTGTGGTAGGTGATCTTTTTCATAGTCATAATAATGATGAGCTAAACTTATTTATCAAATGGAGAAATGATTTTCCAACCATTCCATTTATACTTGTTAAAGGGAACCATGATATTTTATTGGCAGAATGGTATGAAAAAGCAGGGATTAACACATACGAAGGCATCTATAACTTATCAAATGTTGATTTTTGTCATGATCCCACAGAAAAATTATTGACTGAAAATGTAAATTTTATTTTTTCAGGGCATCTACATCCCGGTGTAAGAATTTCAGGAAAGGGAAAACAACATCTGCAGTTTCCTTGTTTTCATATTACCGAAAAAATGCTTATTCTACCTGCCTTTAGTAAGTTTAGTGGCTTATCCTTTGCTAAGAAGAATAAACAAATAAAGATTTTTGCCATTATTAATCAGTCAATCGTTCTTATTAAATGATTAAAATTGCATTTAACCCCGCATATGCGCATCCATTACCCGAAAACCATCGATTTCCGATGTTGAAATATGAGTTGATACCTGAACAATTATTGCATGAAGGTAGCATTACAAAAAGCCAATTGTTTTCTCCCGGTATTTGTCTGGAAGAGGTGGTTTTATGGACACATGATAAAGAATATTTGAATAAACTTACACAACAAAAGTTTTCTGCAGCAGAACAAAGAAAGATTGGATTTCCACAATCGCCGGCATTAATACAAAGAGAATTCATGATTACCCAAGGCACAATTGATTGTAGTTTGTATGCCCTCCAAAATGGGATAGCACTGAATGTAGCCGGTGGAACCCATCATTCATTTACAGATAGAGGAGAAGGTTTTTGTTTGTTAAACGACATGGCCGTTGCCGCAAACTATTTATTAAAAAATAATTTAGCCAAGAAAATTTTAATTATCGATTTAGATGTTCATCAGGGAAATGGCACGGCGAAAATTTTTGAAAACAACTCTTCAGTAATCACTTTTAGCATGCATGGCGATCATAATTATCCTTTTCACAAAGAAAAATCTGACTTAGATATTCCATTGAAATCCGGAATGGGGGATACTGAGTATTTATCCCTCTTATCACAACATTTGCCTTTAATCATTTTGCAGGAAAAACCGGATTTTGCTTTTTATTTATCCGGAGTAGACATATTAGAAACCGACAAGTTCGGAAAACTAAAAATCAGCATGGAAGGATGTAAACAAAGGGACGAGTATGTTTTGAAACTATTGAAACTACATAGGATTCCTGTTACCATTGCCATGGGCGGAGGCTATTCAGCAGATATTAAAATAATTGTTGAAGCCCATTGCAATACTTTTAGGCTAGCAAAAGAACTGTTTGAATAAAAAAGCGTTGATTGAACTAAAATGATTCCCATGTAAGTTGAAAGTGAAGAGGAAAATAAGATTAAAAAAAACTTGTTCTTCCCTTAAAATTACATTCACACTTTTAACTTTTAACTTTTAATTCCCCCCCAACACTCTTCTTTTGCAAAGAGAGATAATCTATAAACCAAATAAGTCTAGCTGTGATTTCTGCACCATGCGGCTGTGTAAAAACTTGTTGTAAATTACTGGTATAGTTTTTATAATTCACCCCATTAATTGGAAAATCGTTTCCTAACCAATTTTTGTACCCGATTACCAATCTACTTCCGTAATTAAAATCCCAGGTATAAAACATATCCAAATTATATGCATTGAAATTTTGGTCCAGTCCTTTCACAAAATTTCGAGGTATCAGATTTCCTTCTTCATCAACATGATAAAAATTGGTATACAGCACTTTGCTCCAATAATGCCTGGCCCGCAATGATATGTTCATGCGAGATGTAAAATTGTATACCCCGTTAATGATGGTTGATACGTTGGTCGCTTGTCTCCTACCGGCAATGGGTTCACCAGTATTATCTCTGTAAGCATATCCAAAATTACCGTTGTCATGGTCTCTTGTAAAAGCAATATCCAAACTAAAATGTTCACTAAAACGATAACGAGGACCTAGCTCAAATCTAAAATAAGGATCGTCCGGTAATGGTGATTCTGCAAAACCAATATTATATCTAAAAAAGAATCGTTTACGACTATCATTACTACCACTAGCACCAACAAAAAGATAAGAAGTCTTTTTCATCATCCTTTCGGAGGTACGCAATTCAAAATAGTCTCTTTGCCATACAGGCTGCCATTGTGTATTGATGGTAAAGTCCCAGAAATTTTTAAAAAACCAAAATGCTTTTCCTTGTAATAATACGTTTGAAAACTTGAAAGGTTGATATAAATAAACAGGCAATGCAGTTAAGGTATAAGAATAACTGAGAAAGTTTTTTGTAGGTGTAAATATATTGTAACTAATGGAGCCAATACCTGAAAATTCATTGGGTGCTTTTTGAATGCCTAAATCATTGGGATCGAAACGTTCAGATACAATTGTATTTTGTAATAGATATTGAATCTTCCCGCTTACTTTACCATACGAGGTAACAGTTTTAAATCCATTGTATTGATCTGATCCCCAGATCTGACTATATTTTCCTGCCCATGAAAATTTATGCCGATTTCCTGCGTCAAATAAATTAACATCTACACCTGTTACATTCGCATTT
Organism: Bacteroidota bacterium; assembly: GCA_031417635.1. Classification (GTDB taxonomy): domain Bacteria; phylum Bacteroidota; class Bacteroidia; order Chitinophagales; family Chitinophagaceae; genus Sediminibacterium. The sequence goes on along the minus strand of JANOVY010000219.1, from coordinate 5,869 downwards.
CTCTTACCCCCGCTACGCCAAACATTGGTATTGGTTAGGGTTAGGGATGACCGATTCTTCAACACTTGATCTAATACAATGATATTATAATTGGTTAACGGTTCTGTTTCGATAGTAGAGCTGGTTTTATTCAGTTTATCATCAACCACCGCATTTATTTGAGAACCAATTGCATTAAAAATACCAATACCGAATTTCTTTTTTGTTCGTCCTGAAAATTTTGTAGCATTGATCAATTGTGTTACACCCGGATTGGAAACGATTTCAAGATTGGGGTTATTCTTAACGGTATTATTCACTGTTTGATAACCACCGGGAGTTCCACCCACTCTACGTGAATAAAACAAACCTGCTTTATTAAACAATTCAATCCCTTCGGTAAAAAAAGGTCTATTTTCTTGAAATTGTACTTCAAATGGTGTAAGGTTCAATACCACATTGTCTGAAATGACTTGACCGAAATCCGGAATCAATGTCATATCTAATGTAAAACTTTCATTGATGCCATATTTAACATCCATTCCGCCATTTCTAAGAAACTCATTTTTTCTAGTCCCATTGGCATACGGAACCGATCTTACACCGGTCGTTATATAAGGAAGAAATGATAGACGAAGCGGTGGAATAATATTTTGCAATGATGATAAATGCCCGAATTGGTTTACAAATCCATTTTGATTGGGATCAACTTTATTCCAAAAAGCACTCTCATTGGTGCTTCGCATGTATCGTTGAAAATTGATACCCCAATCTTGAATATCTTTTTTAGCAAAACGAAGGGCAGAATAAGGAATCTTCATTTCTACACTCCAACCGTCTTTTTGCATTTTTACATTACTCTCCCACACAGCATCCCAAGAATAATCGCTGGGCAATCCGAATTGTGAGGATAAACTAGACACTAACCTACCATCTGTTTGTACATTGCGGGAGGTCACTAAAAATTGAAAACCATTTTGATCATCATTATACGTATCGAAAAATACACTGAAATAATCAACATCTTTTCGTTGTTCACCATCTCTTGACGTAAGTTGCTTGCGAACTTTCTTAACGTTATCAAATAAATAGGCCCCAACATAGATTGCTTGGTCATCATATAAAATATGTACAACTGTTTTTTGGGAACACGGCTCTCCATACCGTGGACTATTCACAATAAAATCATCTGCCATCGCCGCTTTTGACCAAATTGGCTCATCTAATACCCCATCTATTTTAATGGGCATTTTAATTCTGGTAGCAGCAATGTCTTTTTCTTGGGAAGAACCGTATACACTCCAAAAAAGCAACCAAATCGTTAGTAATTTTCTCATTTCTCTAAAACTGCCGCAAAAGTAATTGAATCGATTGGGTGTTTCCTGAAAAATCCACAAACGGTGTTACAACAAAAAAGCAGCTTATTTCAGCTGCTTTTCATTGATTTTGTTATTTACATCAATTCATTTTTTTCTTCAAGCTACTCACTTGTTCTTGTAAATTATTCACCATGCCGGCTAGTTGATTTACATCCCAACGTGGGCCGGTATTGGCTTTTTGCATAATATAAACTGCTTTCCATACTTCTAATACATCTTCTGAACTTACATTATACGGTTCGTATTGAGGATTGTCACTCAGTAAAGTAATCTTATTCTTCAGTCGATTGTTTTTAAGAATCCGTTTATAAACAACCCCTTCATTTTTGGATAACACAACATAAGTATTGCTATTCTTTACATCTTCCAAGTCGTCTACTTTTTCTCCCACAATTACACTACCGCTGGGTGTAGGCAACATACTATCCCCAATAATTTCAAAAGCTCGGTATTGACCCGGCCCCAACATGGGCAACGTGAAAGTATTTAATTCATCTACAAACTCCGGATCACCATAACCTGCGAGATAGCCTGCTGCTGCTTTTACGGGAACAAAATGAACCACGGCAACTTCCGTTTCCATCTTCATTTGTCGACGCTTTTCCAGGTAACTGCTTCCTTTTGGTGTTGCTAGGTCTTTGAACAAAAAGTCTTCTAAACTTAATTTGAAAATATTACAAATCACTTCCACCACTTCAAGTCTGGGCTCAGCTCTTTCTTCCTCATAAGCACCTACTAACGATCTTTTGATCTTTAGTTTATTGGCAAATTCTTCCTGTGTCCAGCCACGAAGTTTTCGTAAATGACGTAAGTTTTTTCCGGCGTTTGACATAGCTAATTGATTTAGTTAGCAAAATACTAACATTTTTAGTTATTTCCAAAAAAACTTTATTTTGAGGGGAGGTAGGATGTTAGACACTGGATACTAGATACTGGATTTTGATATGTGTCTATTGATTACCATCATCCAGCATCCATTATTCTGTATCCTGTATCCCCCCTGAAACATTTTAATAGGTTAGCATACCTGCATGATGTATTTTCCTTTTTTATTAATATTTCCAACATGAAAAAAATACCCACTCTAGTCCTTTTTAGTATTCTTCTCCAATTTGGCTATTCACAAACAAAGCCAGTATGGCCTGATGAATTGATGCTTACGCCTGAAAAATCAAACTTTGAAAAAACATCTACCCATGCAGATGTGATGAAATTCATTAACACTATAAAAGTATTGAGTCCTTATATACAGATAAGTACAATTGGTAAAAGCACTATGGGAAAAGAAATTCCAATGGTTATTTTAGCTAAACCGACTATTGGCACACCGGAACAAGCAAAAGCATCGGGTAAACCTGTTGTGTATATACAAGGAAATATTCATGGGGGTGAAGTGGAAGGCAAGGAAGTGACCATGATGTTAATGCGCGATATATTATTAGGGAATAAAAGCCATCTTCTCAATAACCAGATAATCATTTTTGTACCCATATATAATACCGATGGAAATGATAAAATGGCCAAAGGGCTAAGGCCTTCACAAGAAAACAGCCCTTTGGAAACCGGTGAACGTGAAAACGGACAAGGTCTTGACCTAAATAGAGATGCAATTAAAATGGAAGCTCCGGAAACACAGGGACTCATTCAAAAAATTATCAACGCTTGGGATCCCCAAATGAGCATGGATCTGCATACTTCCAATGGAACCTGGCATGCTTATTCATTAACCTGGGCACCCAGTTATTTATATGCCGGTGAACCCGGTACCTATCATTATACCAATGATATCATCTTACCCGCTATAACAAAAAAAGTGAAAGAAAAAAACGGTTTATTTTTTGGCCCTTATGGTGATTATAGTGTGCGGGAAGCCTGGCCACCAAAGAATTTTTATACCTATAACCACCATCCCCGTTATATTATTAACCAGTTTGGATTGCGGAACCGCATGGCTATTTTAAGTGAAGCTTTTGCACATGAGCGTTTCTATCAACGAATACATTCTACCTATGTGCTAACTACAGAAGTATTGGAATATTGTAATACCCATGCTAAAGAAATCGTTACAATCAATAGAAATGCCGAAAAAGCAGCTATTCAAAATGTGTTACTAAATGCAGGGAAAATAAAAAAAGGAGTTCGATTTAAAATGGTTCCTTCCCCAACAAAAATAAATGGATTTAGAACCTATGATTACGCAAGTTTTATGAAATCAGATAGTTCCACTCGCTTTGTTAAAACAGGCAACATTGTGAGTTATGATCAGGTAACTTATTATGGAGAATTTAAAGACACCGTACAAAGTACCATTCCACGTGGATATATCATACCAGGCGCTCTTTCCTTGATTGCAGAACACTTGATGAAACAAGGTGTTAAGGTTAGTAAATTAGACAAAGAAGAAAAATTTACCGGCGAAATTTTCACGATTGAAAAATTCACCAAATCGGCAAGGAAATTCGAAGGTCACCAAATGGCCTCAGCAGAAGGAAAATTTGAACCTTCTTCGCAAAATTTTCTACCGGGAGATTATAAAGTAGATATGGCACAACCCCTTGCCAACCTGATTTTTTATATGTTGGAACCCCAATCGGATGATGGTTTGCTTACCTGGAATTTCTTTGATGCCTATTTAGAACAAAACGGTGTGATGAAGAAACCTGTCGCCTTTCCTATTTTCAAATATTTTCCTGAAAGAAAAATAGGTATGACGGGTAAGAAATAAATTAACATTTCATCAATCCTTATCCTTTATTATTGGCCAGTTACTATTTGCTTTTTCAATTAATGGAAGCTGGTTTTGCATCCAATAGCCTTTTACTTTTTGATTGTAATTGAAATACAATTTATCATTTACAATTGTCCAAGTGTCTGTTTCAGTGGGTGCTTTATGACCATCAGCAGTACCATATGCGCAATAACCCCCAAATTGAGGCGCATACTTTTCGGGATGGGCTTTAAATGCTTCTAAATTAGCATGTGTTGCAAAAAACCAATTGGCATTTTTCCAAGAATAGGTTAAACTGTCTGCTCCCTTGATAGCTTTTTGTTCTATAAAAAAACCAACCGGATCAAATCCTTTGATGGCCTTCCCTTCTTTTGAAAATATTTCTGCTTTTTGTGCATTCAGCAACCCAAAAAAGCAAACAGAAAGTAAAAAAAGGAATACGAGTTTTTTCATTTTTGTATTTTAATAATAAGTGTTTATTGTAAGATTTCAATAGCTAAAACGAAAGAAAATACATTTCCTTACAAAAAATAAAAAAAAGCTCATCAAACAACTCGGCACTTATTTGGGAATTGATTTGGATTTTACTTGTGTTTAACATCTGTAAAAAATCTTAATCGTATCTTGCAGGTATGGTAAAGAAAAAAACGACAAAAAAGGTACAACCCATTATTCTCATTACCAACGATGATGGCGTAACGGCGCCGGGTATTCGGGCTCTAGTAGAATCCGTAAAAGGACTAGGTAAAGTAATTGTTGTGGCACCCGATAAACCCCAAAGTGGAATGGGGCATGCCATCACAATTGGCAGCCCATTGCGTATGTCGAAAGTAAATGTATTTGAAGGAGTGGAAGCATATAGTTGCAGCGGCACCCCCGTTGATTGTGTAAAACTGGCTGTAGACAAAGTAATACACCGTAAACCGGATATCTGTATAAGCGGAATAAACCATGGGGCTAACCATTCTATCAATGTGATTTATTCAGGTACGATGTCTGCAGCATTGGAAGCCTCTATTGAAAGTATTCCGAGTATAGGCTTTAGTTTATTGGATTTGAGTATTGAGGCTGATTTTACGGCTGCTAAAAAATATGCAAGAATTTTAGTGGAACATGTTTTAAATAGTAAAACAACCGATAAACATTTGTGCCTGAACGTAAATATTCCCAAAGGGGAAGAAAAATTAATGAAAGGCATTAAAATTTGCAGACAAGCTTACGCAAAATATGAGGAAGAATTCGATGAGCGTAAAGATCCACATGGAAGACGTTATTATTGGTTAACCGGAGAGTTTATTAATTTTGACAAAGGAAAAGATACCGATGTTTGGGCGTTGAAAAATAATTTTGTAAGTGTAGTACCTGTTCAATTCGACTTAACCAACCACGAATTAAAAAAGAAACTCGAAAAAAACTGGTCATTTTGATATTTACAAAAGACAACTTGACATTGGGATTGGTATTAGGTTTCCTAGCACCCATATTTGGATTTGCGGCTTATTATTTAATGCGATTTAGATTATTTACCGTTAAAGAATTTTTTCAGGTATTAATGATGCAGAAGTCATTGTTATCGGGCATTGTGAGCATATCCTTAATTGCCAATGCGGTTGTATTTACACTTTACTTAAATCAACAAAAAGACAAAACGGCAAAAGGGGTTTTTATTGCGACTTGTATTTATGCAATTATTGCATTGGGATTAAAATGGTTTGCTTGATCAGAACAAAGAATTATTTTGTTCCACTCGATGTTATGTTTTGTTGCATCTCTAATGAACGTC
>JANOVY010000218.1:0-16616 GCA_031417635.1 Bacteroidota bacterium | reverse complement strand
TGCACATGAACGATGCACATATTTATTGTTCGAAAGAACAGTTTATGCAGGAGTTTAAGGCGGTAAATGATATGTATATCAAATATTTTAAAATATTTGGTATTGAAAAATATGTCATGCGTTTGTCATTGCACGATCCGGAAAAATTAGGGCAGAAATATATTAACGAGCCGGAACTTTGGCTTGAAACAGAGGAGCTGGTTAGAAATGTATTGATTGAAACAGGGGTGCCCTTTGTAGAAGTGAAAGGTGAAGGTGCGTTTTATGGCCCAAAAATAGATGTGCAAATTTGGAGCACAATCGGAAGGGAATTTACATTGGCAACAAACCAAGTTGATTTTGCACAACCCAGGAGCTTCAAATTGTCTTTTACCAATAAGAACAATGAGCCGGAAATTCCATTAATTATTCATAGGGCACCTTTGGGAACCCATGAGCGATTTATCGGATTTTTGTTAGAACATTATGCCGGTAAATTCCCTGTTTGGCTTGCACCATTGCAGGTAAAGATTCTACCCATCAGTGATAAGTTCTTAGAATATGCCGAAAAAGTGCAAAAACAATTATTAAAGGCCGGTGTTAGGGTAGAAATAGATGACCGACAGGAAAAAATTGGTAAAAAAATAAGAGATACCGAGTTGATGAGAGTACCTTACATGTTGGTAGTAGGAGAGAAAGAGATGAATGAAAACAAATTAGCAGTGCGTAGACAGGGCAAAGGAGATATTGGCGTTCAGGATATTTCCCTATTTTTAGAAAATATACTGGATGAAATTGAAAATCGAAAATCTGGCGAATAATCGTCATTATTAATATCTTTATTATCAAATCAATTATTCACTAAACAAGTTTTAATGGCATTACCACCAAGAGGGGGCGGAAGATTTAATCCCAGGTTTAACAGGCAACCGGAGCCTGAACATCGCATTAACGAAAGAATTCGGGCATTACAGGTTAGATTGGTTGGCGACAATATTACAGTTGGCGTTGTTTCCACAGCCGAGGCTTTAAAAATTGCCCAAGAACAGGAATTGGATCTGGTAGAAATATCACCCACCGCCGATCCTCCCGTTTGTAAAGTGATCGATTACAAGAAATTCCTCTATGAAAAGAAGAAGAAGGAAAAGGAAATGAAAGCCAATTCCAAGCAAAGTGAAGTAAAAGAAATTCGCTTTACGCCAGGAACGGATGACCATGACTTTGACTTTAAAGCCAAACATGCTGAAAAATTTCTGAAAGATGGAAATAAAGTAAAAGCATATGTTCAGTTTAAAGGCCGAGCCATCATGTTTCAAGATCGAGGCCAGTTATTATTATTGAAATTTGCAGAAAGATTAGCGGAAGCCGGTGTATTAGAAAGTATGCCAAAATTAGAAGGTAAACGAATGTTCGCCATTTTTACGCCTAAGACAGGAAAGAAGAGCAAATAAGTAGTAAGTAATAAGTAGTAAGTAATAAGTAGTAAGTATTTTGTTACAAGTTGTGGGTAATTAGTAGTTATTTTTTAATATGTAATCATATAATTACTAACTACTAATTACAAATTACTAATTAAATATCCCTCTTTGCTTGTATAATAGTCTACATTACCTACCTTTGCACTCCAAATTTTTCCCGTAAGGCTCAACAAGTGTCCCGTCTGTTCAGGACCGCCAGCAGGGTGTAATCTTATTAATAGATTATTTTCGTATGCCAAAGGTAAAAACAAACTCAAGTGCCAAGAAGCGCTTTAAAGTTACCGGTACCGGTGAAATCACCTTCCAAAAAGCTTTTAAACGTCACATTTTAACAAAGAAATCAAAGAAGCGTAAGCGTGCCCTTAATAAAAAAGGAATGGTAGGCGCATCCAATAAAGATTTCGTATTGCGTTTATTACGCCTAAAAGGGTAATTTCTAGTTTACAATCACCAATTACATTACAAATTCGTTAGCTTCTACCAGTACCGCTAACATCAAAAAATTATAGTATGCCACGTTCAAAAAATGCAGTCGCATCAAGAGCCAGGAGAAAAAGAATCCTGAAACAAGCCAAAGGTTATTATGGTAAACGTAAAAACGTATATACCGTTGCCAAAAACATTGTTGAAAAAGGAATGACTTACAGCTATGTAGGTCGTAAGTTAAAAAAGCGCGAATACCGCCAGTTATGGATTGCCCGTATTAATGCCGCAGTAAGAGCTGAGGGCATTACTTACAGCCAATTTATCAATAAACTAAGTACAAAAGGAATCGATTTGAACCGTAAGGTTTTGGCTGATTTAGCCATGAATGAACCTGCCAGTTTTAAAGCATTGGTAGATTCTGTAAAATAGATTTAATCGTATGATATCTGTAAACCGGCACTGAACATTCAGTTCCGGTTTTTTTTATTTTATAAACTCAACAAACTGTTATTTTTGTGCATTAAAAAATAGACCATCTGTTTAACCGTTAAATCGATTACCCATACATGAATAATTCATACACCTCCCTGGTAAATCAAACTTTCCATTTTCCACAAGAAGGATTTGACCAGAATGATGAAGGCTATCTTCAATTTAACGGGTTGGATCTGAAAACAATTATTGATAAATATGGTACGCCTTTAAAGCTTACCTATCTACCCAAAATTGGTATGCAGATCAATAAAGCCAAAAGAATGTTTGAAGCGGCTTTTAAAAAGCACAAATACGAGGGTGAATATTTTTATTGCTATTGTACCAAGAGTTCTCATTTTTCTTTTATCGTAGAGGAAGCTTTAAAACACAATATTCATTTAGAGACCTCATATGCATATGACATAGAAATTGTAAACAGATTATACCAACGTAGAAAAATTAATAAAGAAACCTATATTATTTGTAATGGGTATAAGCAAAAAAATTATACTTCGCGAATTGCAAAACTAATTAACTCCGGTTTTAAGAACGTCATTCCTATTCTCGATAATAAAGAAGAGTTACTTGCTTACAAAAAAAGTGTAAAAGAAACCTTTCGATTAGGTATAAGAGTAGCCGCAGAAGAAGAACCTAATTTTCCATTTTATACCTCAAGACTAGGTATTCGGGCAAAAGATATATTGGAGTTTTATGTAGATGATATAGAAGGGTATGAAGAAAAGTTTCAACTAAAAATGTTGCATATATTTTTAAATAAAGGAATTAAGGATGATATTTATTATTGGTCTGAATTAAATAAAATCATCAATCTCTATTGTCAACTAAAAAAAATCTGTCCGGAATTAGATTCCATTAATATTGGAGGCGGATTCCCTATCAAACATTCTTTAGGCTTTGAGTATGATTATCAGTTTATGATTAATGAAATCGTAAGCAATATTAAAAAAGCCTGTAAGAAAGCCAAAGTTCCTATGCCCAATATTTTTACAGAGTTTGGAAGTTTTACGGTGGGGGAGAGTATGGCACATATTTATAGTGTAATCGGACAAAAAATACAAAATGATCGTGAGTGTTGGTATATGATTGATTCCTCTTTTATCACAACCCTTCCCGATACCTGGGGCATTGGTGAAAAATTTCTAATGTTGCCTGTTAATAAATGGGACAATGAATATCAGCGAGTCGTTTTAGGGGGCATTACCTGTGATAGTCATGATTATTATGATTCTGAAGAACACATCAATGAAGTGTTTCTTCCCAAATTAACTTCAACCGATAAAAAAGAAGATCTCGCAAACAAAGAGCCCCTGTATGTCGGATTTTTTCATACGGGTGCCTATCAAGATCAAATAAGTGGTTATGGTGGAATTAAGCATTGTTTAATTCCTTCTCCCAAGCACGTAATTGTAGAACAGGATAAAAATGGAAAATTGGTAGATTGGGTATATGCCAAAGAACAAACGGCACAAAGCATGTTGAAAATTCTAGGGTACCTTAGATAAAAAAAGCTAGCAAGTTTTTTAGGATTTTCGTACTGCTTTTTCCCAAATACCGGTTTGTTTAGTTGAAAGAAAATTTTTGAACCCGATAATCGCTGCATAATTCATCATACAGAAATAGTATGGAACAAATAAAATAGTGAACCGTGTTTTTTTATTTTCTAAAAGATACCCCGAAAACGCCGCCAGATAAAAAAATATTTGTAGGTAACAAAGTAGATCGTAAAACCAACTACCTTCCATAGATAAATTGATAGAAGCTAGAAAAATAGTTACAATCAGCATTGGGGATACTGTCCACCTTAACACTTTGTGAGATATAAATTGGAAAAAGAGCAAAGGCGTTTTACGAAACTTCAAAATACCCGCGAGTCGTTGCATCGATTGCCAACTTCCGGTAGCAATTCTAATTTTTCTTTTTAATTCTTCTTTAACTGTTAGTGATGCAGTTTCAGTTGTAAATGCCGCTGGTTCATAAATAATTTTATACCCGGCTGCGGCTATCTGCATAGATTGCATAAAATCATCCAGTATTGTATCCGAAGGTAAATTTGTATATAATGAAGATTTGAAAGCAACCAATTCACCGGTAGCACCCACAGAACAATTAAATGCAGAATCTAATTTTTTTAAGATGGATTCATATTTCCAATACATTCCTTCTCCCGCGGTACTTGCCTTATCCGATTTATTTTTCAATATTCTTTTCTCACCGGATACACAACCGATCTGTTGATTGGCAAAATGTTTTACCATGTTTCGGATAGCCTCCGAGTTTACGTTTGTATTGGCATCTGAAAAAATAACAATTGGGGTTTTAACAAAATACATAGCCCTGTTTTCTGCAGCTGTTTTCCCTGCTCGAATATCCTCATGCAGTAAAAGTATATCCGGATACTTTTTTAATACTTCTTTAAAATGATCAGTAGAACCGTCTGTAACAAAGATTATGTGTAGTTTGTCCGAAGGATAATCTAATAAACGACAATTGGCAATTTTATTTTCCAAGATGTCGGCTTCATTAAAACAAGGGATTACGAAAGAAACCATTGGTTCATAAAAAGAAACTTTATTTGGTATCCGCGAAAATTTAAACCGTTTGATTAAAACCAAACAATAGATTAATAGACCATAACCTATATATGTATAAATGACAATCCCCATTGAAATCCAAAGAAATATCCTTAACCAATCCATAATTCCATTTCATTTTAATCGTCACACATTCAGTTCAACAATTTATCATTTTTTTACCATTTTACCTAAATCACGCTATTTTGAGAAAGTCTATCTTTTATAAAAATTACATAAAACCCCAATAGCAATATTTAACTATATCTTTGAATAATAATGATTTGAGTTTTTTTTATTTAAACCCCATTTATGTATAAATTTTATTTCCTAGCTGCCAGTTTCTTTTTTTCAATAGGTACCGCCTTATCCCAATCTTCAATAGATTCTGTAAAAATAACAATCGACAATATGTTCAAGGCTATGAAAAGCAGTGATGCAAAGCTTTTAAAAGCTTGTTTTGCAGATAGTGCCATTTTACAGACCATTGCCAGAGATAAATCCGGTAACTCAATTGTAAAAAATGAAGTAGTGGCTGATTTTGCAAAAATGATTGGTACGATGCCCAAAGACGCTGCCGATGAACGAATTACCTATGACATGGTTAAAGTGGATGGTCAATTGGCCGTTGCTTGGACTCAATATAAATTTTACTTCAATGGTCAGTTTAGCCATTGCGGCGTCAATTCATTTCAACTAATCAGATTTAATACCGGTTGGAAAATTCAATATTTGATAGATACTAGACGGAAACAGGGGTGCGAATAAGGTATTGAACAGTATCTGAAAACATTGTTTTCTTTGAAACATTCCTTACTCTTCTCCTAATTCTTCAATACATACTTGAAGTTGTTCAACATATTTGCCATATTGCTTCCGTAAATACCATTTGGTAAAATAGTAGATCCCTACGCTAAGCAATACCATGTAAGCCAACAAAAAGGAAATTATTTTCCATTTTTCAGAAAATATTTCATTGGCCACTTTGTCCAAAGAAGGAATCCTAACGGGTTCAGGATAACCTAATAAGAAGGCAAAAATGAAGCAGATGGGGATTAATGCCATCGTAAACTGAAAATAGCGTTTGGTAAATTCTCGAATAATATTCACAATCAATTGCAAATTACTTTTAACCGGTAGTGAGGAAAGACTAAGTTGTTTTGTTTTTCGTAGCAGATAAAACAATAAATAAAGAAAAGCAAGTCCAAGAATTGAAAATACAGAAAAATAAATTCGCAAAGAATCATCTTGACTGGATACGCCTATAAAACCAAAACTCAAAATAAATACGATTGCTGAAATAATCTCAATCCACAAATTTCTTTTCAATTTGGCGATGATTGAATTTGTTTTTTTTGTTAACAATAATGCAATATCTGATTGGGATCTAATCGTGTGATCTGTAGATAGCTTATTTTTTAATTGGTCTTTCAGTTCGTCTAATTCCATGATTGAAAATCTTTATGCATTCATAATAATTTTTTTCGTCTCTTCTTTCAATTTTAATTTAATTCTATTCATTTTTACCGCTACATTGTTTGCTGTGATACCCATCATTTCTCCTATATCGATATAATTATAATCTTCCAAGTATAACATGACAATGGCTTTATCAATCTTCGACAAATCACCAATGGCGGCATACATCGCCCTTACTTGCTCTTCAACAGGGTCAACTGATTCTTCGGGTTGATCCGGAACAACATCAGTTGTAAATAAAGTCGGCTTCGTTTTTTCTTTTCTAAAAAATGTGATGGCTGTATTTAAAGCAACCCGATATAGCCAGGTAGAAAACTTAGCATCTCCTCTAAAATTTCCGAAAGCTTTCCATGCCTGCAAGGTGATTTCTTGAAAAAGGTCCTCTCGCTCAGAATGCTTATCCATATAGAGGTTACATACCTTATAGATAATTTTTTGGTGTTGATTAAGTAATGAAACAAAGTCTTTTTCAGATGTCATGCCTTATCATTAATACTTTATCGGCGTTACTTGATACCCTTGCTTTTTTAATAAATGGATGATCCCATCTTGGCCTCCCAAATGGCCGGCACCTACCACAAAAAAGGAAGCCATTTCTTTCATGGCTTTTTGAATGACCGGCAGCCAATTTTTATTTCTGTTAATTAACAAGTTCACTTCAAAATCACCAACGTTTCCTTTCTTCTTCATGTAACTGTACAAAGAGTCTATATCCCTAAGTTTGTAAACTGCCGTCATTTCTAGCATTCCATTTTTAACACTATCATAATTCAAGATTACTTTTTGTAAGGACTGGATTTGCGAATCTAGTGGTTCACGATCAATCGCACTTATTTCATCATCAATCGTTTCAAGTCCATAAATCGGCATATTTTTTTGTTTGGCAATGTTTACAAATTCAGTTTCAGGTTGTATTTTGTCTGTGCAAGGAATACTGCTGATGACCAATAAACTCAAAGCCATAAAAGGCTTGTAATTGTTAAACAGCTGCAATGGCATACCGGTAATTTTCTGAAATTGCTCATTTAAAGTAGGAAAAGCAGCATCTCCAATCAGTGCAGATAGGCTATTTCCTTGTAAGATCATCTTACTTGCCATTTGTTGTTGCATATTAGGATCGTCCATTTTCAGTTCGCCATAGAACTGGTTTGTTTCTGAAAGTTTATTACGCAACGTTGTTGATATCTCAAAATCCGGTTTGCACATAATATGAAAACTGCCAAAAATAAAGGAGGGCTTCTCTAATCCATTGCCTTGAATCTCCCATAGAAGTGAGCTTTTGGAAGTTTGTGCTTTTCCGGTTACAAAAGTGAACCCAAGAAATAGTAGAATCATTATCCATTTAGCCATTCATTCCATGTTTTTTGCATAAGTAGTGATTTAAGCTGAAATATTACTTCTTAAACAAAATAAGCAAAAAAATACCCTATGTGGAAACACAGGGTATCAACCAAAACTAACTGCTCTATTTATTCACAAGCGCTTACTTGAACTTTTTATGCTTACTGCAGGAGGATTATTGAATAGAAATTTGTTGTGGTGCTGTAAGTATCTCATCTTTTTTTGGTAGAAATACCTTTAAAACGCCATTTTCATACTTAGCCTGAATTCCGACAGTATTTATTTTTTCATCTAAACTAAAACTGCGCTTAAAGCTTTGGTAGCTAAATTCTTTGCGAATTGTTCGATATTCATTTTTCTCTGTTTCTTCTTTCTTTTCGAAACTGATGGTTAACAAACCTTTTTCTTGATGAATTGCAAAGTCTTCCTTGTTTCTTCCCGGTGCACTAATTTCTACATGATACCCTTCCTTGGATTCGTGAATATTGGCAGGTGGTATGGTTGAGTAAGGTTGCGAATCTTTACCCCAACTAGCCGGGAAAGTGTTTAATAACTCATCAAATAAGTTACCAAAATGTGCTGGATTGTTTTTTACGAATGTCATGGTTATTTGTTTTAATTTTTATAATTGGTTACGATGCAAAGTCTGCAAAAGCTATTCCATCCCTATTTTTAATAATTATTGCTATCATTTTGACTTAAATTGATCATTCATGTGGCCATTATGGCATTTTTAATAAATATATAAGTCATAATGACAGTTTCATTGAATTCTCAATGTTTCAACTTTTGTCTTATTTTTGCATTTCAAATTAAAAATAGGAGAGTATATATGTATCCAGCAGAGATTGTAATACCCATGAAAGCAGAGTTAACAGATGGCGGATTTGATGAAATGGTTTCAGCAAAAGAAGTAGATGACACTTTACAAATGAAAGGGACAACTTTGGTCGTAATAAATTCAGTTTGTGGATGTGCCGCGGGATCTTGCAGGCCCGGTGTATTGATGGCTGTAAATAATGCCGGCAAACGTCCTGACAGGTTAGCCACGAGTTTTGCAGGCTTTGATATTGAGGCAGTTAACCAAGTTAGGGCACATTTATTACCTTATCCTCCTTCATCTCCGGCAATCGCATTGTTTAAAGATGGCCAATTGGTAAATATTGTGGAGCGTCACCAGATTGAGGGTCGTCCGGCACAAGTACTTGCCCAACACCTGATTTCTGTATTTGATGAATTCTGTAATTAGTTTTTAAGTATTTTTGTTTTTAGATGGGTTAGTAAGTATAGGCTCCACTTTTTGTGGGGCCTTATTTTTTTTACCACTGCACTAATTGGGATTGGGTATTAACAATCTCTACAGAATAGTTTCAATTATTCTGAGTAACATTGCAACATACTTAGCCTTACACTTGAACTTTCAATACATGTATCCAAATCTATATTACGCATTTAAAGATATTTTCGGAATTGAATTGTCGGGATTAAAACTTGTCAATTCTTTTGGCTTTTTTGTAGCCTTGGCTTTTATTATTTGTGCCTGGGTGCTTACTTTAGAATTAAGACGCAAGCAGCAATTGGGTTTGTTTGAACATACAGAAGAAACCATTACGATTGGTGCGAAAGCAAGTTTGTCTGAATTGCTTTTAAATTTTTTACTAGGCTTTGTTTTTGGGTATAAGATCATTGGTGCATTTACTATTCCGGATGCATTGAACGACCCGCAGGCTTTTATCCTTTCAACAAAGGGAAATTTGATGATTGGCATCTTAGTGGGTTTGGTATTTGGTGGTTTAAAATGGTGGGAAAAAAATAAAGAAAAACTGGCAAAACCGGAAACTAGAACCATTCGAATTTGGCCACAGGATAGGGTAGGTGATATTGTAATTCTTGCCGCAGCGTTTGGCTTTTTAGGTGCTAAGATTTTTCATAATTTAGAGAATTGGAATGAGTTTGCAAAAGACCCCATTGGGTCCTTAATTTCTTTTAGTGGGCTTACATATTACGGAGGGTTGATTTGCGCAGCAATCGCCATCATTTATTTTGCTAAGCGCAAAAAAATCAAGGTTATTCATCTGGCAGATTCAATGGCCACCACTATGATGTTGGCCTATGCGTTAGGCAGAATTGGATGTCAAGTAAGTGGTGATGGTGATTGGGGTATTCCCAATCTGCATCCCAAACCATTTGGTTGGTTACCCGATTGGTTATGGGCTTATCAATATCCCCACAATGTTGTAAATGAAGGTATACCCATACCGGGTTGTATTGGCCAATATTGTAATCAGCTGCCGGTACCCGTTTATCCTACGGCTTTATATGAGATTATCGTTTGCTTAATGTTATTCTTTTTTCTCTGGTTTTTACGTAAGCGTATTAAAATAGCAGGCCAATTGTCCGGTATTTACTTGATTTTAAATGGAACTGAGCGTTTTTTCATTGAGAAAATTAGGGTTAATACAAAATATGAAAACCTACCATTTCAACCTACCCAAGCAGAACTGATATCCGTATTCCTAATTATTTCAGGAATTATTTTATATACACAGTCAAAAAAATGGTTTAATAAAGCTACTATTTCCAAATAGCATAATTGATTGATGATTTGAATAGGCCGACATGATTCAGTTCATGTCGGTTTTTTTATATTGATTATCAATTAGTTATTAAATACCTGCTTACTATTTTTCTTTCCTTCAAAATTGATTACTGATTTCTATTGCCATTTATCATGATTTTTTACCGTTAGATACAAAACTATGTACTATGTCTAGCATAGTACATAGTTTTGACTTGTAATTAGTAACAACTAGTTCTAAAATAACGACTAAAAATAAAAAAATCATGAAAAAAATTCTAACCATCTTAACTACCATCGCCTTTATCACTTCGGGCTTTGTAGCAAAAGCACAAAATGCTGTTAACGGAAAAGTTGACGGTGTTGTAATGAGTTCTCAAAAATCTATTGAATCAGCCAGTATTGGTATTTTAAGGGCAAAAGATTCATCTGTTGTCAAAATGGGTGTTTCGGACAAAACAGGCCAATTTGAATTCGAAAACATCAAAGAAGGAAAATACATAGTAGCGATTCAGGCAATAGGTCATTCAAAATATTATAGCGAGCTTTTTGAAATTACCAATAAGACAACGAATTATACCTTAAAAAAGATTGATTTATTGGTTGCCAGTAAATCATTGGGAAATGTGACTGTAACCTCTTCAAAGCCCATGATTGAACAAAAATTGGATCGCACCATCGTAAATGTGGAAGCCTCTATTACAAATGTAGGTATTAGTGCTTTGGACGTATTGGAAAAATCACCGGGTGTTTCAGTGGATAAAGACGGTAATATTAGTTTAAAAGGGAAACAAGGTGTTCAAATATTCGTTGATGGACGACCTACGTATTTATCCGGGCAGGATTTGGCCAATATGCTTAGAAATATGCAAAGCAGCCAATTGGATCAATTAGAGATCATGACCAATCCACCGGCAAAATATGAAGCAGCCGGTAATTCAGGTATCATTAATATTAAAACAAAGAAAAACAAGCAGGTAGGCTATAATGGAAGTGTAACTGTGGGATATGGCCAAGGTGTTTATCCAAAAACAAATGAAAGTGTCAATATGAATTACCGCAATAATAAAATTAATTTATTTGGAACAGCTAGTTACGCTCATAGAGAGCGGTTCCAGAATCTACAAATTCAGCGGAAATTTATAGATGCCACTTCAAAAGATGTTGTTTCTAATTTTGCTCAAGAAAACAATCTGAAAAACAATGATGAATCTTTTAATGGTAAAATTGGAATGGATTATTTTGCTACTAAAAAAACCACCATTGGCATCGTTTTAAACAATGGAAAAAGCTTTAACGATTTTAGTAGTAGAGGTATGATTGATATTTCCAATCCAACCAATTTATTGTTAAGTCAAACCAGAGCAGCATCAGATAACGAGAATGTTTGGAAAAATTTTAGCACCAATCTAAACCTTCGACATATACTAGATACAACCGGTTCAGAAATCACTGCTGATTTTGATTATTTTAAATACAAATCAACCAATCAACAATTTGTTTCCAATGCCTATTTTGCGGCCAATGGAGCACCATTGCCAAATGCGAAACCCGATACATTAACAGGAAATTTACCCCAGGACATTAATATTTATAGCGTAAAAGTTGATTATGTAAAACCATTGAAAGGTGGTGCCAGATTTGAGGCCGGTTTTAAATCAAGTATTGTAAGAACCGATAACAATGCATCATACGATAGTTTGATTAATAACAATTTGGTGCATGATTTTAACAGAAGCAATCATTTCATTTATGAAGAGAATATCAATGCGGCTTATGTAAATTATAGTAGGCCCTTTAGTAAAAAATTCAGTGGTCAATTTGGAGTAAGAATGGAGCATACTCGTTCAAGTGGAAACCAGGTGACTAGTCAAATTGAGTTTAATAGAAATTACGTACAACTTTTCCCTACAGCTTATTTACAATACCAGTTGAATCCCAAGCATGTACTGGTGTTGAATTATGGAAAGAGAATTAATCGTCCGGATTATGAAGACTTAAACCCATTTGTAACCTTTTTAGATCGATATACCTATGAACAAGGCAACCCAAATCTACAACCACAGTTTAGTCATAATATCGAGTTAACGCATACTTTCAATAACTTTTTAACCACCACAGCCAACTTTACAAAAACGACAGATATTATTCAAGATGTTTTAGAACAAAACACGAATAGCAATGAGAGTTATATTAAGAAAACAAATATTGCCAATCAACGTCAATATGGTCTTTCAGTAAATGCGAATTTTCCAATAGCCAAATGGTGGACTAACAATATTTATGTAAATGTGTTTAACAATGAATTCAATGGTATTGTAAACGGAGAAATGATTATGGTAGGTGCCACAACCGGCATGATCAATATTCAAGAACAATTTAAATTTTCAAAGGGATGGTCAGGAGAAGTGAGTGGATTTGGTAGAACACAAGCGCAGGAAGGAATCTTTACAATAGGCGCGTTTGGAAGTATCAATTTGGGTATCAGCAAACAAATGTTGAAAAACAAAGGCAACCTAAAATTGAGTGTAAGAGATGTATTATGGAGCCAGCGTATTTCCGGGTTTTCAAAATACAGCAACATTGATGCTAAGTTTCAACAATATGGTGAATCAAGGGTTATCAACTTATCTTTTACTTATCGGTTTAGCAAAGGAAAAATAAATAATACCCAAAGAAAAAGAGGAGGGGCTAGTGAAGAAGCTAGTCGTGTAAAGAGTGGTGACAATCAGTAAACAAAAAATTACCATCTTTTTTTCTTATGTACTTGATAGTATACGGCCCCGATTTCAATCGGGGCCTTTTTGAATATTGAATATTGAATTTTGAACAAGGAATGATGAATGTTAAACCGGCTTTGCATAATGCATATTGAACAAGGAATGATTAAAATTGTAAGGGGTATATGAATTATTACTTCATATTTCAATATTCATTGTTCAATATTCATTATTCCCCCGGGATTATTACCTTTGTTCAAATCTAAAAAACATGCCCTCATTTGATATAGCCAGTGAAGTAGATATCCAAATTCTGGATAATGCGATTAATACAGTTAAAAAAGAAATTAGTACCCGTTTTGACTTTAGGGGCTCTCCCGTAAATATTGAGCTCAATAAAAAAGACTTCAAGATCCTGTTAGAGGTAGAAAGTGATATGAAAATGAAGCAGTTAATCGATGTCTTGATTAGTCGTTCTATGAAGCAGGGTATAGAATCCGGGGCACTAGATTTTAGTAAAGATGCTTACCCAAGCGGCAAAGTAGTAAAAAAAGAGGTTGCGGTAAGAAATGGGCTAAAGCAAGATGATGCAAAAAAAATCGTGAAAATGATTAAAGAAGGGGGATTTAAAGTGCAAGTTGCTATCATGGACGATATTATAAGGGTTACCGGTAAAAAACTAGATGATTTACAGGAAGTTATCGCTAAGTGCAGAGTAGATAATTTTGGTATCCCTCTTCAATTTGTAAATATGAAAAGCTAGAAACCCCCATTATTGCGTATAAAATATGGCAAATTCTGAATTTCATTTGGTTATCAGCCATTTTAGCGTTAATTTTGCCACTCTTTAAAATAATCGTACGGCCAAATCCGTACAACCTAAATCTAAAAGTCATGAAACAGGGTATCCATCCAGAAAGTTATCGATTTGTTGTTTTTAAGGACATGAGTAATGGTGATACATTCTTAAGTCGTTCTACAGCCAATACCAAAGAAACCATTAAATGGGAAGATGGTAATGATTATCCATTGGTAAAATTGGAGATTTCAAACACCTCACATCCTTTTTACACCGGTAAAAACATGTTGGTTGATACAGCAGGTCGTATCGATAAGTTTAAAAAACGTTACGCGAAAAAAGATTAATCTTTTCAATAGACTATCCAAAAAATCCCGCCGTATTTCCGGCGGGATTTTTTTGGATAGTGGGGTAAACAAACTACGATTTCACATCCCAATTCAAGCATTATCTTTGCGAACAATATATAATTAGCATGAAACTTGATATTTTGGCTTTTGGTGTACATCCGGATGATGCAGAACTGGGTTGTTCAGGTACTTTAATGGCCGCCATTGCTGAAGGAAAGAAAGTAGGGATAGTAGATCTTACCAGAGGGGAATTAGGCACCAGAGGTACGGTTGAATCGCGATTGATTGAAGCAACAAATGCTGCCAAGATTATGGGAATTTCCATCCGGGAAAATTTAGGAATGGATGATGGATTTTTTCAGAATGATGAATTGAATCAACGAAAAGTGATTGAGGTACTCAGAAAATACCAACCCAATATTGTGTTAGCCAATGCATTTGAAGACAGGCACCCTGATCATGGTAAAAGTGCCAAATTAGTAGCAGATGCTGCCTTTCTATCCGGTCTTCGTAAAATTGAAACAATACACAATGGTTTGAATCAAGCCATCTGGAAGCCGTCCTATGTTTTCCATTATATTCAAGATAGATTTATACAACCTTCGTTTGTTTTGGATATAACACCTTATTTTGACAAAAAAATGGAAGCCATTCTAGCCTATAACACTCAATTTTTTAATCCTGATTTGAATGAGCCACAAACCTATATATCTTCTGCCCAATTTTTAGAAACGATACAAGCCAGGGCTTTGATGTTGGGTAAAAGAATTGGTGTAAAATATGCAGAAGGATATTCTACTGAGAAAACGATTGGAATTAAAAGTTTTGATGCCGTTATTCAAAATGTGACTTAATATTTTAGTTGTTTTATCCGTTTATCATTTCTATTTCTATCAATATAGTAATAAACAAAAAAGCATATGTCAGCAATAAATATTGGATTGATACAAATGTCCTGCACTTCAGATAAAACAAGCAACTTTGCAAAAGCGTTATTGAAGATTAGAGAAGCAGCTACAAAAGGAGCCCATATTGTCTGTTTGCAGGAATTATTTACCTCACTGTACTTTTGTGATACAGAAAATTATGACCACTTTTTATTGGCAGAAGCCATACCCGGCAAATCAACAGATGAATTAGCAAATCTGGCTAAAGAATTACAAATAGTGATTATCGCTTCATTGTTCGAAAAAAGAGCAAAAGGAATATATCACAATACTACTGCTGTTTTGGATGCAGATGGAACCTACTTGGGGAAATATAGAAAAATGCATATTCCGGATGACCCCTCCTTTTATGAAAAATTTTATTTTACTCCGGGCGATTTAGGTTATCAAGTTTTTAATACAAAACATGCCAACATTGGTATTTTGATCTGTTGGGATCAATGGTATCCTGAAGCTGCAAGGATTACATCTCTAATGGGTGCTGATATTTTATTTTATCCAACAGCCATTGGATGGGCTACTGCACAAGATGAAACAACCAATACAGAACAATACAATGCTTGGCAAACAATTCAAAGAAGCCATGCCATTGCCAATGGGGTACATGTGGTAAGTGTAAATAGGGTAGGGTTTGAGCAAAATGGTGCTATGAAATTTTGGGGTGGTTCCTTTGTCAGTAATCCATTGGGGACATTATTATACAAAGCATCACATGAAGAGGAAGAAGTAGCTGTTGTATCGATTGATACTGATAAAACAGATAGTTACCGAACACATTGGCCATTTCTGAGAGATAGAAGAATTGATTCATACCAACCTATTATGGAACGCTTTATTGATTAGTATGGAAATGTCGGCAAGTCCGAAAGTCGGTAAGTCGGTAATATCTGGGTTAATTGAGCGTTTTAAAATGATTTTTTATGTCATTTAAATTTGAAAAATTGTTGGTTTGGCAAAAAGCTTTGGATTTATCGGAAATTGTTAATTTGACTACAAAAGATTTTCCCAAAGAAGAAATATATGTATTGTCTTCACAAATCAAACGTGCGGCCGATTCAGTTTCATTAAACATTGCTGAAGGATCAACGGGTCAATCAAATGCTGAATTTGGCAGATTTATTGGAATTGCAATTCGTTCAAATATTGAAGTAGTGGGATGTATTTATTTAGCAAAAAGGAGAAAAATTATTGAAGATAAAAATTTTCAAGAAATCTATTCTAAATGTGAAGAAATACTTGTCATGCTAAATTCTTTAAGAAATTCATTAAAATAAAAATTATTCATCTACTTTGGAACCTTCTTTTTCATCAACCGGACTTACTGACTTTCCGACTTCCGGACTATCAAAAAAACTATTTCCCAAAGATTTAGGATACTATTTCCCGGCAGAATTTGCACCACACGAAGCAACTTGGTTAAGTTGGCCTCATAAAGAGGCCAGTTGGCCCGGTAA
>JANOVY010000217.1:0-6732 GCA_031417635.1 Bacteroidota bacterium | reverse complement strand
GGGACAATCTACTTATGTATTTCGCTAGTAAAATGAAACTCAATATCTGGGTTATTTTGTATTTCAGTATTTAAAAACCATTCGCTAGCCGCTAAGTAAACCGTATGCCCATCTTTATCTTCGGCAATATTTGCCTGCTTATAGCGAATAAAGTCTTCTAGTTTTTTAGGGTCTTTACTTGTAATCCAACAGGCTTTAAAAAATGGCAAACTATTCATTTGTACCGACGCTCCATATTCCTGCAAAAGGCGATATTGTATTACTTCAAATTGTAGTTCTCCTACGCAGCCAATGATCTTTTTATTGCCACCAAACTGGGTAAATAATTGGGCTACCCCTTCATCCGTTAGCTGACTAATCCCTTTTTCTAACTGTTTGGTTTTCATAGGATCTCTATTTACCAACTCTTTAAAAATTTCAGGTGAAAAGGTAGGAATGCCTATAAAGAAAAAGTCTTCTCCTTCAGTAAGGGTATCACCTATTTTAAAGTTACCGGTATCGAACAAACCTACCACATCGCCTGCATATGCATCATCAATAATGTCTTTACTTCTGGCCATGAAACTGTAGGGGTTACTGAAACGCATATCCTTATCCAAGCGAACATGGTGATAGTATTTATTGCGCTCAAACCTGCCACTACAAACACGCATAAAAGCTATTCGGTCTCTGTGTTTGGGATCCAGGTTGGCATGAATTTTAAAGATGAAGCCACTGTATTTATCTTCTCCTACTTCTACCGTTCGGGTTGATGTTTCTCTACTTCTTGGCACAGGTGCAATGCGAATGAAGGTATCCAGCATTTCTTTTACCCCAAAGTTATTGACAGCACTACCAAAGAATACCGGCGCTATTTTACCCTGTAAATAATCACCGGTTTTCAATTCGCCATATACCCCATCGATCAATTCCACATCTTCACGTAATTGTGCGGCATCTCTTTCCCCGATTTTAGCATCCAAGATGGTATCCTGTAAATCGCTGATGGCAATGATATCATCCTCTTCGGCTTTGGTACTGGCTGCAAACAGGCGTAAACTTTTATTATCCAGGTTATACACGCCTTTAAATTCCTTGCCACTATTAATCGGCCAAGTCATAGGGTGAAGAGAGATATGCAGCTCATTTTCAATTTCTTCCAGTAAGTCGAATCGATTTTTACCGTCGCGGTCCATTTTATTGATAAAAACGATTACCGGGGTATCCCGCATACGGCAAACCTCCATTAAGCGCCTAGTTTGGGCCTCAACTCCATTTACGCTATCAATGACCAGTATCACACTATCCACAGCTGTAAGCGTTCTATAAGTATCTTCCGCAAAGTCTTTGTGACCCGGGGTATCTAACAAATTGATTAAGGTATTTTGATACTCAAATGTCATGACAGATGTGGCAACTGAGATTCCCCTTTGCCTTTCTATCTCCATAAAATCACTCGTAGCATGCTTCTTGATCTTATTGCTTTTTACAGCCCCGGCCACTTGTATGGCACCTCCAAACAACAATAACTTCTCAGTTAAGGTTGTTTTACCCGCATCCGGGTGAGATATAATGGCGAATGTCTTGCGACGGTTGATTTCTTTCTCGTATTTCATAAAGGTTGTCCGAAAGTTGGGAAGACGGGAAGTCGGGAAGCCTTTTATGACTTTACCGACTTTCGGACTTGCCGACATTATTTTAAAGGCGCAAAGGTAAGGGAGGGAATGATGAATTGGTTTGTTGTTTGTGGTTTGTAGTTTGTGGTTTTGACCCTTGTAATTATGATGGAGGATGCTGAACGCTGAACGCTTAAAGCTGGATATGAAATACTTAATACCGGATTTCGAATTCGGCTTTAAGCGTTTCGCGTTTTGCATTTAGCGTTTTGCATTTAGCTTTTAGCTTTTAGCGATTAATATTGTAATAAATTGATTATTATATACTTTACGAATCTTATCAATAATTAAATTATCAATTAATAAGCTATGATTTTGGCATTGGATTTTCCATTTTCAATGGTTACAATCCATAATTGATTGTATACGCTCTCGTCTAGGTTGGGATATTTTGCTTCTTTGATAAGGAGGTTTACCAATGCGGGAGTGGTGTTAGAATGTCCTATCACGACCACTGTTTTGCCGGTTTGTTGCATGATCTGTTCTGCAAAAGCAGCCAAGTTTTTGGGGTCGTAGATTTGAATTTCTTTGCTAAACTTTTTTGCCAAAGGGGTTGCTGTTGCTTTTGTTCGGATATAATTGGTTGAATAAATCATATCGGGATTGTATTCTTTCAATACCTCCAATAAACGCTCAGCCCTTGCTTCACCCGCTTTGCTTAAGGGGGGATCGGCTTTCATCATGGGAGATCCTGCATGTGAGGTATCTTTCTCTGCATGCCGTAACAAAATGAAAGTTGTGGTTTGTGCCATTATTTGCATCCCCACCATTGAAACTGCCATGAATAGACAGGTTAATCCAATTATTTTTTTCATTCTCTTTATTTAGAAAGTAAGATACAATGTCTTTTATATTTTCTATTGCATATAAAAAATATTTATAGCAAATGTTTCACATATTACTTTATTGAATGACAGTACTTTTGAATCTTAATCAATATCCATGATATTGGTATGATAATTGAATCAATAAATAAAAGCTATATCATGAAATATATTGTCTCTATCCTTTTTTGTTCTATGTTTTACCTACCCGCTGATGCCCAGGGCTTGAAAGGGTTGTTAAATAAAGCAAAAGAAGCCGTAACCGGTAAATCCGCAATAGGCAATGATGATATAGTGGCAGGGCTAAAAGAAGCCCTGGTAGTGGGTGCTGAAAAAGGCAGTTCTGCATTATCCATCACAGATGGTTTTTTTGCGAATGCTGCTTTAAAAATATTACTCCCCCCGGAAGCCAAACAATTGGAATCTAATTTGAGAAAAATTGGTATGGGAAAACAAGTGGATGAAGCGATCCTCAGTATGAACCGTGCTGCCGAAGATGCCTGCAAAAGCGCCGCCCCTATTTTTAGCAATGCCATCAAACAAATGAGCTTTCAGGATGCTTTGGGAATATTACAAGGGGGTGATACCGCTGCCACCGGTTACTTACGCAGCAAGACAAACACTGAACTTAGCAATGCCTTCAGGCCGGTAATTGAACAATCCATCCAAAAAGTAGATGCTACCAAATTTTGGAATGTCATCATTTCTAATTACAATTTGATCAGTCTCAAAAAAATCAATCCCGACTTAACCGCTTATATCACAGAAAGAGCTTTGAACGGTATCTTTTACCAAGTAGCCATTGAGGAGAAAAACATTAGAAAAGACCCTTTGGCCAGGACTTCGGAGATTTTAAAGAAAGTATTTGCGAAGTAAGTTGTAAGTAATAAGTTGTAAGTGATAAGTTATAAGTGATATATTCTAGTTAGCGGCCAGCTTAAAACGTCATCGTATCATTAAACAAAATGATTAAAGAGAAAATAATTTCTGCGTATGAATTAATGGCTGATAAGTATAACGAACTTATTGATCACAAGCCTCACAATGCATATTATGACAGACCAAACACACTTCAATTATTGCCGGACGTTAGCGGGAAAATAATTCTTGACGCAGCTTGCGGACCAGGAAAATATGCTGAAATTTTAATTGAAAAAGGAGCGATTGTTAAAGGGTTTGATATCAGTCCAAAAATGGTAGAGTTAGCAATCGTTAGGAATGACAACAAAGGAGTTTTTTTTGTTCAAGATTTGTCAGAACCTTTTTCTATGGTTGAAGATCATTCGTGTGACATAGTGCTTTGTGCATTGGCACTGCATTATATTGAAGATTGGACATTTACGATCAAAGAATTTCATAGAGTTTTAAAAGACAAGGGAATACTTGTTATATCTATTGAGCATCCATTTAATGACTATAATTTTTTCAAGTCCAAAAAGTACTTTGACGTTGAAAATGTAAAATGCATCTGGAAAGGTTTCGGACAACCCATTGAAGTAAATAGTTTTAGAAGACCATTAAACAACTGTATAACACCATTGACGGACAACGGTTTTTATATTGACAAATTAGTTGAACCTAAACCAACAGAAGAGTTTAAAAGATTAGACCCAAGACATTATGAAGAACTAAATGAGTTCCCTGCATTTATGTGCATAAGAGCAGTTAAAAGAAAGAACAATGAATAACAGAAAAGCCGAACTGCTAAGATCGGTTTGGCAATATGGCGGCTGAAGTGATTTTATGAACCATTTGTGCAAAGTTCAACATGATATTAAGTTGTAAGTAATAAGTTGTAAGTGATAAGTTCTACTTACAACTTACAACTTACAACTTGCAATTCACTCACCTAAACACTTCATCATCAATTTTATTGGTCTTACTAACAATACTTCTGATTTGATTGTCTAATTCTATGGCGCTGTCTTCGAGTAACCCAAAAATTTCAAGGTCTTCGATGGCTCCACTCGTCTTTAATACTTCTATCACTGCTAAAATATTAGCCAGGGGTTTTCTTACTTCATGGGATTGACTAAAAGCAATGTCACGTAATAATTGGTTTTGCTTTTTTATTTTTTCCTGAATCAGTATATCGTCTGTAATGTCGCGATTGGTGCCTATCAAACTAAGTACTTGTCCACTCTCCGATTTTCTGGTAATGGCATGGGATTCGATATGCTTGATTTTGCCGTTTGGAAGAATGATGCGGTAAATAGCCCCATTGATGTCTTTTTTTTGCGATATCAATTCTCCAAGTATATTCTTCATCATCTCAGCATCATCCGGGTGCAAAGAAGTAAAGAATATTTTAAATAAATTCATGTTTGTATCGGGAGGATACCCATACAACTCATACATTTTTTCATCCCAAATAACCGCATTGGTCACCATGTCTATTTCATAAATACCAATAGCGGCAGAGTCGGTGGCTAACCGCAACCTTGTAATCAGTTCTTCCTGTTTTTTTTGTCCTTCTTTTCGCAACGTTTCATCAGAGCCAATCGACATGTATCCAACATGTTTTTCATTTTCATCAAAAAGTGGCAGATAATCTATGTTCAACCAAATAGGATTGGATTCATTTCTTTTAATTGAAAACTCTTCTTGAAACGGCATTTTTTTATCCAAAGCTTCCCGAATTCTTTTCTTATTGGCAACATCGATGTGTGCACCCTTTAAAAGAAAGTTGATGGTTTTGCCTTTGATATCTTCAAGCGAAACTCCATTTACACGTGTGAATACCTCATTTACCCAGGTAATTTCTTCTGCAGCGTTTGTTATCATTACCGAATTGGTGATGTTTTTGGCTACCAACGCCAGAATATCTAACTCATGTACTTCCCCATTTTTTATTGATGGAATGGATCTTGTATTTTCTTTGTCAGTAAAAATTTCATAACCAATCATCAAAACTCCTTTTTCAATGGCAACTAAGCTGCTGATGGCAGTTAGCTCCCATTGAATGGGGATCTGTATTTCCTGATTTTTTGGATGGATATGATGAATGATGGCTGTATGGCGTTGTCCGGTAATTTGGATACTGGAAGAAAAAACTGTACTGAATAATTCACCATCATTTGGATGGATGAATTGTTGGATGGAAATAGACTCACCTGCTAATAATTCAATGCCCATCTGTTGGGAAACAATTGGATTGATGTACAAACAATTGCCTGATTCGTTGGTTACAATCACATAGATAAGTCCCGAGCTTAAAATCTCAATGGGAAGCATTTTTTGAATATCGGCACTACTTACGATTGTCATAGGACTTTAAAACATTCTTCTAAATGGTCAACCTCAACTTACTAGGTATTAAGATACAGTATTCAAATTGGTTTACCATAAATAAGGCTGATTATTAAAATAAAAAAGACCGTTATCCGGTCTTTTTTATTTGCTAAAATACATTTTCTATTTAAATATCGATGGCTTCGCCATAAGCGGCGGCAGTCGCTTCTTTTAATCCTTCACTCATGGTGGGGTGCGGATGTGAAGCATTTAAAATTTCATGGGCGGTGGTTTCCAGTTTACGCGCTACCACAGCTTCTGCAATTATTTCTGTTACATTCATTCCAATCATATGACAACCTAAAAACTCGCCATATTTTGCATCATAAATAACTTTTACAAATCCTTCGGTTGCCCCGGCTGCACTGGCTTTACCGCTGGCCATGAATGGGAATTTACCTATTTTCAGTTCATACCCGGCTTCTTTGGCAGCCTTTTCTGTATAACCCACACTCGCAATTTCCGGAGAGCAATAGGTACAACCCGGAATATTATTATAGTCCATGGGTTCCGGTAAATGATGGAATTTCTTTTCCTGGTAAGCAATGTGTTCTGCTGCATTAATGCCTTCTTTAGAAGCCACATGCGCCAAAGCCTGTCCGGGTGAGCAATCACCAATGGCATAAATGCCGGAAACAGATGTTTGTTGGTATTTATCTACCACTACTTTTCCTTTTTCAGCTTTAATCCCGTTTTCTTCCAACCCAATATTCTCAATGTTAGCCACTACACCTACAGCACTTAGCACGATATCCGCTTCCAGTGTAACAAAACTGCCGTCTTGTTTTTTTACTTGTGCTTTTACGCCATCTCCACTGATGTCTACAGATTCCACAGAAGCATTCGTCATAATATCGATGCCTTGTTTTTTGTATTGCTTTTCTAGTTCTTTAGAAATGTCTTCATCTTCTACGGGAACAATTCGTGGTAAAAACTCAACAATGGTTACTTTGGTTCCCATG
>JANOVY010000216.1:0-62481 GCA_031417635.1 Bacteroidota bacterium | reverse complement strand
TTGGGTATCATTCAAACCCAAAATTTTACTAAGTAAAACCGGACCAAACTCGCTTACAGTAGCTCTGAGCCGAATACCTTTTTCATTACTTAATGTTAGTAATTCAGTAGGGTAATCTGCTGGTTTCCAGTCGATATTAATTTTTTGGCATCGGTCAGTTATTTTATCATTGATAGTACCGGCCGCTGCAAGCCCACTTAAATCGCCCTTAATATCCATTACCAAGACCGGAACGCTGTTATCACTTAAACACTCACTAATCATTTGAAGCGTTTTGGTTTTCCCTGTACCGGTAGCTCCTGCAATTAAACCATGTCGGTTCATGGTTTTTAAAGGCAGAAAGATATCAGCCCCACTTACCACTTCCCCATCGAGGATTGCACAACCAATTTTTACTTTTTCACCCTTAAAGCTATAACCGGTGGTCACCGTTTCTAAAAAATCGGATTTGTTTGCCATTATTCAATATTTAACTACATAACAAAAATCTATACAATGCAAAAAATTGCTAATCCCAATATCCCTGCTCCTTTATTTGAATGTTAGGCATCCAATTACAGTTCCTCCTCGCGTTCCAATAAAAGAATCGCACCTTGTGGAACAATAAAATACTTTTCTCCCTCGTACAACACTTCGGTTGCCCCACTTACCAAAAAAATAGCCAAATCTCCTTCGCGTGCCTGCAAAGGCACATATTTTACATTTTCATCGTCAGAAGACTTCCAAGGTTCATCATCAACAGGTATAGGTATTGCATAACCAGGGCCGGTTTTAATAATAGTACCCTGTTGTACTTTTTCTCTTTCTTGAACGCCCGGGGGTAAGTATAAACCACTAGCTGTTTGCTCATCAGGCTTTGTGGGCCTGATCAAAACTCTGTCACCAATAACCACCAGCTTTTTAAGCTTATTATCAGAAGTCAATAACATACATTTTCAATTTTGAAGCGTTTACATAGCTAAAATACAGATTTTATAGCCCATAAAGCTTTTATGTATTTAGACAACTCAAAAAGGAAAAAAGTTAAGGCTACTTATTTAGTTTTCATTAACTTTCATCCGAATCTTTAACAAAAGATTGAGGCAATCAAATGCTAATTGGCATTGTTTTATCTTTACTTCACAGTAAATACTTAATACCATGGAAGATAAAAAAAGTAAAATATTATTATGCGAAGATGATACCAACTTAGGTATGGTCTTAAAGAACTATTTAGAGTTAAATGACTATGATGTAACACTGGAAAGAGACGGCCGTTTAGGATTGGCGGCTTTTCAACGTGAAAAATATGATATCTGTCTCCTCGATGTGATGATGCCAAATATGGATGGTTTTACACTGGCAGAAGAAATTCGGGATGTTGATCCTGATATACCTTTGTTCTTTCTTAGCGCCAAAACCATGAAAGATGATATCATTCAGGGATATAAATTGGGAGCTGATGATTATATAACCAAACCTTTCGACAGCGAGGTATTGATGCTAAAAATTAGAGCTATCTTGAAACGCAATGAAGAAGATAACCGCATCAATGACAATATTGAATTTGATTTGGGCAAGTTTCATTTTAATCCCAAACTTCGCGAATTGAAAGATGCAGACAACACACAAACTTTATCACCCAAAGAAAATGAATTATTGAAGATGTTGGCTGAACATAAAAATGACTTGCTACCCCGCGAGAGAGCCTTAAAGAAAATATGGGGAAGTGATACTTATTTTAATGGTCGAAGTATGGATGTGTATATAGCTAAACTCAGAAAATATTTGAAAGATGATACGAATATTGAGATAGTAAATATTCATGGGAATGGGTTTAGACTTGTAGCACCTACCCCCTAACCCCCTGAAGGGGGAATTAAGGATATTAAAAATGCCTCACTATTGTGAGGCATTTTTGTGCGATTATGTTTTTTAGCTAAACAAATTAGATTGGTTATCGGTTATGGGTTTACGACCTAAATGTTCGTATGCTTTCGCAGTCACTTCTCTTCCTCTAGGTGTACGTTGTAAAAACCCTTCCTGAATTAAAAATGGTTCATATACCTCTTCTATGGTACCGGCTTCTTCCCCAACGGCAGTGGCAATGGTAGTAAGGCCAACAGGGCCCCCTTTGAATTTATCAATGATGGCCGATAATATTCGGTTATCCATTTCATCCAATCCATGCTCATCTACATTCAATGCCTTTAAAGCATGTTGGGTAATGCCCATATCAATTTTTCCATCATTCAAAACTTGCGCAAAATCCCTGACCCTTCTTAATAAACTATTTGCAATTCTAGGTGTACCTCTACTACGGCGGGCAATTTCATGTGCTGCTTCCGTTGTTAGAGAGGTTTGCAAAATTGTGGCACTACGTTCAATTATTTTTTTTAACACTTCGGTATTGTAGTATTCTAATCTAGACTTTATACCGAATCGAGATAATAAAGGGGCAGTTAACAGCCCACTGCGTGTGGTAGCGCCTACCAATGTAAAAGGATTGAGGTTGATTTGAATACTTCGAGCATTTGGACCGGTATCAATCATAATATCGATTCTAAAATCTTCCATTGCCGCATATAGGTATTCTTCCACCACAGTACTTAAACGATGTATTTCATCAATGAATAAGACATCATTGGGTTGTAAGTTAGTAAGCAACCCTGCCAAATCACCCGGTTTCTCTATTACAGGCCCGGATGTTTCTTTGATGGCTACGCCTAATTCATTGGCAACAATTCTACTCAAAGTGGTTTTTCCCAACCCCGGAGGGCCATGAAATAGTATATGATCCAATGCTTCTCCCCTGAGTTTGGCTGCTTTGATAAAAATTTGGAGGTTTTCTATCAATTGCGGTTGACCTGAGAAATCTTCAATGTCTCTGGGACGTATTGTATTTTCAAACTCCTTATCAGCCGGAGCCAAATTACCTGATTCGTTTTGTAGATTTGTATTTGCCATACAGTTCAAAACTACTAAATACTATTCAACTAAATCGGTTCAAAATGGAAATGAAGAAAACGGCATTATTACTCGGCGCAAGTGGCCTAACAGGCAGTTGTCTTCTAGAATTGCTATTACAAAACGATAACTATCAAAAAGTAATCATATATGTTAGAAAATCTACCGGTTTCAAAAACCCAAAATTGTTAGAAAAACAGTTTGACTTCGATAATTGCAATGAATCTGTAGAAGCAAATGATGTTTTCTGCTGTTTGGGTACCACCATTAAAAAAGCCAAAACAAAGGAGGCTTTTAAAAAGGTTGATTTGGAATACCCCATAAAAATTGCCCAAATTCAATTTAGCGCAGGTTCTACAAAATTTCTGGTAGTTAGCGCTATGGGTGCAGACAAAAATTCAAGCATTTTTTATAGCCGAACAAAAGGAGAAATAGAGGACCAATTACAGAATATAGGCTATTCTTCACTTACCATTTTTCGTCCTTCTTTTATTACCGGAGAAAGAAAAGAAAAAAGAATGGGGGAAAGTATTGGAATATCATTATTTCAAATAATCAATCCGATTTTAGTTGGCCCTTTGAAAAAATATCAATCAGTTTCTGCGCATTCCATTGCCCTCGCAATGGTTCATGAAGCCAATAGCGAAAACAAGGGAACAAGCGTTCTTTTATCCGATGAGATAAAAAAATATAAATAAAATTACTACTTATAGAATACATACTCGTTTCGTTGTATCCATTTATCTGTCCCAATAAATTGTACTTCTTTTCTGTTTGTGAACTTACTATTATTGAAAGAATAGGTATGCCTTAAAATAGCTTTTCGATTGTCATTTCCATCTTCTCCTTTTTCATCTGTTATTATTTGAATGGTTCCATCCCGCATTGTGTTTATTGAAAACACGGTGGCCTTGTTTAACATGGTTCCATTTTTTTTAATCTTTAATGTGTCTTTGCCATTTGCATTGGGTTCATTAGGATAGATATATTCTAATATAATCTCGTTTTGAACTTTTGTATTGATGGATACCACAATATTAGCTGGCATTGTGTAAGGCTTACCGGATTTGTAGTCCAAATAAGTTAACGAGCCTTTCCAAGACCCCATGGCTTTGTTAAAGTCTTTTTGACTTATCGATTTCATTGTTTGACCAAGTGTAAAAGACATTACGATGAAAGATGTTGCGAAAAAAAATAGTTTCATAAAATGAAGGTTTATTATGAATGAAAAAATGATGATTATTTGATCCTGTTTATTTCTGTTTCAACGCCGGCTTCCCTTTCTCTGGCTTTTTTAATCTTGTTATTCCCAAAGCGATAGGTAAAACCAATCGTTATATTTCTACTCTCCCATTTCCGATAGGTATTCATCAAAAATGTATTCGTTTCTGTCTGTTGTTCCCAACGTTGTGTGTTAAAGATATCGGTAAGGGTTAATTTGAGAGAGCCTTTTTCAGAAATGATTTTTTTGTTAATTCCCAAATTGATACTTCCCAAAGGCTTAGACCTATAAATGGTGGTAGTATTCTGAAAATTAAACCATCCACTTAGTTCAGCTTTCCATCCTTTTTCAAATGAAAAACCATTGTTAACATATCCATTAAAACCCCAGCTTTTCTGTTCAATCGCTTCATTTACATTAAAAGCATCCAATCTAATATTAAAATGCTGAAAAAAGGGTTCTGCGTATCCATACATTGACCAGTGCTTTGTAATATCTACTGAGCTACTTACATTAAAATTGATCATTTGACGCGATCCTGCATTTTGAGGTATACTGATTGTTTGATTCCCTTTTTGATATACCAGTGTTTCTACAAAATGACTTGTTTGAGAATAGATAATTTTGGCAGTTGTATTGTTTAAATAAGTATAACTTAACTGAATATTATTTGAAAATTGTGGCAATAAAAATGGATTTCCCACTTCGCTATTGAATGCATCTAACACATACACAAAAGGGTTTTGATCTTGATAAGAAGGACGATCAATCCTTCTAACCATCATCAAACCAAATTGATTCTTTTCATTAGGGGCGTATTGAATAAATAAAGTTGGAAAAACATTTAGATAAGCTGTATCCGGCTTAATCAATGTTTTCATGTTAAGATCAATGGATTTCCCTTTCACTTGTGTCTGCTCAGCTCTAATACCTCCTTGTACGCTCCAAGAAGTCCATTTCTTTTCAAAATTCATATAAGCAGCATGAATGTTCTCATGAAACTCAAAAACATTGGTTCTTACAGAATCAGGTATCCAATTTCCATTTTGTCCATTTAAAACAGAAAGATTATTATGGGTAGCCGTAAAAACAGATTTTACACCGAATTCCAACTTGCCATTATCCCCCATTTTTTTAATGTAATCTGCTTTCAAACTTTTAATACTAATATTTACGGAAGCATTGTTTTGCGCTGCCAGCGAAGAAAAAATATCATTTTTTGCATTTAATTGGTCAATATTAACTGTATTGAAAAGTGAAGACCCGAACAGAGAATAATCAGCATCCATATTTAATTCGCTGCCCTTGTTATCTGCATAGCGATAATTCAAATTCAAATTATTTCGTTTGGTTTGGAAAGGAGCCTTACTTTGGGTAAAGACGGTTGTATCCAAATGTTGAAATTTTTGAACAATGGTATTATTCCGGTTATACATATTGGATTGTTTTTCATTAAACATCCATAATACGCCAACTGTATTCTTTTTGTTTACTGCAAAATCTATTCCCGTGCGAATATTGTATCCGCCGAAAACTTCTTCTTCAATTCCTGTTTGCATAAAGTTTTTATTTTCTGTCTTACGATTATTATTGGCTATTACATGTTGTACGCCTGAATTGAATCCCATATTCGAATATAAATTCCATTTTTGATCCCGAATATTGAAGGCAGCGGTTCCATTATTTCTTGCGTGTACACTCTGGCTATAAGAACTTGAAACATTTCCATTCATACCATTTAGTATATTTTTCTTCAGTTTAATATTGATGATTCCGGCATTTCCTGCAGCATCATAACGGGATGAGGGATTATTTATCAATTCAATTTCTTTTATATTTTCGCCCTCAATACTTTTAAGAATTTGTGCCAGATCTTGTCCGGTTAATTGTGTATTCCTACCGTTGATGTAAACGGCAACGCCTGATTTTCCGCTCATTAGAATATTTTCATTTGGATCGATTACAACCCCGGGAGCTGATTTTAAAAGTTCTAATGCATTCTGACCAACAGTAGAAAGCTTCGCTTCTATATTCAAAACTGTTTTGTCGACAAAATTTTGAATATATGGTTTTCTTGAAAAAACAATCACAGAATCAACTTTTCGACTACTAAGTGTGTCATCAAAATTGGCGATTTGAGAAAAACTCGAGATATGAATAAAAAGAAAAATAATCAATAGGTAACACTTCATGATAGCTGTATTTGTGAGTGCAAATTGCTTCCACACAAATAGATACCCGCCTCAAACTATGTTTTGATACCGGTTTAATTGGACTCAAATAATGAGATGATTATTTGAGACTTTATAGAGCATAATTTATTAAATTTTAAAATATCTAATTAATTGATAATGAAGTCTTTAGGATTTTTTTGGGTTACTTTTTTAAATGCCCTATTAAAAGTTGCTTTTGAATTAAACCCAGCTTCATAAGCTATACTCATGATGGTTACATTAGAAAAAGAAGGGTCTTGTAATTTATTTTGCACTTCCATGACCCTATAATAATTGACAAAATCATTGAAATTAAGTTGGAAGGATTGGTTAATGACTTTCGACAAAAATGACGAATTGGTACCCAGTTCTTTTGCTAAATCAGTCAATGTTAAATCAGGGTCATTATAGCGCTTTTGTGTAACGATGCAAGTAAAAACTTTTGCCTTCCATACTTCAAATACTTCATTAACGGCCTTTTTATCTGATGAAATCTTTGAAACTTCCTCAAACGGAATGTCTTCAGTGATCTCTTCTTGAGAGGCAATACCGGATAATAAATAGGTTGTTGGATATTTGAAAAAATCTACTTCAAATTTGGCTTTGGATTCAATTGAGTTTGAATATCCGGTTATGGCAATATAATAGAAAATGAAAGCAAAAAATAAGTAGTACCACCAAGCTCCTTTTGTATCTCCTGCCAGGTTAAATAAATCCAACATATTAAATACAAGCGTGGATAAAAAATAAATGAAACAAGCTATTAAAAAATTTTGCACCCATTGAAAACTAACAGAATCAGCAAACGACAGTTCTTGAACAATAAACTTTCGATAGTTTTTATAATATCGCAAACTCGAAATCAAATAATATAATAAACTTAGTATGCCTGCCACAATATACCAGGTTTGAAAGTCGGGATCGTTTTGGCCGTCCATCAAAAAGTATTTTTTCAAAATAATTCTGTCAGTAATAACAACAATCACATTCCAAATGATATACAAAAAAGCCGGAATTAAATGAATCCAATAACTACGAATAAATTTAAATTGGGGATTCAATAGACTCAATACGTAGAAATAAATGACAGGCCCCATCAATAATGTATGCTGAAAAGGCATGTAGAACATAAAATTTCTACACTCCATGCAAGTTTTTCCATTATACCAACCCGCATATCCTAACATCCACGGACAAATAAATAGGATACTCAATAATAGAAAGATACTCAACCATTTATCACTATCACGGTCATTTTTTAATCCTTTCCGCATTAACAATATGGCATATGTTAATCCATGTACAAAGAAAATAAGCAATAAGCCACTGTACTTATTAAAAATGAACGACATAGAAATAATAAATAGATGAATAATTGAAGGACGGAAATATAACAAAAAAGCCGCTGAATAGTTTCAGCGGCTGGATAAGAAGTTCTTTATTTATTTTAACTGCTTTAAAATTTCCTGTATAGCCCTATCTAATTGAGGGTCTCTCTTATTAATCCGATCTTCAAAATTCATACCTACATAAATATCCGGCTCTACCCCGGTTTTTTCAAGGTCTTTGCCATCATTAGAATAACATCCCCAACTGGGTAGTCGAACAAAAGACCCATCCACCAAACCCGCCCCACTCGTAAAAATGATCCATCGATACGTACCTGTACCGATTATTTTTCCCAGGTGCAAAGCTTTAAATCCTTGGGATGTCATTTCAGCATCGCTCAAAGATTGTTCATTGGTTAATAGAATAATGGGTTTGTCGGCCGGTGCAAAATTGGATTGGTTGGCCAACTTACCCTCACGATACTTCCATTGCAAATAAGAACGTTGACTTAAAAATTTCAACACTTCATCATGCACATTTCCACCTGTGTTATACCGTAAATCAAGAATCATGGCATCTTTTTGATAGAAATCCTGAGTCATATCAATGATGAATGCATCTAGTTCCGCAGTTCCCATATCTTTCATACAGTGATATGCAATTCGCTTGTTGCTTTGATCATCCACTCTTTTTTGGTTGTTATCAATCCATTCATCATATAAGTTATTTCGAAGGGTGGTTTGCGGGTGCAATTTTACCGTAATTGTTTGACCATTTCGGTCAAATGCCAACTTGATTTCTTTATCAATTGAAGGTTCACTAAAATAATAGTTTCGATCTTGCTTTTTGTCAATTACATCATCATTCACTTTTACCAAAACATCACCAGGCTTTATATCAATGGATTTTTTATCTGCATTTGAATTTTTGACAATGTATTTCACTTTGTAGGCATCTGTATTTTCAAAAACGATGCCCGTTTCCATGGTTTTATTAGACAACGTAATATTTTCCTCATCCCCAATTGAAGTAAAACCTTGATGAGAAGAGTTTAATTCCCCCAACATGTCTCCCAATAAAATTCTTAGATCTGCTCGATTGTTCAAATAAGGAACAAATAACTGGTACTTTGTTTTAGTAGCTTTCCAGTCAAGGCCATGAAATTTTTCATCATAATAATTCTCTTCTACTTGTGCCCATGTTTCTTCAAAAATTTGAGAAAACTCAGCTGCCAAGTTTCGGCGAAAAGTATGATTAATAACAATGGGATCTACCTTATTCCCATCTATGTTTAATTTATAAATAGATCCACTAAAAAGTACCATTGCTTTTTCGCCGGCTTCAGCAAACTCAAAACCATTGGCATCTGCGCCCGCGATTCTTTCAGTTTTGGGGTTCTCAAAATACTCTAATGTTGTTTTCCATAATGCAGATCGCCCCTCTGCGTGATTACTGGCATACAACATAATTGTTTTTTCCGCTTTTTGAATAACGGTTAATAAATATTGCGACCCAAATGTGGGTCCTATTTGCTCTAACCTTTCCATAATATTAGCAGCATTGATAGTTATGGGAGGCAATCCAATTTCTTTTTTGGTACTATCTTTTCGGGTAGTATCTTTTTTCTCTGTTTTAAAGAGGTCATTGTATTTATCACTTTTGTAAGGTTCATCCAACTTTTCTAACGGCATTCGATATATGCGTGGATTTTGCATTCCAAACGGATAAGATGGTTTTGTTCTACTTGAACTGAAATAGATATATTTTCCATCAGGAGACCAAACCGGATTTGATTCAGTAATCCCTGTATTGGTTAAGTTAATGGTTTTACTATCCTTAATATGATGAACAAGAATGTCCTGTTCAAAATTTCGAACAGCGGTAAAATAAACATACTCATCATTTGGAGAAAATCCGGGATCAGAATTTTGAAATGCCCAAATTTCATCTTTTACTAATCCGGTACTTACCATTGTTTTCAAATCAAGTAACCTAACTTCATCTCTTCCACTTAAATACACCAATTTTGATCTTGTTTTGTTCAGTGCCATTGATCGGTTGTCTTTGAGATCGGTGGTTATTTCCCTGATGGGTGAACTTTTATCGGCTGTAATCGTATACAAGTTTAGATAGCCATCTTTGGTTTGATTGAATAATAATGTCTTATTATCCGACATCCATTTTACTTCTCTAGCCCTTTCCGTATTTCCTTTATTGAGATGCTGTACATATTTTCCCTCAACATCACTTACAAACAATTCGCCTCTGGATGTAAAAGCCAATTTTTTACCGTCAGGAGATATGTCAAAGCCGGTAATGTTTTTACTAATTTCATAATCTTTTTCTGCAGGTAAAATATGATTTCTTAAAACATTGATTGATAGTTTTTCGCTTTTTTTAGCCATCACATCATAAATCCAAAGCTGATAATCTTTTTCAAATACAATTTTTCCGCCATTCGCATTTACGATGGGTGTTTTGATGGAACTGGTAAACTGTGTTAACCCAATTTTCTTTTTTTCTTTATCAAAAGTGTAGAGATTATATTCACCATTTACTTCATCAGAAATAAAATAAATGTTGCCATTTTTATCAATGGTGGTTCCAAAATCTTTCCCTTCCCAGTTTGTATATTTTTTGTATTGCTTGGTAGCAATCTGAAACGATTGTATATCCGGATTAAATGGACCCTTATATCTTTTTCTGGCTATTTGATTATAACTTTCCCAAGTATCATTAAAAAATATTTCACCGCTGGAAGGATGTTCGAACAATCCATGATCAAATAAGAAAAAGTGGTCTCCGAATATTCGCTGTGGTGTTCCTCCATTAAGTGCAACAGTGTAACCGGATATTTGTCCGGTCCGATTAGATGTAAAATAGATTTTCTTGCTATCCCAACTCCAACTGTTGACTTCATCATTCGCACTATGAAATGTGAGTGGCTTAATTTCACCACCTGCCAAAGGCATTACATAAATATCCGCATTCCCCATTTGCCTACCGGTAAATGATAACCATTTCCCATCCGGAGAAACTTTAGCATTGGTTTCATAGCCCTGCATGGCAGTTAAGCGGGTTGCTATACCCTCTTTAATACCTGCTTTCCACAAATCCCCTTCAAAACTAAATACAACGGTTTGACCATCGGGTGTTAAGCAGGGATTTGAAAGAAAATAAGCATCAATGTTTTGTGCTTGCAGGGAAATAGAAGCCAAGCAGATGATTGAAAAGAAAAGGGTTCGCATGTACATTGGTTTTGGTTAGAAATACAATATACAAAATTGGGGAATTGCATAAAACTAAAATCTATGTACGGCAATAAAGTCGTCATTTCGAACGAAGCGGAGCGAAGGAGAAATCTGAAATTCGATAAACAGAATTCTCCATCGTCGTTCCTCCTCGGTCGAAATGATGCGTATGTTATATCACCACATTAATCATCTTGCCTTTTACAAAAATGAATTTCTTGATGGGGTTCCCTTCTACCCATTTTTTGATAACGGCATTAGAGAGCGCTATTTCCTGTACCTGTTCCGGGGTAGCATCCAAAGCTATATTAATATTTGTACGAACTTTTCCATTAATACTTACCGGGTATTCTTTGGATGATTCGATTGTATATTTTTCTTCAAAAACAGGAAATGAAGCATCTAAAACACTTGACTCACCCCCGGCCCCTCTCTGCTCCGCAAAGAGGGGGGTAGCAGAGATCTGCTGGAATAGTTCTTCGGCTATGTGAGGAGCGTAAGGAGTTAGCATGATGAGTAAGGGTTCGAGTATTTCGCGTTTGTTACACTTAAGGTCTGCCAGCTCATTTACACAAATCATAAAGGTACTTACCGCCGTATTAAAGCTGAATCGTTCAGTATCTTCTTCAATTTTTTTGATGGCCCGATGAAGTATTTTTAATTCGGCATCATTGGCTTTTCCCTCGTTCCATACTTGTCCTTTCATTTCATCAAAAAATAGGCGCCATAGTTTTTTAAGAAAACGGTGAACACCTTCAATACCCTTGGTATCCCAGGGTTTACTTTGATCTACGGGACCAAGAAACATTTCATACATACGGAAGGTGTCGGCTCCGAATTTATTGACCAATTCATCAGGATTGACAGTGTTGAATTTAGATTTAGACATTTTTTCGACTTCGGAACAGCAGATATATTTGTCGTTTTCTAAGATGAATTCCGCATCAGCATATTCTCCATTTTTCCATTTTTTAAAAGCTTCTACA
Source organism: Bacteroidota bacterium (assembly GCA_031417635.1). Lineage (GTDB taxonomy): Bacteria > Bacteroidota > Bacteroidia > Chitinophagales > Chitinophagaceae > Sediminibacterium. The sequence continues at coordinate 50,534 of JANOVY010000216.1, read as the reverse complement.
TCTAATTCTAAACCATCAACAATATTTACATCTACGTGTAAAGTAGTAAAGAAAGTCGTACTATAATTTGAAATATCTAAAACTGGCTCAGCTTTTTTTAAAGTTTGGATTTGATCAAAAGGAGATAAATTTTTAATATCATTGAATATCCCATCTGAAATAAAAATCGTCTTTTTGGTATCCACATTCTCGCCTTTAGAAACAACACTCGCTACTAATGTATCAACTGAGACAGGAAAAGTCATTCTATGTACAAATCGACTACTCCCCTGAATCATCCCCTGATTCAATAATTTCCTAAACGGTTCATCAAAACCTATATGGCCTAGGTCGTAGAGTGCCTTGGTCCACATACGGCTATACAATAAATGACCTACTGCATGTTCTGTTCCGCCAATATATAAATCTACCTGGTTCCAATAATCACTTACTTTTCTATCGCAGAATGTACTCGAATTATGAGGGTCCATATAGCGAAGGAAATACCAAGAAGAACCGGCATAACCGGGCATGGTATTGGTTTCGCGCATACCGGTTTGACTCACCGCCGGCCCCTTTCTATTAATAGAGAGGGGGGCTCCTTGCCAATCTTGCAGATTGACTAGAGGGGCTTCTATCCAATCTTTCAGATTGGCTAGGGGGCCTTCGCCTTCGGGGCCGGGGCCATAGCTTTCTACCTCGGGTAATAAAAGTGGTAACTCATTTTCATTGAGCGGGTATGCAATCCCATCTTTCCAGATAATTGGGAAGGGCTCTCCCCAGTAGCGTTGGCGACTGAAGGCTGCATCGCGCATTTTATAGTTCACTTTCTTTTTGCCTATCCTCATTTCCACTAACTTCTCATTTACAATACCTATGGCATCGCGCATTACTACCCCATCCAAAAAATCACTATTGGTTAGTTTTGCTTCCTTGGTAGGATTGGCATCTACTCCATTGTAAAAATTTCCAATAATATTGGTGATAGATATATTAAACTGTTGTGCAAACTTATGATCACGTTCATCACCACAGGGAACACCCATTATAGCGCCGGTTCCGTACCCTGCTAAAACATATTCTGAAATCCAAATAGGTATTTGTCTGCCATTAAAAGGATTTACCGCATATGCGCCTGTAAAACATCCGCTAATTTTTTTCTCTGCTTGCCTTTCCCTATCGCTTCTGCTTTTTACGTAACTGATGTATTCATCCACTGCTGTTTTTTGTTCATCAGTAGTGATTTGCGAAATTAATTCATGTTCGGGTGCGACTACCATAAAATCTACGCCGAAAATCGTGTCTGGTCTTGTTGTGTAAACAGTAAGTCCATGTTCTATGGTCGATGGCCCATGAACAACAGAAAAAGCAATTTCCGCCCCATAAGACTTCCCGATCCAGTTGGTTTGCATTTCTTTCATCGCATCGCTAAACTCAATGGTTTCGAGGCCTGATAACAAGCGATCAGCATATTCTGTAATTCGCAAATACCATTGACGTAACTTCTTTTTTACTACCGGATGTCCGCCACGTTCGCTCACACCATTTACAACTTCGTCATTAGCCAATACCGTCCCCAATGCATCGCACCAATTTACTTCACCAATGCCACAAAAAGCTAGGCGATATTGCATCAAAATATCTTGTTGTGCTTTTTCAGAAAAAGCATTCCATTGTGCTGCAGAGAATTTTATTGTAGGGTCACCCGGACATTCATGTTTCCCATTTCCAATTTGCTCGAACTCATTTATCAAAAGCGTTAAGCTTTCCGCCTTCAACGTTAAGCGGTCAAAATAGCTATTAAACAATTGTAGAAAAATCCATTGAGTCCATTTATAATAACCCGGTTCACAAGTGCGAACTTCACGATCCCAATCATAGCTGAACCCGATATTATCTAATTGTTTTCTAAAATTAGCAATGTTTTGAGCTGTACTGGTAGCAGGATGTACCCCATGTTCAATGGCATATTGTTCTGCCGGTAATCCAAAAGCATCATATCCCATTGGATGTAAAACATTGAAACCTTTTAATCGCTTAAACCGACTATAGATGTCTGAAGCAATATATCCTAAAGGATGCCCTACGTGTAAGCCGGCACCACTCGGATAAGGAAACATATCAAGAACATAATACTTTGGCTTGTTGCTTTCATTACTTACTTTGTAAGCACCGATAGCCTTCCAATGTTCCTGCCATTTTTTTTCAATGATCCTGAAATTATACTCCATATGTAATCCATACCCACAAAGGGGATTTTTATTATAATGAAAATGAAATGTTGGTTGTTTCTTTTATCTTTTTACCTATTTAAAAATCAGTGTTTCCTAATTTTTCTAGTTTAGTAGGACGGAATTTGCCTTAAAGCCTGACCAAAAACAATCGTAACACTTCTTTAACCCAATTTGAACTAGAATACTATATTTTCATTGAGAAATTGACCTTTTGAATGGTTGCAAATGTAAGTGATTAGGCTTCAAAACCGTACATTTGCCCTATCAGGACCCCGTTTTACAAAGTAGAAGGGGTCGGTAACAGATTAAATTTTTTTAGTATGGCTGTATCCTCGCTTAAAAGAAGTAAACCCAATTACATTTATAGTATCGTAGGTGTTGCATTGGTTTTATTAATTATGGGTATCATGGGCTGGTTTTTTTTGAATATTAGTTCAGTTGGAAACGCATTTAAGGAAGATATCCGGTTAAGTGCCTATTTAAGGACTTTACACAAGGATACCATCGGTCAGATTCAACAATTTATTGCCGGGAAGCCCTATGCAAGAAACGTTTCTTATGTTGATAAGAATTCAGCAAAACAAATATGGAATAAAGACAATAATGAAGATTGGGCAAAAATATTAGAGGTAAACCCTTTGCCGGAGAGTATTGATTTTTTTGCCAAAGCTGAGTATGTTAATTCTGATAGTTTACAAAAAATTTCTGCTGATTTAATGGCAGTATACGGTAATCAAATTACGGAACTACAATATCCACATGATCTAGTTTCCAATTTGAATGAACGCACTTCAAAAATTGGCGTAATTTTTTTAGTAGTGGGCATTTTACTTTGTTTGATTGTCATGTTCAGCATTGATAATACCATTCGACTAGCCATGTTCAGCAATCGTTTTTTAATTAAAACAATGCAAATGGTGGGAGCTACACGGGGTTTTATTTCGAGGCCGCTAAATATTCGGGCAGTTATTAATGGACTAATCAGTTCCGGAATTGCCATATTATTACTGTTTATGTTGATAAGCTGGGCTGAAAGTCAGTTTGAACCATTAAAAAGTATTCGCAATATTAAACTTACTTTTAGCCTATTTGGTGGGCTTATCATACTAGGGGTAGGTATTTCTGTTTTTAGTACGCACAGAAGTGTTTTAAAATATTTAAAAATGAAATTGGATGAACTTTACTAAATAGTTTAGGGCCTGTTGTTTGAATTCATCTACTAAGAACCACCGACCATAAACCACAAACCACAAACCACAAACTTAAAATATCTATCAACACTAAAAATTGAACCAAAATGAGTGAGCAAAAACAAAATTCTCCATTATTTGCCAAAGAAAATTTTACTTGGATGTTAATTGGGGCAGCTATAATAGCAATTGGATTCTTTCTATTAAGCGGCGGTAAAAGCAATGACCCAAAAGTCTTTGATACAAATGAAGTGTATAGTACTACACGAATTACGATAGCCCCTATTTTAATTGTATTGGGATTGGTAGTAGAAATTTTTGCGATTTTTAAAAAGCCAAAAGCTGCTTAAATCAGTTTTAGGTTTGTGGTTTGTAGAATGAGGGCTACATTTGAAAGATATGAATAATAAGCGGTGTTCACATCGCTTTTATTGTGTTTACTCATTACTCAATTGCTTACATTTACAGGTGCTTTTGAACCAACCAAAAACCAAAAACAACAAACCAACCTTATATGAGCATTTTTAATGCCGTTGTCATAGCTATTATTGAAGGTTTAACAGAATTCCTTCCTATTTCCTCAACAGGGCATATGATTATAGCTAGTTCCGCATTACATATAGCTTCTGATCCATTTACTAAATTATTTGAAATTGCTATCCAATTTGGGGCTATTTTATCAGTTGTTGTTTTATATTGGAAAAAATTTTTTCCGTTAAATCGATTTAATTTTTATGTCAAATTAATAGTAGCTGTTATTCCGGCATTGGTATTGGGGTTTATTTTTTCCAAAAAAATTGACGCATTATTAGAAAGCCCATTAACTGTTTCCATAACAATGCTGGTAGGTGGTATTATCTTATTGTTTATTGACGCATTCTTTACACTTCCTACAGTAGAAAAAGAAGAGAATATTAGTTTATCAAAAGCATTTACGATAGGCATATGGCAATGTTTGGCCATGATTCCGGGTACGAGTAGAAGTGCAGCCAGTATCATTGGAGGAATGCAACAAACATTAACAAGAAATTTGGCTGCTGAATTTTCATTTTTTCTGGCAGTACCCACAATGGCTGCTGCAACCGGTTATAAATTATTAAAAGCTTGGAAAGAAAATCCGGAGTTGATAACCAACACCGATAATTTAATCGTCTTAGGTATAGGCAATTTGGTGGCTTTCATAGTAGCCTTACTAGCTATTAAATTCTTTATCGGGTTTTTACAAAAACATGGTTTTCGTTTATTCGGATGGTATCGAGTAATAATGGGGGCGGTATTGTTGGGACTGGTTTTAACCGGATACCTAAAATAATTATTCATTAAATATTATTATTTAATAATATTTTTCAACTTTGCTATTAAGACTTTGCGCAGGTATCATTCTGTAAGGTATTGTAATAAAAATCTAGATTAGAAAGATCAGATCAAAACACATGTATTCAATATTAATATAACTTAGTGTTACAAAGTGTAAAATTAGGAATGATACATTTTGGAACATTAAACATAAACCTCCCACATGCAAACGGCTTCAAAAAAAGTAATCAACGGATGGGCCATGTATGATTGGGCCAATAGTGTATATAATTTGGTCATTACATCCACCATTTTTCCTGCATATTTTGAATCAGTAACAGGCGATGGAAATGCAAATACTTCAAATGATACTGTTCAATTGTTTGGAAGGGTATTTGTAAATACATCATTGTATAATTATGCTTTGGGAATTGCTTTTTTAATTGTCGCATTCATGTCACCATTACTTTCTTCCATAGCTGATTATAAGGGTAATAAAAAAAGCTTCCTGTTTTTTTTCTGTACCATGGGTAGTATTGCTTGCAGCGCATTGTTCTTTTTTAATAAATCAAATTTAGCTTACGGCCTACTTTGCCTCATCATTGCGTGTGTTGGTTTTTGGAGTAGTTTGGTTTTTTACAATTCCTATTTACCGGAGATTGCTGCACCGGAAGACCAAGATAAAGTAAGCGCCAAAGGTTTTGCCATGGGATATACGGGTAGCGTAATTCTACAAATTATCTGTTTTTTATTTGTATTAAAACCGGAATTGTTTGGCATTACCATTGGCAAGGCTTCTCAAATTTCTTTTTTGTTGGTGGGCATTTGGTGGTGGGGGTTTGGTCAGTTAGCACTTAGTCGTTTGCCTAAAGGGAAACCACTTGAAAAACGTTCTGATAGAGGAAGTATATTTACCAATGGATACAAAGAATTAAATAAAGTTTGGAATCAATTAAAACAATTGCCTGTTTTAAAAAGATATTTAGGGGCCTTCTTTTTTTATAATATGGGGGTACAAACTATCATGCTGGCAGCTACACTGTATGGAAAAAGTGAATTAAATATACCTACGCAAAACCTAATTATTGCCATTCTCATTATTCAATTAATCGCAATTCCCGGATCTTTTGTTATCGCTAAATTGTCTGAAAAGATTGGTAATTTTCGGGCTTTAAAGATAACGATACTTGTTTGGATTGGTCTTTGTATCAGCGGTTATTTATTACCAAGAGATGGAATAAATGAGTTTTATCTTTTAGCCATTTTTGTAGGTTTTGTAATGGGAGGTATTCAATCATTGAGTCGCAGTACCTACGCCAAATTAATGCCCGAAACAAAAGACACTACCTCTTTTTTTAGTTTTTATGATGTAACAGAAAAAATTGCAATTGTTATTGGTATGTTTAGTTTTGGATATATAAATGAAATCACGGGTTCACAAAGAAATTCTGTATTAGCAGTGGTTGTATTTTTCTTACTTGGATTTTTACTCTTGGCATTGGCTTCTAGAACAAAAAATAAACAGTCCCAGATACTTTAATACATGAATATTTATAGCATAAACACAGGTAATTTTAAATTAGATGGTGGTGCCATGTTTGGTGTTGTGCCCAAAAGTATGTGGAATAAATTGAACCCTGCAGACGAAAATAATATGTGTTCATGGGCCCTCCGATGCTTACTAATAGAAGATGGAAATCGCTTGATATTAATAGATACGGGTATGGGAAATAAGCAAGATGCAAAGTTTTTTGGGCATTATTATTTACATGGCAATGATACACTTGATTCATCTTTGGCAAAATATGGTTTTGGCAAAGATGATATTACTGATGTGTTTCTTACACATTTACATTTTGATCATTGTGGGGGGAGTATTATTAGGAAAGGTGATCACTTGATGCCTAATTTCAAAAATGCCGTCTACTGGAGTAATGAAGATCATTGGCAATGGGCAATCTTACCAAATGAAAGAGAGAAAGCTTCTTTTTTAAAAGAAAATATATTGCCAATCCAAGAAAGCGGACAATTACAAATGATCACAGTAACCGATCGAGGATTGGACGTAAATGGAAAATTGAGCCATAGCCTATTTACAGAAAATATTTCTGTACGATTTGTTAACGGTCACACAGAGAAAATGATGCTTCCTCAAATACAGTACAAAGGTAAAACCATTGTTTACATGGCCGACCTCTTACCTTCTACAGCCCATATCCCACTTCCCTATGTTATGGCATATGATATGTTTCCATTGACAACATTACAGGAGAAAAAGACATTCTTACAAGAAGCCGTAGATAAGGAATACATTCTCTTTTTTGAACATGACAATTTGAACGAATGTTGCAATTTGCAATTAACTGAAAAAGGGATTAGGCAAAAAGATAGCTTTAGGCTTGAAGATATATAACTACAAAACCCGGGGTTTTCAACAAGTTGATTGCCCGTTTTTTCAACCGAAAAAATTCGGTGTTTTAAAAGAACGGTATTGTTTGTAGGTATTGTAATTTGGCATTGGGGATTTTTGTAATTTAAAACCATATCCAATGTCCAAAAACCAGATTGCCTGCTGCCCAAGCTGTGGAGGCCGTATCCCCTTTAAGAAGTTTTTACTATTGAACAACTATTCTGTTACAAATTGTAATGAATGTCACATTCGAATAGAAATAGCGAATAGAAACGAGAATGCTTTGATAGCGGGCATATCCGGTGCCATATCTTCATTGCTTATCGTTCTTTGCACGTATTACGGATACAAAAATTATGCATCTATTTGGGGAGGTTTTCTATCGGGATTTTGTTTAGCAAGTATAGTATTATGTACCATTTGCTTTTATACGTATTGCCATTCAAAACTCACAGGAATTCCTATCAAATAAATCATCATTTCTTAATGATTTGAGAACTCAATGGATAACGGAGGTTTTTGTATAGTTTCATATCCACTTTCAAACTTCCCACAATAATGGGGCTTTCAATTCTCAAAGGAATATGATTTGCATCGTCACTTACCCAAACAGTCATTTTTTCGCCACCTTCAAAGATGGTTCCTTTTACCAATAAGGGTTTAAACTTAATGGCATGATACGTACCATATCGGGTTTTAATAATTTCTTTCCCTAAATACTTAATATATAAATTATAAATTGTATTGTCAAGAAACATCGAAAACGGGATTTTGTCATCTACATTGTATTTGCTGAAATCAATATTTCTTGCATAATAGATTGAGCTTAATACATCTTGTATACAGTTTGTGATTTTAAATACACCATCCGTTGTAACGGCTTTCTTTTCTTGATGATCGAATGTGATATTCTCAACTTTTTTAAACCCTCCTTCACTTATATTTCGAATGAATTTCTTGGGTAACATCGCTGAAGTATCAATAAAAGACTCATACCGGTCTCGCACTTTGAAAATCCAATCATAACTCGGATTAGAATTTCCAACACCCACCACATGGTAAACAGGTTTGTTATTCAATTGTTCAAGATTCACAGAGAAATTAGCTGACCCACCATTTACATATAGTCCAATAACAGAATAAAATACACTGAAAGAAATATTTTCACCATGCTGAAAAGCAAGGTTATGGGTACCACAAAACTCATCTCCGGGAGAAAAGGATTGAAGGCAAAGTATTAATAAAAATATAAGACCAGACTTTTTCAAAGGATACAAATCATTTATTCTTAAATAATCGAATTCCAACAATAAATAAAGTACCGGCAATAGCGGGTATCATTAAGTTAATTATCCAGATACCAGCAGCCGTTGAAATGATGCCTATGGTATTGGTACTTAAAAGACCAAACAACTGTAAACTTACTTTTCCCCTAAAGCCTAACTCAGCCAACGCAATAGTAGGAACCACCGCTATTATCAAAAACATCAATGACACCATGCATACAGCGTCGGGCAATGTAACATTTACTTCAAAAACCTGTAATAAAAGTAAGTATTGAACTGTAAATACAACGTATCTAAAAAAGGAAAGTGACAAAATTCTTGTTAATTCTTTCCAATGAAAATCTTCTAATTTTTGAACAAAAAATTTATGTTTTGAAATAAACGGTATTTTTTCTACTAACTTGATGACTCCCGACAATCCGAAATAAATAAAAATAATTAGAACAATACCCGGTGCAATCACATAAATCAACCCATTTAACCAAAACATGGATAGTACATCCATTTGATGACTAGTATCCAGTATTTTGAATTTGAAATAGACTAGGCTTATCCAGCCAATTACAAAAGTAACTATGATTTGGCTCATACTACCTACCACTGAAAGAACAATTCCCCGTAATCTATTTCCTTCTTGTAAAAAAATAGCTCTTCCAGCAGATTCTCCCATTCGGTTAAGTGAATTGAAGGCAAAGGCCTGTCCGGAAAAAATAGCTCTATAGGCCTTGCCAAATGATACTTTTTCTATATTACTCACTAATATTTGCCATTTTCTTGCTTCCAAACCCCAGTTAACAAACATAAATAATATTACTATTAGTAATTTTCCTAACTGCGGTCCCGAAAATGCAGCTTTGATTACATTCCAAGATTGATGTAAATCTACTTGATGCTGAATTTGCCGATAAATTGAAAAGGTTAGCCAAACAAATAAAACCGGACCAACAAAATAATTAAGAAATATTTTTAATTTTTTATTCAAAAGCACTATTTTTTATATTGCAAAGAACGGTGATAGTTTCGAAATAGAAATGGGTTAATCGTGAAGCATGAGGTAAGCGTCCATATTTGAGGATACTTAAGTTAAATGATATCTCTAGTTAGGATTCATGACCGATCGGGAACATCTTACGATTAACGATTCAAGCCTCACTTCTCTCGATTGCCTTCCCGGCATTCCCCCAAACAACGTATTTTCACCAAATAATGAAAAAAGCTGACATTATTTTAGGCATTGATCCAGGAACCCAATTAATGGGTTATGCATTGTTACGAATAGATAATAACCATCCGCAGGTCATTTTAATGGATGTTTTAAAGCTTACTAAAGAAAAAGATATCTATGCCAGGCTTCATTTGATTCATACAAAAGTTTCTGACTTAATCAAATTATACCAGCCATCTTCATTTGCCATTGAAGCACCTTTTTTCGGAAAAAATGTGCAAAGCATGTTAAAACTTGGCAGGGCGCAAGGTGTAGCCATTGCCGCTGCTATGGAGGCCAAACTAATTGTAACAGAATATTCTCCTAAAAAAGTGAAACAATCCATAACAGGTAATGGGAATGCGGATAAAGACCAGATTTGGAAAATGCTTCAACAAGTTTTACAGATAGAAGAAAAACCACAATATTTCGATGCCACTGATGCATTGGCTGTAGCATTATGCCACTATTACCAATCTACATCAATACTTGGCAAAACTGTAAAAGGCCTCAAAGGCTGGGATGATTTTATTGCAAAAAATCCGGGGAGGGTGAAGAAGTAGTTGTAAGTAATAAGTCATATGTTCTTAGAACTTATTACTTACAACTACCTTTCATTTCATAGCAGCAATGATTTTCTCCTGCACTTGTATTAATTCTTCAACAGACAGCTTCAGCTTTGGTCTGCTAAAATTTAAGTCGTCTGCACTGTTGATAGGAATCAGATGTAAATGCGCATGTGGCACTTCAAGACCTATCACACTTAGTCCACACCTATTACAAGGGAATGCTTTTTCAATGGCTTTTGCTATTGGTTGAGAAAATAGTAACAGCTCTGTTAAATACATTTCCGGTAAATCAAAGAACTTATCAATCTCTGTTTTCGGAACTACCAGCACATGACCTTTTACCAAAGGAAAAATATCCAAAAAAGCATAGAACTTTTCACTCTCAGCAATTTTGTATGAAGGGATTTGACCGGCGATGATTTTTGAAAATATTGTCATACCTCCACTCCCACAATAAAGGGAGTTAGTTTAGTGGATGGTTAAAGAATAATAGTATCATACATCTTCATTCCTCATTCAAGGGGCTAAGGGTTTACACAGTAATCTCTTCCACCCTAAACTTCATAACCCCATTCGGTGCTTGAACTTCTGCAATTTCGCCTCTTAGTTTACCCATCAATCCTTTACCAATGGGTGAGCCCGCTGAAATTTTACCTAGTTTTAAATCAGCTTCTTTTTCACCCACAATCTGATAAGTTACTGTTTTTTTTGTTGCCATATTGGTAATGGTAACTTTGGTTAAAATAGTAACCTTACTGGTATCAATAGAGTTTGTATCTACAATTTTGGCATTGGCAATTGCCCCTTCCAGTTGTTTAATTTTAGCTTCCAACATTCCTTGTGCTTCTTTGGCAGCATCATATTCGGCATTTTCTTTCAGATCACCTTTCTCGCGTGCTTCGCCAATAGCCCTTGAGGAGGCAGGACGGTCAACTGATTTCATTTTGTGCAGTTCTTGACGAAGCCTCTCAAATGTCTCTTTTGTAACATACATAGTAGCGTCACTCATAATCTTTCGGTTTAAAAGAGTCAAAAAAAATACAACGCCACATTTGATTGCAGCGTTGCAGGCAGTAAAAATAAGAAATCCAATCAGATATCATTCATCAAATAGCCAATTTTTCAAGTAAAATTTTGGCCATTAGGTAAAATGCTTCCTGGCTATAGCCTGCAATATGTGGGGTTATGATAACATTTGGCTGCTTTAACAACCAATCCATATCTGCCCTTTCTTCAGGGCTGTAAGTATCTAATTGTTCATTTTCTAACACATCTAACCCGGCAGCTTTAATTTTACCGTTTTCTAAGGCCCGGATCAAGGCTTTGGTATCCGTTACCTTTCCGCGACAAGTGCTGATAAAATAGGGCTTGTTTTGAAGATTGTTAAAAAAAAGATCATTTGCCAAATGAAAAGTTTTGTCTGTGAGTGGTAGATGCAAACTAACCACATCTGCATATCTGGCTATTTGTTCAATATTCGCCTCCCTTATGTAACCCTTTGCAAATCCGGATTTGTCGATGTCATTGGCCATGACCGTTACATCAAAAGAGGCAACTATTTTGGCAAAAGCTGCTCCGGTATTCCCATATCCAATAATACCGATGGTTTTACCCGTTAACTCATCGGCCCGATTTTCATCCCGTATCCATTTCCCTGCTTTTACCTCAAGGCTGCTGCTATTGATTTTATTCATCAAACTCAACAACAAACCCAATGCATGTTCCGCTACGGCATTTCGGTTACCTTCAGGACTACTTACACAGTTGATACCTTTGGTTTTAGCATATTCGGTATCTATTAACTCCATTCCGCTTCCTAGCCGTCCAATCCATTGCAAATTGGGAGCTTTATCTAACATTCTTCTATCAATAGTTAAGCGGGTAGTGATAAAAAGTCCGGTAATATCACCTATTATCTCAATTAATTCATGATAGCTGATATTTGGCTTATGCAAAACCTCATACCCTTTTGCAGATAAGGTTTGCATAAGATAATCATGCACTTTGGATGTTATTATCACTTTTGGTTTCAATGCTTATTTATTTACTACAGATTTCATATAAAAATTAACGCATTTGAAAAGTCAATGCCGCAAATTGTTCGATGCTTAATTGTTCTGCCCGCTTGTTAAATATTTCATCTTGTAAGATTGTTTCTTCAAACTGACCTTTCACCGCATTTCTCAACATTTTTCTGCGCTGGTTAAAGGCTGCTTTAACCAATACAAATAAGTCACGTTCACTTTTTACGGGTATAGGATTTATTTTCCGTTTTAACCTGATTACACCACTAATGACCTTAGGAGGCGGGTTAAAACTTTCAGGTGGCACATCAAATAAATATTCCACATCATAAAATACCTGTACCAATACGCTTAAGATACCATAGACTTTACTACCCGGACCCGAAACAATACGCTGTGCTACTTCTTTTTGAAACATCCCAATCATTACCGGCACTTGTTCCTTCCAGTCCAATACTTTAAACAATATTTGTGAGGAAATGTTGTAAGGGAAATTACCAACCACGGTAAATGTTTCAATAAATGGTGCGTCAATATCTAGGATACTCTTGTGGATAATTTTTCCCTTGATGGCAGGAAATGTATTTTCCAGATACATTACTTTCTCATCATCCAGTTCCACAGCCTTAAATTCAATACTTGGCAAGGGTAAAAGATATTTGGTTAATGCACCACCACCCGGTCCTACCTCTACCAAGCGCTCAAATATATTCTCTTGCAATGCAACGACAATTTTTTTACAGATATTCTCATCTTTCAAAAAATGTTGACCGAGGGATTTTTTCAACGTGTACTGCATCGATGCAAAAATAGGGCATTTGGCGGGCCGACTACAGACCACAGACTATTTCCCGATTTCCTGCTCTAATATTCTTATTTTTACTGTCTAAAAAAGAGAAATGAGTAACGAATTGCAAAAGCCGGTTATTGGATTTACCTGTGGAGACCTGAATGGAATTGGAATTGAACTAATTATAAAGACTTTATCTGACCATAGATTATTAGACGTCTGCACCCCGGTAGTTTTCGCAAATAATAAATGTCTTAACTTTTATCGAAAGGGATTGCCTGATTATAATTTTAATTATTCCAATGTTAAAGAGTTCAACCGCCTAAATCCAAAACAGGTAAATGTATTTAATTGCTGGGAAGAAGAAGTGGCTATAACACCCGGGCAATTAAATGAAATTGGTGGAAAATATGCACTTATTTCTTTACAACAGGCAACACAAGCTTTAAAAGACAATCATATTCAAGGACTGATTACTGCCCCCATTCATAAAAAGAATATTCAGTCTGCCGACTTCAATTATCCCGGACACACTCCTTATTTTAAAGCTTTTTTTGGCGTTTCAGATGTAGTTATGTTAATGATTGCCGAAAATATGCGTATAGGTTTGGTAACGGAGCATGTGCCTATTTCAGAAGTAGCAAAACAGATTACACGCGAATCCATTATCAGTAAATTAAAAATCATTCATAGTTCTTTACAAAAAGATTTTGGTGTTGATAAACCAAAAATTGCCGTACTTGGGTTAAATCCACATGCCGGTGATGAAGGTTTGATAGGTAATGAGGAAGAAACCATTATTAAACCTGCCATCAAAGAGGCTAAGCACAATATGTTAGTTTTCGGGCCCTATAGCGCAGACGCTTTTTTTGCCAGGGGACAATTTGAAAGATTTGATGCTGTACTTGCTATGTACCACGATCAGGGCTTGATACCTTTTAAATCTTTGGCATTAGGGGAAGGCGCTAATTATACGGCAGGTTTACCCGCCATCAGAACCAGTCCTGATCACGGTACTGCCTTCGATATTGCCGGAAAAGACAAGGCAGATCACAGTTCTTTTCTTACTGCAACTTTTGAATGCATTGAAATTATCCGAAAAAGATTTGGCTACGCCGAAATGCGTCAAAACCCTTTAAAGAAAATGAGTGCGCGCATGATTGCCAATGCTGTTGATGAAAGAATTGAAGAAGCATAGTATTCAAACTCATGTATTATCTCAACAATCATATATTAAAAATTGCCATCGCCCAAAAAGGTGCTGAATTACAAAGCATTTACAATTCAGAAACAGAATTGGAATATATGTGGAGTGGCGATGAAAGATTTTGGAGAAAGAAAAGCCCTGTTCTGTTTCCTATTGTAGGCGGACTAAAAAATAATACATACCGCTATCAGAATAAAGATTACGTTCTGCCTAGGCATGGATTTGCGCGTGACAAAGAATTTACAGTCACTTGTCAAACTACCAATAGCATTACATTTTCTTTACAGGATGATGCCGAATCTTGGCAGGTATATCCTTTCCATTTCCGATTTTCTGTTATTTATCAATTGAATATGAATCAGGTAATGGTTACATATCTGGTAGAAAACACAGGCAAAGAGCCACTTTATTTTTCTGTTGGGGCACATCCCGCTTTTTCTGTTCCCCTAGTACCAGACACCGAATTTTCAGATTTCTATTTATCATTTAACGAGATTGAAACTTGTGGAAAATGGCCTTTGTCAAAAGATGGCTTATTACTCAATTCACCTATCTCATTTTTAGAAAACACAAATAGCTTACCACTTACAAAAGAATTATTTTATAATGATGCAATTGTATGTAAACAACTTAAGTCAACAACCATTGCTATAATAAGTGAGAAAACCAACCATGGATTAAAGGTTTCATATGACGGATTTCCATACATGGGTATCTGGGCTGCCAAAAACGCAAATTTTGTTTGTATTGAACCATGGTGTGGAATAGCTGATAGCATAGATGCTGCAGGTGATATAACACAAAAAGAAGGAATTCATCAGCTTTCAGCAAATACTCAATTTACTCGAAGCTGGTCTGTGCAAGCATTCTAGCTTGTGTTCTAATAAGCGTGAAAAGTGAAAGGTCAAATGCGAAATTTTCACATTTGACCTTTCACTTTTCACTAGCTCCATTTTTACCGCTAAAAATAGTTTACTTTGAAAATACAGCGTTTATACATTAACCACTCATTTAAAAATAGCATCTGCAATACCCTTATTAATGATATAATTGGTATAGACAATTTCTACTCTTCCTTTTTTATTTTTTATTTTATCAGCCTCTGAAACCGGCTTCTCATCGTCGTCAAACTCAAGTGTAATCCCTTTTGGCAATTTGTAGTCCTTTGTATTAAATCCAAATACAACTTTATCCGGCAAACCATATTGAGCATAAGAACCATAATTCATCTCAATTTCATATGTGCCGTTTTCTTTAGTAGTGGTAACTGCTTTTTTAACCAATAAATTGGCTTCATCAATATACATGGTGGTGAGTACCACATCACTGTTTTCATTAGAGGGCAATAGTTTTACAATTTTGGTCTTAACACCTCCTACTATAGCTTCGCCGGCAGCAAGAGCTACAAAATCTGTTATATTGAAAATAGAGTTCATATTAACCGAAACACCCCCTTTGGGTAACAATGAAATACCACCCTCTTTTTTTAAACGAAATTTATTTGGCTTTTTGTAAAATATTTTCACTTTACCAATCGGCGCCTTGATAAAAGCAACATCAGTTTTCATACGTCCATCGGCTTCATAATCGTTTACAAGGTCAAGTTTGGCTTTTACTTTCATCACCAAAGAAGTCATGTCTTGGGAGAAAGTGAAAAGTGAAAAGTGAAGTGTGAAAAGTAAAAATACGATCTTGCGCATCAGGAAAATTATTTTGAATTTTGAATTTTGAATTTTGAATTTTGAATTTTGAATTTTGAATTTTGAATTTTGAATTTTGAATTTCTGCGTTCCGCGTTTAGCCTTATGCCTTCTGCCTTCCTTTTTCAGCTTAAAACATCTTTCCGCTTAAAAATAAATATTGAAGCTGATACAAACCCCACAATATGAACGAATAACACCCAAGCTGAATTGATAATTTTTTGTGGATTTTGGATACTTCCGACAATAGCTTCATTAGCATCATTTACTTTGATATCGAAAAATTCTTTCCAGCCTATCATATGTGTTGTAAACAAAAAAGGTTTTATTTTATTAAAAACAGGAATATTTAGTGTGCTTAGAATGGTAAAAAAAATAATTACACTCATGGTAGCCACTATTGGGCCAATGGAGTTTTCTGCAAATAAAGAAAATAAAAAACCCAAAGATGCAACTGTAGTCATTGCCAATGCGGCAAATCCGAATGCCCATAAATAGCGCCAGAAAATATCATCTTTTTTTAGCAATACAACATATTGTGACTTAAGTAAGAAAAGATCATCGGTTCCAAAAAGCAGCATGTTTACAAACAAAGCCAAAATAGCTAGCCAAATCAGCAGCAACAAAGTATAGGCCATTGTGGCAATAAATTTGGCCATTACAAATTTAGTTCTGCTGATAGGTTTTGTGAGCATGATTCGCAGGGTACCCATATTTGCCTCACCAGATATCATATCTGCAGCTACCAAAGCAATGAGTAAGGGAACATGTATTAATAATATCTGCAAAACGATATAGCAAACCTGATAGCCGTTCAAGATTTTACCTTCTACAGTAATAGATGATGTAATATCCCTCATCATAAAATCTACATAGGTATCACCATCTAATTTCAATCCAAATTGAATAATACCAATCAAGCCGGTTATCGCTGCAAATGCGATATAAGTTCTGGGCCTGCGAAAAATTTTAAATAATTCAATTTGAATAAGTGTCCACATGTTGGTTGCCTGATGTTACTTGTAAAAAATAATCTTCTAGAGAATGTCTAGGTTGTAAAGAAAGTACTTGTATATCCATTGCCACCAAGTCTCTGTTCAATTGTGGAATATTCTGTTTATCAAGTTTGATTAATATGGAAGAATTTCGTTTCGATTGCAGATGCGATTTCCATGAGCTTTCTTGTAATTTTTGCAAAGTATTTACATTATCAAATGTTTGAAGTTCAATAATGGTTTGTGAAGGATCAAATAATTCACTTGCATTTCCTTCAACTATTTTTTTCCCTTTATCAATAATTAGTACGCGAGTAGCGATTTGTTCTATTTCTGTTAATAAATGGGAGGATACGATGACCGTTTTTTTTAGGTCTCTGCTCAAATGCAGAATTAGATTTCTTATATCTGCAATTCCCTGTGGATCTAAACCATTTGTTGGTTCATCCAGAATAATGAGTTTAGGATCATGCACCAATGCGATAGCGATACCCAACCGTTGCTTCATACCTTGAGAGAAGGTTTTGACAGTATCTTTAGCACGATTAGCTAAACCCACTTTTTCTAATTGATCCATTAAAAGTTTGTCAGAAATTTTTACGCCACTTAATCTGGCAAAAAGCTTTAAATTTTCGTAAGCAGATAAATATTTATAGACATCGGGTTTCTCAATAACAGCGCCAATTTGACTGAGTATTTCATTTCGATTGGTTCTTATTTTTTTTCCGAAAATTGCAATATCTCCATCTGTGGGATCTATTAAAGTAAGCAACATCCGAATCGTAGTGCTCTTACCTGCTCCATTTTGGCCCAAAAAACCATATACGTCTCCTTCGTAAACAGAAAAAGATAGGTCCTGTACAGCCTTAACGTTCTTAAATTGTTTGGTTAACCTTGTAACCTTTACGATTTCCTCCATTTGAATGTATAACACCAAAGTTAAGCAAGAGGTTTAAAAAGGGGCGGGAAATCTGGGTGGAGGATCTGGGGCATTTGGATGCTGGATGCTGGATACTTGATGCTGAATACTGGATGCCCGGTTACTGGTTGCTGGGATGTTGGGGTAAATGAAGCCGCAAATCCGTATTTTTTTAAAATTTCATGTTAACTTTTGAATGAACGCACCACTTAGGCCTCACTGTTCACAAGCCCCCTAATCACCAACCTTCAAATACTGCTGTAAGGCCTGAACATAGGCTTCAAAAGCCTCAACCCCCTTTGGCGTTAACTTGCAGGTTGTTTGGGGATAATTGTCTTTGAATTGTTTATTGACGTCAATATAACCTGCTTCTTTTAATTTTTGCACTTGAACACTTAAGTTACCTGCAGTTGCATTTGTTTTTTCGCGGATAAAGGTAAACTCAGCCTCCTTAACGGCAATGAGTAAGCTCATAACAGCCAATCGCAATTGTGAATGTAATATAGGATCCAGTTCTTTAAACATGGGCCTTCAATTGAGCTACATATTTTTTTCTTAAAATAAAACCAGGAATGAACCAGCAAAGTAGTGCTGCAATAGCTCCTAATAACATGTCGTATTGTGAAGCTGTAAAACAAGAAACCATAAATAAAGCGTAAGTGATGATTGCCCCAATAATCATTGGTCGAAATTTCTTAACCAACCCGGTTACCAAGGTAGGGAAAGCATAAATTAGAATATATAGAGAATAGATACTTAAGGTGAAAGGCTTTATTTGTTCATCCGGCTGATTACCGGAAATGAAATGTTTCATCATTACCCAACCTTCTTCCTGAATAATTTTACTGGTTGTATCTCCAACTGTAGATTGATAAAAAGATAAACCAAAAATAGTCAGGCCAAATACCAACCATACGGTATCGATGGCATCGTCATCATACCTTTTTGCCTTACGTTTTTTGCCTTCTTTTATAGATAAATAAACTTGGGGTATAATGGCAAATAATACGATTAACCAGATATCAAATCCAATTTCAAAGCCATATCTATTGCGCAAAAAGCTTACAAAAGAAGCAATAAACACGACTGTTCCCCACAAAAGAGAACCGATACCTGTATCGTGGTAGTTATTTTTTACTTTCTGAATCATTGCTGAAATCAGATTCAGGCTCTCTTGTTCAGTTAGTTTTTTTTCTTCTGACATATTATGCTGATTTAAATCTTGCTCTTAATAAATATCCCGGTATTATCCAACCAAACAAAACTGCTGGAATAAATAATAAAATAACTTCTATGGATGTTATAAATAAAGCAGCAATTGAAAGTACCCAGCAACAAATTCCACCAATCATCAATGGCATGAAACGCATGATCGCTCCTGATAGAAAAGTGGGTATGCCATAAAATAAAAAGATAAAGGGATAAAAAAGGATCCAGATATTCAATTTACTCATGAATATAGTAAGTAAACCCATGCAAATTCCAAAGGTCATCCATACATAACCAATGATTTCATCAGTATAGGTTTTTACTTTTGCTTTTTTTTGTTTCTTGGAAAGATAAATGATTTGATAAATCAATACCAAAATAGTAACCGACCAAATCATTGAAACATTGGTATACTGTGTAAACTTTAAAAAAAGATATTGTATAATAGAACAAAAGAAAATTACCCATCCCCACAATAAGTATAAAGTACCATTCTCAGAGAATCGGTTTTGGGCTTTATAAATCATACTTTCAATCAACTTCAGGCTTTCATTGGCAGAAAGTGATTCGTTATTTTCCATAAGTACTTTTTAGAAGTTAAATATAGCCCCACCAATTTTGGCAGGGCTAACTTAGATACACAAATTACTGACAAGCAGCCAAAGCGGTTTGAGCCTGGTCTTTTCCCCAATTGGGGTGAAAAGGAGACGTCGGTTTAAATGTTTCAAACAAATTCATCGATTTTTCTAATATTTTTTTTGCAACAGCTTTGCCGCCACCAAATGCTTCAGGTACATTCATTTGATATTGCCCTTCTAACATATAAGGACGAGGATTGGTAGGATCTGCCTGCTTTGCTTTTTCAATGGCTTCAGCAGCCACTGCTCCATATGTTTGCCATCTGCTCATGGCATCAACTGTAAGTTGCATAACAGCAGTCATTTGTTTTAGGCAGAAGATTTCAGAATTGTTTGCACTAATCAATTCTGCTTTTACAATGAGCTCATTGGCTTTTTCTGCCACCTTATCTTTGTCGGATTTGGGATTCATCCAAGCCGCTAAAATTTGTGTTTGTGCAGCATAATAATAAGGCAACCATTTATCTTTTTCAGCATCAGCTACACGCTCAAAAAATGCAGAAGTTGCCAACATTTCTTCCGGTGTTTTTGCCTCTTTAAATTGCATCAAACCTTTTCCCATAGCCCCTTCAAATTTTTGTGCATGGATAGTTCCTACGAGGAACATAGTTAATACGACAAGTAATTTTTTCATTGTTGTTTTTTTTAAATTGATTGATTAAATTAGGATTGTTTATTTTTTAATTTATTATATTCTTCCTCAATAGAAAGAATGCTATTACCGTGATACGCTCTCGCAAAATGAAAAGCAATGCCAATTCCCCAACCCAGTATTGGCCAAATTGGCCAGAAATAGCTATAGTCATTACTAGAGAAAAACCAAATACCTACTAGAAAACTATTTACAATAAGATAACTAGCCAAGCTCCATTTAAAAGCAACTCTTTCTTTGGCAATTTTCCAGAGTTGCTCATCTCGTTGTTGTTGATCGTTGTTCATGTTGAAAGTTTTAATTGTTAATTATAAATTTCCATTAATATTTTGTTGTGTTCTATCTACTCCCCAACTTAAAAATACACCAAGAAAAAAGTTACGAGGTGCAGGAGGTATTACGGCTTCTCTAATCAATTGGCCACTAGGGTCTTTTAATCTGCTACTATAATTGTATCCAAATATTTGTACTTCATTAAATACATTATTAATACCTAGTACTACAACCGTGTTGGCTTTTCCTAGTTTAGGCAACCAGTTTAAGCTAAAATTATTGGTGCTATAAAAAATAGTTCGATCTGTAAGAAAATTCGTTTTGGTATTGTTGGGATTAAAGTAAGGCCGGCCGGTGCTCCAGTTCCAACTCCAATTCACACCAAACATTTGTTTTACCCAGAATTTCTTAAGTACAACACTACCACTGTGGTTGGCCGCAAAAGTGGGCATTGCTGAAACAGAATAGTTGTTGTAATTTCTTTTGGTATCTAAATAGGAGTAACTAATCCAGTAATCAAAGTTTTTAAAAGTTTTTTTATCTCTCCAAAACAATTCTACACCTTGGGCATAACCTTCGCCATTGGTACTAACAGCATTAACCACAGCTACATCGGTTTTTAATAAGTTCACATAATCTTTATAGAATGCCTGTACTCTAAATGTATAGTTAGTAGATAAATGTTGATAGGTGAGAATATAATGGTCTGCTCTTAAAAAATCGAAATTGCTATTGTTGGCCAAATACCTTCTTTCAGGCGTTTGATAGAACATCCCATAGTCGATTGTAAATTGACTACTCTTATCTATCTTATATGACAACGCTGCTCTAGGTGCTATATTCCAACGATTCAACAATCCACTATGCTCAATTCGTAAACCGGGTCTAAAGGCCACATTGTTTGATAAATACAAATCAGATTCAGCAAAAATGGCAGTATAAAAATCGGTTACTTTGGTTGGGAATGTTCCTGCAAGATTGGTAAACGTAGTACTATCTGCATTGTTCCACAATTCTGTGCCAAAACGAAATGTATTGATCGCACCAAATCTTTTTTCTACTACTGCACGAGCTTGAATCATCCATTGGCGAGATTCCAGATTGTAATTGGCAAAGTCAATTACCGGAATATTCACTTTGGGTATTTTTTGATCTTGCTGGTTTTGAACTTCGTTATTTATATTGTCTTTATTATAACTCACACTAGCTACCGTATTGAGTTTCCATCCTTTTCCTAGGAATTGACGAAAACTGATATTGGTAAAGAAATTTCTATTTTTTAAATTGAAAGCATTTTTTAAACCAATACTATCCAATGAAGGATTGCGAACACCTAAATCACCTGAATTATAATAGGCATATATTTTAAACATGCCATTCTTTTTTGTTTTAAATCGATAGTTGGCATCTACTGTATGAAAAGAAGGAGCGTTGAAAAAATCGGGTGCCTGGGGAACCAATTTTTGATAGAGCGTTAAATTCACCCAGTTATAACTCAAACCAAAACTGGATTTTTTATTTTTAGCAACATCCTGAAAACCGGCACTTAAAAAAATAGGAGAAACCCCCACTTGAATTTCGCTTTGCTCAGGAATATCTACACTCTCTAAACTTAACACACTACTCAAAGCTTGCCCATATATTGCAGAATATCCACCTGAACTAAATACGGTTCCGCTAAATAAGAATGGAGAAAATCTACCTCTCTGAGAAATACCGGGAACAGAGCTGTAAAAGAAATTATTTACAACCGTGCCATCGATGATTATTTTTGCCTCTTCTGCACTACCCCCTCTAATAAACAAACCTTCCTGTTCTCCCACTTTTTGTGCACCCGGCAATGTTTGAATGGTTGCAGAAATATCGGCATTTGCACCGGCAGTTGTAGCAATGTCTAAAGGCTTTAATACGGTTCCTTTTTTCTTATCGCTTGCCTCAAAAGAACCGGCAGTGATTACGACTGCCGTTAATTCGTTGATTTCCTCTTTTAATTGAAAATCTACAGTTAAAGTATCCTTGTCAATTGTAACCGGAACTTCAACAATTTTATAACCAATATTATTGGCCACTAAAACCATGGGACCTTTTTCGAATGTTTTGAAAGAGAATTTTCCGGTAGAATCGGTGGTTGTTCCATCATAAGAACCTTTTAGACTTATATTGGCCCCAGCCAAAATTCTTCCACGGTTGTCTTTAACCGAACCTATCATAAAAGTTTGTGCTGAACCGCCAACAACGATTAGAATACTTATGAATAGAAATGATAATTTTTTCATGTTTGTCTTGCTTTGATAACACAAACATAGATTAGTTTATTTTATAAACCAAATTATTTACTAAATATAATTTTTTTAATACTAATATATTGACTTTCAATATTTTATGATTTAACGACTACTTAAGCATCAGAAAGATGGTAGCGCATTTAGGTACAATTCGAAAATATTGGCCTATAAAATCATCATGGAATGGATAAAAAATACAAAAGATTATTCGGAAAATGTTACACAATAAGTGAAATCTGTAAGATTAGTTATTGCATGTGTAACATGCTACGCGCAAATCATAACCAACTTTGTATCTCATACTCGCAGATACTTTCGAGTAAGTAATAAAAGTAAACGAAGTTTTCTTTTTAAGGATGTTTTGTAATAACACCGTTTGCAATAATACCGTTGCGAAGTTCTTGTACTCAGTTCGATATAAAAAATAACACAACCCTTCTCTTATCCTATGACGATTAACCCCGTTTAACAAATTATATGGGGTCATCTTTTACTTAATAAATAAAACATACCCATGAAAATAATAAACAGATCACTTTTATCAGCAGCTTTATTATTTACCACGGCTTATGGAGCAGTTGCCCAGTCAACAGCTAATGCAACAGCTACGGCAACCATTCTTACAGCCATCAGTATTACAAAGACTGTAGACATGAACTTTGGTAACATTTCTGTACAGGCCGGAACAGGAGGTACCGTAATACTTTCAACTGCAGGTGTGCGATCTACTACCGGTGGTGTAACCTTACCCGCTAACGGAGGAACTGTAACAGCTGCCTCTTTTACCATTGGTGGAGAAGGCGCATACATTTACGCCATCACACTTCCCACAACCCCACATACTATTTCAAATGCGGCAAATACTATGACGGTTACTGCATTCCTTAGTAATCCTGCAACAACAGGAACGCTCACGGCTGGTGCACAAACCCTTACGGTTGGCGCTACACTGAATATTTCTGCAGCACAGGCCAATGGTATATATACATCAGAAACCGGATTTAATGTAACCGTTAATTATAACTAACAGTCAATTATCATACACATGAAAAATAATCACAAAACAATAGCCCGGATGAGTTCAAACCTCCGCAAATACTCAGGCAGTTTTATACATTTAATGATACTTAGTTTATTATTTCTGAACAATGGTTTATTCGCACAGGGCAGTCTACTGCTAACGCCCAAAAGAGTGATTTTTGAAGGCAATAAAACCAGCGAGAGCATCAACCTCGCAAACTTAGGCAAAGACACTGCACGATATCTTATCTCACTTGTTGAATACCGCATGAAAGAAGATGGTGGATTTGAAGAGATTACTCAACAGGAAGCCGGTCAATATTCCGCAGAACCTTATCTCCGTTATTTTCCACGCATAGTTACGCTGGCTCCAAACGAAGCACAACTAATTCGTATACAACTTACCAAAAAACTCGCACAAATGACTGCGGGCGAATACCGCTCTCATCTTTATATAAGGGCTGTTCCTAAACCAACACCTATGGGTGAAAAAGAAGCTATAACAGCTTCTATTGGTGTAAAACTGGTTCCTGTATTTGGTTTGTCTATTCCGGTTTTTATACGGGTAGGTGAATCACGAACCGGTGCAAGTATTACCGCACTTAATTTAACCACATCCGAAACAGACCCGTACAATTTGTCCTTAGCACTAAATCGTACAGGCAATATGTCAATTTATGGAGATATCTATGTGAAGCATGTAGCACCCAACGGAAAATCGACTGATGTAGGCGTAGTAAAAGGGCTTGCTGTTTATTCTCCCAATCCCATTCGCAATATACAATTGCCACTTGCCAAGAATCTTAAGGTAAATTATCATACAGGTACACTTGTAACACGGTTTGTAACAAATATTGATGGGAAAGACAAAAAACTAACTGAATCTGAACTGGCCCTCCATTAGAACCCATGAAAAACCATACACGAAAAAGTATTGTTCTATGCAGTTATTTTTCCCTGTTTTGTATACCACTGCTACGTTCACAAACCCTAGTGGTTACAGATGATTCAACGTATATAACCGGGCAAGCTTCTGCGGTACTTGAACTTAAATCTACTACCAAAGGGTTTTTGCCGCCACGGGTAAGTTCGGTACAAAAGTTGGCGATCGTTTCTCCGGTTGCCGGTTTGTTGGTATACCAAACTGACGGGGCACCAGGATATTATTTATGGACAGGCACACGGTGGGACCCATTGGTAAGTGGTTTGGGTGGCAATAGTGCGCCTGTGATTAAAACGACCACTGTAACACTTCTTAAAACAGAAACCCTAGTGCTGGCATCCAACGATATCACCCTTACCCTGCCGGTGATAGTATCGGCAGATAATGGGTTAAGTATATCTGTTAAGAATATTGGCACCTATACAAATCTTGTACAGGTTAAAGCCAATGGCACTGCAACCATTGACGGAACAAATACTTTAATTAACCATACTCGGTGGCGGGCCAAAACATACATAGCTTTTGAAGGAAACTGGCTACTCAAAGAAAAAGAAGACGGACGTGCAGTAACTGAATTTGAAGTATCGCCTACCAGCAGCTGGACTACCATTCCGGAAATACTTGCCTATCTGGGTTTGCACATCAGTGCACCATCCGTTATTAGATTAAGTAGTGGCACGCATTTTATTTCATCTACGCAAACTATTAACCTTTCTTACCCGGTAACTTTTATGGGGCTTAGTTTTGGAGAAACGACCATTGCGGCCGCAGCGGGACTAACGGGATCTCCTATGTTTAATTGTGCAACGGAAACCTATTTCAAAATGCTTCAATTTGAAGCAAGTACTTTAGCTGGTTATGGAACAAATGCCAGTGAAGATGCTATCTGGCTAACAGGTACAGGCAATTACCATGAAATAAAAGATGCCTATTTCAATGGGTTCAACAAAGCCATAGTATTAAAAACCAATGTAGCGCTTTTTTTGTTTGATACTGATATTGATAATGTTTTGGTAGCGGGTGTTGAAATAGTATCCGGTATTGCTGATGGGGTAGTACTAAAAATTTCTGAAACAGATTTTACAAATTGTGCAAAAGGCATTCAGCTTACATCGGGCGTACATGCTACACTATCAATTATCAGTTGTGGCTTTTACTTGAGCAATGCAACGCAAATAGGCATCAATTATCTACCGGCAACATTTACATTATTTACAACAATATTTATAACTAGTAATACATGGAATATAGCAGGCGTTTTTTTACAGGGATTTGATTTTACACGAACAGACGGGCGCGATGCTAACGCTTTTATAGAAAGCAATGCAGGGGAACCTGATCATAATCCACTTTGCATTATTAGCGTAATCAACAACATTTCTATTACAAACTTAACCACAAGCGGCATTTGGTATAAAGTAATCTGGACGAATACTTCTTCCATTGCCAGTAAATGGCTCATAGCTGATAACCGGGTTACCTATCTCGCACAAAATAAAAGAGATGCCACAATGATTATTACCGGGGATCTCTCAGTAGATGCAGCGAATAGAACCATATCCCTTGCAATAGTAAAAAATGGCATTTCCACTACTCAGTACGGTGAAACCACTTTTCGAGTAACAACAGGTAACCAACCATTCCAGTTCGCAACCACTATTTACCTGCAAAACGTTAGTAAGAATGATTATTACGAGGTATGGGTCAGAGGGTTAAATAATGGAGACAAAGTGACTTTTCAGGATGTTCAGTGGCTAACTCAAACAAGATAAATGTATGCAACCAGTCAATCATATCAAAGTTCTCTGCATACTTTATCTGGTATGTCCATTGTTTATTGTAGCACAAGGTATCCGTATTCCCGCCGGTGCCTATGTAATAGCCAATAATGGAAATATTGTAACAAATAATAACTGGATCAATAACGGAAGGTTTACACATAATGGCGGAACGGTTGTATTTGCCGGAAACACACAACAAATAAGCGGAACCCAAAGCAGTTCTTTTAATAACCTCACTATCGCCACCGGCAGTAATACAAGTATTTTATCTGCCGGCCACTCAATCAAAAAAATCCTAAAATCTGATGGCACCCTTAACGCCAATAACAATTTTACATTACTTGCCAATGCCACACAAACTGCATTGATTGATGGCAGCGGTACTGGAGAAGTTTTGGGCAACCTAACCATGCAGGGATATTTGTTGCGAGGCTATGGTTATAAATACCTAGGCTCACCTTTTCAATCAGCAACAGTAAATGAAATGTCGGATGATGTAAACCTAAGTGCTGTTTTTCCCTCTGTTTACAGGCATGATGAAAACCAGGCTTCCGACGGATGGATTACTTACACCAATTCGGCAAATGTACTTTCCCCTTTAAGAGGATACGCTTTTCAAATGGGAAACGCTAAGCTGGCAAATACCATTGATATGAATGGTGTGGTGACTAACCGGAACCTTTCTATTTCACTCAGCCATAATAACCAGCCATATACCAAAGGTTTTAATCTGGTGAGTAACCCCTACCCATCACCTATCAACTGGGATGCAAGTATAGGATGGACAAAAACCAATATTGACAATGCGGTGTATTATTTTGATTCTGATACAACCGCCGATCGATATTCCGGTTCTTATAGCAGTTACGTTAACAATGTTTCCAGCGATGGAAAAGCCAATAATATCATACCTGCCATGCAGGCATATTTTGTTCATGTAACCAATGGAACTTACCCTGTATCAGCCTCACTTGGCATCGGCAATGGGGTAAGGCTTACAGCGGTACCGCAAACCTACCGGCGTTTAGGCGGGCCGGACTCCATCCCACTGATAAGATTGCGTGCAAGCATTCGGGGCAATGATGCATCCGATCCAACAGTGATATATTTTCAAAACACAGCAACAGAAAAATTTGATAAAAATCTGGATGCACTGAAGCTCATGAATACAACAGCCGGTATTCCCAGTTTGTATTCTATAGCTGCCGATGCACAAAAATTATCTATCAATGCCTTACCATTATCCGATACTAGTTCATACATACCATTAGGTGTGCAATTGTTGAAGGATGGGCAGCTTTCTTTTTTTTCGGAAGGCATCGCAGCATTACCTGCCAATTTGTATTGTTATCTTTTTGATGCGGTTACCAAAAAATACCATGACCTGAAAATGAATACCAACTATGAATTTAACCTCCCTGCGGGAATGTATGAAAGCAGGTTTTCGTTGATTTTCAGTCGGAAAATAATTTTTTCATTACCTGTAACAGCCGAGACGGCAACAACCCAATTTCAGGTATTTGGAATGGGGCGAAACATTCAGCTCATCATCAATTTACCAATAGGAGAAAAAGCCGAGATCCGGTTTATCAATATGGTTGGTCAGATTTTGTTCACCAAAACCTATTATCAAAGTGGAAGTTATCCCATCAGCCTCTCATTGCCGAAAGGTATTTACCAGGTTGCCTGCTACACAATTAATACAGTGATTACCAAACAAATATTAATAGGCGACCAATGAAAAAGCTGATCCCGTTCTTATCTATATTTTTATTGAGTTACGAAGCAGAAGCACAACCGCCGCTTCCACCAAGGCCAATAGCTATATTTACCAATCCTGAACAGGGACTTATTTTTGGAACTTTTTTCCGAGGTAATACAGGTGGTTCTGTCATTATTTACCCGGATGGTTCACGTTCTGTAACAGGTGATATTATCCAATCGAATATTGGGGTACCGTTTTCACCTGCCATTTTTGAAGTGGAAGCCAACCAAGGAACAATCATTACCATATTAAACGGACCTGATATCATACTTAACGGCAGCAATGAGGGAACGGTTTCTTTGCGGTTAGGCAATGCCAATACAGGGTCACCTTTTATTACATCGGCACAACGCCCTGCCCGCACTACCGTCAGGATAGGAGGAACCTTAACCGTAAACGGCCCGCTTACAAGCCCTTCAGGGGCTTATAGTGGTGTTTTTTACGTTACGTTCATCCATCAATAAATAAACATTTCATTTGACAGGCAAAAAAAAACGATATCAACAATTTCTGTACAAATGGTACGCACACAAAACATGGCGTTTATTTTTTTGCCTCTTGCTTTGCATTAATATACAAGCAGGATTTGCGCAAACACTTAGGGCTGATGGGGCAAATGAAATAGCCGTTGATTTTTATACAAAAGATGTGGGTATGATATCACTCTCTGCCGTTATCGAAAATGAAAAAGCCTGGCTTTCCATTCCGGAAATATTTGATTTTCTAAAAATCAACCAGCATTCTTCAGCCGGGGGTGATTCGCTTTCCGGTTTTTTTATTAATTCATCAAATAATTATTTACTGGATGCAAAACATAAGCTGCTAAATTTTAATGGCATAAAAACACAACTTCCGGCAGATGCATTTATTAAACTCAACAAAATCCTTTATCTCCGTTCGGATCTTTTTAATCGTTTATTCGAACTTGATTGCCGTTTTGATTACCGAAGCCTTTCTGTAAACTTATTTACTATACTAGAACTACCTGTTATTAGAGAAAAAAAACAGGAACAGATGCGTAATAATATCGGCAAAATCAGAAATGAGTTAAAAGCAGATACTACAATGGGGCCTGAATATACAGCCCTGCGTTTGGGAATGATTGACTGGTCTGTAAACACCACCCAAGATTTTAAAAACATAAGTGAAACACGTGCCAATATTGCATTAGGCGGTGTAATTGCCGGCGGTGAAGCTACCATTGCACTTCAATATAATGATAAGACCATTTTTTCGCCAAAGCAACAATATTATCTATGGCGGCATATCAACAATGATAACCCTTTACTGCGCCAAGTATCTGTAGGTAAAATAAATACCAATGCAATTTCATCAATTTTTGCATCGGTCATTGGTGTACAGGTTAGCAATAGTCCAACTATTTTCCGAAGGAGTTTTGGTACGTATCGGCTTAACAGGTACACACAACCCGGCTGGTTGGCAGAACTATATGTAAACAATGTACTGGTAGATTATACACGGGCTGATGCATCGGGGTTTTACGGTTTTGATGTACCTGTTATATATGGCAATACACAAATACAGGTTCGGTATTATGGTCCCAATGGTGAACAAAAAATGGGTGAAGGTAACATCATCATGCCCTATACTTTCCTGCCCGTTGGCAAGATGGAATACAATGTAAGTGCGGGTGTGGTAGAAGACAGTTCACGGAGCAGGTTTTCTAGGGTAAATATCAACTACGGACTTATCAAAAGGATAACCATTGGTGGCGGTATGGAATATCTTTCATCAATCGATAACCGAAAAGCCATGCCTTTCTTAACTGCCAATTTCAGGATTAGCCGTAACATGTTTTTCTCTACAGAATATGTTCATGGTGTAACATCGCATACAACAGGTAATTTCAGGCTTCCTTCCAATGTAACATTTGAAATAAATTATACAAGCTATGTAAAAGGGCAACAGGCTATTTACAACACCTATCTGGAAGAAAGAAGGATAGCCGTTTCACTTCCTTTTCGGTTAAAAGGATTCAACACATATTCAAGATTTAGTTTTTATCAGATCATACTTCCCGGTTCCAAATACACTACAGCAGAAGCTTTATTCTCCGGAATGTTATTGGGTACCAGTATCAATTTCACTACTTATGCATTGTTCACAGACAATAACAAACCTTATTTGTACAGCAATCTTTCCCTTGCCATTCCCCTTCCCGGAAAAATAATCATTATGCCCCAGGCACAATATGAATACAATAACAGCCGGTTAATTTCTGTAAAAGCAGAACTGGAAAAACGAATTACCACAAGGGGTTACATTAGCGGTTTTTATGAAAGAAATTTTAAAAGTGATTTCAGAAGTATCAATATTGGTATCCGTTATGAACTTCCTTATGCACGGGTAGGGTTTGCCATGCGGAAAACTACGGGTAGTGAATTTGCACTGATCAGTTCACTTTCAGGAAGCACACAACACGATAGCCGAACAGGCTATTCAAGTTTTACCAACACCCCCGGTGTTGGCCGTGGCGGATTGATTATTATGGCATTTGTAGACCTTAACAACAATGGAAAAAAAGACCCGGGAGAACCCAAATTAGAAGGCCTGAAATTTTCAATTGGTGGCGGGTACAGGGAAGAGAATAAAAAAGATACTTCTATCGTTATCCGAAATCTTGAAGCATATAACAGCTTCTTGGTTACGTTGGACAAGAACAGTTTTGATGAAATTGCCTGGCAGATAAAATTGGGTACAATCAAAGTAGAGATTGGCCCCAATCAATTCAGGTTACTTGAAATTCCTGTATCAGTTTTAGGAGAAGTATCCGGAACCATTTACACTCAAACAGAAAATGGAAAGAAAACAATGGAGCGGATGCTGATTAATATATACAATAACAGGGGTGTGCTTGTGGCACAAACCTTATCAGAAACCGATGGGTATTATAGTTACCTGGGGCTAGCACCAGGATCATTTACCATAAAACCCGATCCTGAACAAATACATAAACTGGGTTTGCAATTTCTAACCGGCAAATTGAATTTTACAATTGAAGGAATCTATAAAGGTGATGTACACAGAAATATAGATTTTGAACTTCAACCTGAAACCGTGAGGAAAAAAGATTAAACCAATTATTCGATTCGTTACCTATAACAGGTTTTACAATAAAAGACCCGGAAAAATTTCCGGGTCTTTTATTGATTTCATACGAATTCAAAAATATAGTTACCGTTATTTATATGAGCCGGCCAAACCTTTTGCCAACGAAACCATTTTAGCAATACTCTCATCATTCAAGATTCCTTTTTTGAACTCAGCCAATACATCCGGTAATTTGTTTTCCATATCAATTAAAAAGTGTGCTTCAAATTCTTTCACTTTTCTTACAGCTACCTCTTTTAATAAACCTTGTGTACCCAGATAAATAATAGCTACCTGCTTTTCAACAGACATCGGTGAATATTGCAATTGCTTCAATATCTCTACGTTTCTGGCTCCTTTATCAATTACATTTTTTGTAGCTGCATCCACATCACCTCCAAATTTTGAAAACGCTTCCAACTCACGGTATAAAGCCTGATCGAGCTTTAAAGTTCCCGCCACTTTCTTCATCGATTTAATCTGCGCATTACCTCCTACGCGACTAACTGAGATACCTACGTTAATGGCAGGACGGATACCCGCATTAAACAAGTTACCCTCTAAGAATATTTGACCATCTGTAATAGAAATCACGTTAGTTGGAATATAAGCTGATACATCACCCGCCTGTGTTTCAATAATCGGTAATGCAGTTAATGAACCACCCCCTTTCACCAAATGCTTAATGGATGCCGGTAAATCATTCATGCTCTTAGCAACCTCATCATTGGCAATTACTTTCGCAGCTCTTTCCAATAAACGACTATGCAGATAGAATACATCACCCGGATAGGCTTCACGTCCCGGAGGTCTTCTTAATAAAAGACACACTTCACGATAAGCAACCGCTTGTTTGGATAAATCATCATAGATAATTAATGCAGCACGACCCGTATCCCTGAAAAACTCACCAATGGCAGCACCGGCAAATGGCGCATAGAATTGTAAAGGAGCAGGATCAGAAGCAGAAGCCAAGACAATGGTTGTATATGCCATTGCTCCACTATCTGATAAAGTTTTCATAACACCGGCAACAGTAGATGCTTTCTGTCCAATGGCTACATATATACAATACACAGGTTTTCCTGCATCGAAAAATTCTTTTTGATTAATGATGGTATCCACACAAATCGCCGTTTTACCTGTTTGGCGATCACCAATCACCAACTCACGTTGACCACGTCCGATAGGAATCATGGCATCAATGGCTTTGATACCTGTTTGTAAAGGTTCTTTCACCGGCTCGCGATAAATTACTCCCGGGGCTTTACGCTCCAATGGCATTTCATATAATTCACCGGCCAAAGGTCCTTTGCCATCAATGGGCTCACCTAGTGTATTGATAACTCGGCCAACAAGACCCTCTCCTACTTTAATCGAAGCAATCTGACCGGTTCTTTTTACTTTGGCACCTTCTTTAATGTCTCCACTTTCTCCCATCAATACCACACCCACATTGTCTTCTTCCAAATTAAGCGCAATGGCTCTTACTCCACTTTCAAATTCAACAAGCTCTCCGCTACGTACACCATTTAGGCCATATACACGGGCAATACCATCACCCACTTGCAAAACGGTTCCCACTTCTTCAAGGTCAGCTGAAGCATTAAAATTGCTTAACTGTTGACGCAGTATCGCAGATATTTCATCGGGTTTAATGTTAATCATGATCTTCTCTTCTTTTTATGTTATCGTGTTAAATATATGTTTTGAATTATCTGAGATTTTGCAAAAACAAGTTTTCTTTAAACTGTTTTTTAATGTCTTTCAAATCTCGAAGAATACTGGCATCTACTAAATTGTTATTAAATTCAAGCACAAAACCACCAATTATTTTATCATTTGTGATTGTTTCCAACTCAACTAAATCCAATCCTCTTTCTTTTTGTAATCTGGTTTCAATTGATTTTTTTAAATCATCACCAATGGCAACAGCTGTTGTTAGTTTTACTTTATGAATACCTTTTATGGTATTATACTGTGCTACAAAAGCAAATGCAATTTCGGGAAGATCACTTTCGCGACCTTTCTTAACTAATAAAATATTAAATGCAGCTGTTAATTTACACACCTTGTCTTTCGTAACAGTTGTGATAATAGAATTCTTGAGATCTGTTTTAATTATCGGACTTTTCAACAAATTCACAAACTCTTTACTTGCTTTACAAACAGCTTCAATATATTTCATGTCAGCATACACCGCTTCTAATTGTCCTTGTTCATTTGCAAGGTCAATTAAACTTTTGGCGTATCTGTCTGCTAATCGCGGATTGGGCATGTTACTTTTAATTACTAATTGTTAATTAAGCTTTACTACTTCAGACAAGTTTTTAATATACTCCTCCTGTTCTGTTTTATTGGCCAACTCTCTACGCAAAATTTTCTCGCTTACTTCTATTACCAAAGAACCTACATGGTTTTTAACTTCGGTTAGTGCAGCATTTTTTTGTTGTGTTATTGATTCCTGTGCGTCAGCCACAATTCGCTCATATTCGCTTTTTGCTTTGTCTTTGGCATCACTAATCATTTTAATAGTTTGCTCCCTGGCTTCTTTCATCATTACACTTCTTTCCTCACGGGCTTGTGCCATTAAAACTTCGTTCTCATTTTTTAAAGTCGCCATTTCAGCTTTCACTTTTTCTGCAGTAGCGATGGCATCTTCAATACTTTTTTCTCTATCTTTCAATCCTTTAATGATTGCAGGCCATGCCATTTTCTTTAGAATAAAGAAAACAATTAAAAACGCAAGTAGCGTCCATAATAACAATCCCGGATCCGGCGTAAGTAATTTCATAAATTATTATATTTTATTTTCCAACAAACAGAAAACAGATGGCAGAAATATTTTATCTGCTAAATGTTCGAGTTGTTTTAGCGACCAAACTCTTTCATGACCAATTTTAAAAACTGCACCCTCCACCCTATGCTTCAGGTGCAGTTTTTTTGCAATGGGTTATTTCAACACCATTGCTAAGAAGCCTACGATAATTCCGAACAAAGCGGCACCTTCTACAAGGGCGGCAGCCAGAATCATATTGGCACGGATATCGTTCATTGCTTCAGGTTGGCGTGCAATGCCTTCTACAGCACCTTTACCAATCTGACCAATGCCCATACCGGCACCAATAGCAGCAAGGCCGGCACCAATGGCGCCTCCGGCGTTTGCTATACCATCTAACAAAATTGTACTTACACTCATGATTGATTTATTTACAGTTAAAAAAAACGCTATTAAACATGTGCTTTTTCTTCGTGGTGCTCACCCTCAAATGCTGCGCCGATAAAAACCGCCGTAAGATTTGTAAAAATGAAGGCTTGCAAAAAAGCTACCAATACTTCTATGAAATAAATAAATACCGTAAAACCAACCGCAACAGGCGATGTTCCCCAACCGGCAAAAGAATTCATTTCACCAAAGATGAATATCAAAGAAATTAAACAATTAATAATAATATGTCCGGCCACCATATTGGCAAAAAGACGAATAATTAAAGCAAATGGCTTAATAAAAACGCCTAAAAACTCAACCAATACCAAAATGGGTTTTACAAAACCAGGCACCCCCGGTGGATTGAAAATATGTCCCCAAAAATGTTTGTTTGTACTGAACAAAATAACAAAGAAAGAAATCAAACCCAATACAACTGTAAAGGCAATATTTCCGGTAACATTTGCAGTACCGGGTATTAAGCCAAAAATATTATTGATCAAGATAAAGAAGAACGTTGTTAAAAGATAAGGCAAGTACTTTTCATATTTGTGCCCAAGATTTGGCTTGGCTACATCATCACGAACAAAAAGGATGATCGTTTCTAATAAGTTCTGTTTGCCTTTGGGGGCAGAAACAACACCTTCTCCTCTTTTATAGGCATTGGCAATAGAAATCATTAACCAAGTTAATAAGGCTAATGCAATTATCATTTGCACTACATTCCTAGTTAAAGAAAAATCATACACATGTATACTTTCTTCCGCAACACCGGTTTCATTAATAGCAACAATTTTTTGTTCCTCAATTTTGTATCCATTGAAAGTGGCTTCGCCATGTTCAAATTTCGAAGACATAAAAGCAGTCAACCCTCTTTCTTTTGAATATAATATGATGGGTAAGGGTAGAGAAATATGGTGAATTTTTCCTTCACTATCATGAAATTCAGTAAAATGGAACTCATGATTATCAAGAATATGGCCAAAAATTACTTCGGCCGCATTAAATTTCTCTTTTTTCTCAGAAGAAGCATGTTCGCCGGCATTATGGGCAGTTTCCTGTGCAATCAAAGGGGCTGAAAAAAGAACAGCAGAAAGGCTAATAATCGCTACCAGTAATAATTTCAGAGTTCTAAAGGCCATACCTGTTTCTAAATTTGCGGCAAAGATAGGGGTAAGGGGATAAAAAGTCTACAAGAAATGGGAGAAAATGGAGAAAATATTAGCTAACTGCGCCGGGGGTATTTTCCCGTATTTTTTTTATTTTTTCCA
Organism: Bacteroidota bacterium; assembly: GCA_031417635.1. Classification (GTDB taxonomy): domain Bacteria; phylum Bacteroidota; class Bacteroidia; order Chitinophagales; family Chitinophagaceae; genus Sediminibacterium. Next base: position 14,575 of record JANOVY010000216.1, on the reverse strand, counting down.
GTTCTATTACATCCATTTGGTCTTTTGGACGGTTCACAGCTTTTTTATTGGCGATCAGATGATTTATATGTAAAAAAGGGACCAAAACACCTTCAAGGTTAGAAATTGATGCTTTGGCATAACAGCTTTCAAACGATTCATTTTCAATGCCTTTCATCTCTGTCATGATATCTAATTCTATTCCGGCTGCATAAAAACTAGTCCAGCCCGGAACAAATTGCATCGTTTCGATTGAAGCATAATCGCCATACCCCAATTCAATAAAAGCTTTCCGTAAATTTTGCCTGTTTTCAAGGTTGTTTTCAATCCATATATCTACATCGTCGGTTGTTCTGTTGTATCCATGAAATCTTGTTGCAATACCCCCAACCATAATGTATCTGACCCGGTTATCATTAAGTAGCTGCCAAAAGTGAATAAATTCTTCATCCAGAACGTCCATACATAATTTGGGTTACTTGCTATGTGTGATAATTGCTTTTTTAAGAGAGATATTTCTTCGGAGCATGCTTGTAAACAGCTGTAATTTTTCTATATCCGGGCGAAAAATATCTTCTTTTAGTTTTTCTTCTTCCGACATAGAAACAAATCCATACCGCTGAGATTTTTCCTCCACAGTATTTGCAGGGAGGCTACGATATTTATTTTTTTCAATTTGCATTGTCGACTCAATTTATACTAATACAGCCTTCTTTTTATCAAACTGCATTTCATGCAATTTAGCATAAAATCCGCCTAGTGCCAATAACTCTTCATGTGAGCCTATTTCCTTCACCTCCCCTTTATCTAACACAATGATTTTATGTGCTTTACGGATGGTTGAAAGTCGGTGTGCAATCACAATAGAAGTCCTGCCAGAGATCATAGTATCAATGGCTTTTTCAATCAACATTTCGCTTTCCGTATCTATTGAGGAAGTGGCTTCATCCAATATCAATATGGAAGGATTATACAATAGGGCTCTAATAAAAGAAAGTAGCTGCCTTTGTCCCAGACTTAAAGTGGTGCCTCTCTCCATCACATCATAATCGTAACCACCGGGCAATTGCATGATAAATTCGTCGACCCCGATCATTTTAGCAGCATCGATTACCCGATCTCGAGATATATAAGGATTGTGTAATGTGATATTGTCAATGATGGATCCGGAAAACAAGAAAACGTCCTGCAAAACAACGCCAATATTTTTTCGCAAAGTTTCGATATCAAAATCTTCAATATTTACACCATCAATTCGTATCTCTCCTTTTTGAATATGATATAAACGATTCAATAAACTTATGATTGATGTTTTACCACTACCGGTATGGCCAACCAATGCTACTGTTTCACCGGCTTTTACATGAAAACAAATATTTTTTAATACAAAATTTTCATCTTGATAAGCAAACGAAACGTTGTTGAACTCAATTTCACCAGTAAACATTTTAGGGCCATCCATCTTTCGTGCAGAAGGCTTTACAAAGTCATCATTATCCAACACTTTAAAAACCCTTTCTGCAGCAATCATCCCCATTTGTAACACATTAAATTTATCGGCAATTACCCTAAGCGGTCGAAAAATCTGGTTGAGATATAAAATAAAAGCAACCAATAATCCGGCATCCAATGAACGATCGGCAATCCACCACACCAATAAGCCGGTACTGATTGCTAAAACAACTTCCACAATTGGAAAGAACACTGAATAGGCAAAAATGGCTTTGATATTGGCATTTCTGTGTTCTGCATTAATTTGAGTAAACTTTGCCTGCTCTCTTTCTTCAGAAGCAAAAGCTTGCATAACCTGCATGCCGGTAATGTGCTCCTGTACAAATGCATTTAGGGCTGCAATTGCATTTCGTACCCGAATAAAACTTTTATTTACGCTTTCTTTAAAATAATAAGTAGCTAATATCATGATAGGAAAAGGCAGAAGGCTTATGATTGTAAGCCGCCAATCTATCCAAAACATGGTACCCAAGGTTATCACTATCGTTAGCAAATCAGCAATAATAGGTATTAAGCCATCAGAAAAAATATCATTAATGCTTTCAATATCATTGATGGTTCTAGTGGTTAGTGTACCTATTGGCGTTTTATCAAACTGTCTTAGATTAAGACTAATGATCTTTTGATAAACCGCAATCCTAATATCTTTCACCACACTTTGTCCAATCCAAGCTGTTAAAAAAGTAAAAAAGAATCGAACAGTTGTTTCAATGAATAAAAAAATTACTTGAAAAACACTGACGGCAATAATAAATTTAGTAGCATCAGAAAGGTCTTTTGTCAATAAAACAAATGAAAGCCAACCGGGAATATGAATTATTTTACCTGTTGCCGTATCAATCGTTAATTGTATCAAAAAAGGCCTGATGGGCGCAAAAATTGCCATGACAATCGCCAATAACAGGCTGATATAAAAAATACTGCGGTAGGGTTTTACAAATTGAAAAACCCTAATCAATAATGAAAAATCAAATACATTCTTTTTTGCAACCTTACGCATGATATGGTCAAAGATATGAAGTCTTGAAACACTTGATTTGCCGATTATAGAAAAGCTGCTAGGGGCAAGATGCTAGCGACCGAGGTTTCGCGATTTGTACTAGGCGATTTGCGTAAGTCGTTTTGCAAAGCATTCTCCTTTCGTATATTCGTAAATAATATGGACGAAATACCTGAATCAATAATTGAAAATGCTTTACCCAAATATAACCTCAACCCTGAACAGGAGAAAAATGAGATTGTAAGGCATTATCGTGCTTTATTGCGAAGCCTTCGACCTAAATTAAAAGTTGGTGATAAAGAATTGGTTAGACAGTCTTTTAAAATGGCTGCCGAGGCCCACAAAACCATGCGTAGAAAAAGTGGTGAGCCTTATATTCTGCATCCTTTGGCCGTTGCTATGATCTGTGTTGAAGAAATTGGCTTGGGTGTAAGAAGTACGATTTGTGCTTTACTACATGATACTGTTGAAGATACAGATATCACTTTGGAAGATGTAGAAAGAGAATTCGGCTCTGAAATTACCAAAATAGTTGATGGTCTAACCAAGATATCCAATGTGATGGATACGAATACCAGTCAGCAGGCCGAAAACTTTAAAAAGATATTGCTAACCCTTACTGACGATCCCAGAGTTATTCTTATCAAACTGGCCGACCGGTTACATAACATGCGCACGCTCGACCATATGAAGCGTGAAAAACAATTAAAAATATCCTCTGAAACAGTTTGGGTGTATGCGCCCTTAGCCCACCGCATGGGTTTGTACAATATTAAAACAGAATTAGAAGATCTTTCCATGAAGTACATGGAGCCGGATGCTTATAAAGAAATTGCTAAAAAACTTTCTGAAACCAAAAGAGAGCGAACCCGATATATCAATGAGTTTGTAAGACCCTTAAAAGAAAAATTAGTGACCGGTGGTTTTAGTTTTGAAATTTATGGCCGACCAAAAAGTATTCATTCTATCTGGAATAAAATAAAAAAGAAGGGGGTTGCTTTTGAAGAAGTTTATGACTTATTTGCCATTCGTGTAATTTTAGATTCTGCCCAGGAAAAAGAAAAAGAAGATTGTTGGAAAGTATATTCAATGATTACTGATGAATACACCCCCTCGCCGGAAAGACTTAGAGATTGGCTTAGCAATCCCAAGAATAATGGATATGAAGCTTTACATACAACGGTTATGGGTCCACAGGGTAAATGGGTAGAAGTGCAAATTCGTACCAAACGTATGAATGAAATTGCAGAAAAAGGATTGGCTGCACATTATAAGTACAAAGAAGGCAGTAATGACGAGGATCGATTTGATAAATGGTTTGGACAAATCAGAGAAGTACTCAGTACGAATGATACAGATGGGGTTGACTTCTTACAGGATTTTAAAACTTCCTTTCTTGCCGAGGAAATTTATGTATACACTCCCAAAGGCGAAGTTAAAATGTTGCCAACCGGAAGCACGGCTTTGGATTTTGCCTTTGCTATCCATTCTGCTATCGGAACCAAGTGTATTGGGGCTAAAGTGCATCATAAGTTAGTCCCCATCAGTCATAAACTTCGAAGTGGCGATCAAATAGAAATCATAACCAGTAATAAACAAAAGCCTTCAGAAGACTGGTTAAACATGGTGGTTACCGCCAAAGCGAAAAGTAAAATAAAAGATGCATTACGGGAAGAAAAAAGAAAAACTGCCGAAGATGGTAAATATACGCTTCAACGTAAATTAGAAGCAATTGGAGCCGCCTATAGTCATCATAATATTGAAGAATTGGTTCAATTCTATAAATTACCATCTCCCTTAGATTTACATTTTAAAATTGCCACAAAATCGATCGATTTAAAAGAATTGAAAGAATTCAAGGTACTTGGCGATAAAATTGAAATTCCCAAACCCAAACCGGTTGTTCATGAAATAGCCATAGAAAATAAACACAATAAACACAAAGATTCCGAATTAATTATTTTTGGGGAAAGCAGTGATAAAATCATGTATTCTCTGGCTAAATGTTGTAACCCTATTCCCGGTGATGATGTTTTTGGTTTCGTAAGTACAGGTAAAGGATTAATCATACATAGAATCAACTGCCCAAATGCCGCTCAATTAATGGCCAATTATGGTCACCGGGTAGTGAAAACCAAATGGGCAAAGAACAATGAAATATCTTTTTTAACGGGATTAAAGATTGTTGGGCTGGATGATGTAGGGGTGATTAATAAAATTACCAACATCATTAGTGGAGATTTACGAATTAATATTGCCGGCTTATCTATCGAATCAAAAGAGGGTTTATTTGAAGGAACCATCAAAATATTTGTTCGTGATAAAGAAGAGCTGGAAGAACTGGTTACCCGTTTGAAATCATTAAAAGGAATTCAAACGGTTGATCGTTTTGATACTGAAAACTAATGGTAACCGCTGTTTGTAGTCTGTAGTTTGGGGTCTGTAGTTTAGGTTTAAAAAATAAACAACGGACCATAGTCAACAAACAACAAACTTACCCCTTATTTTTGTCCCGATTTAATAAATTATTATGGTTGATGTACTTTTAGGTTTACAATGGGGGGATGAAGGCAAAGGAAAAATTGTTGATTATTTCGCACCAAATTATGATATCATTGCCCGTTTTCAGGGTGGCCCAAATGCCGGACATACTTTGTATGTTGAGGGGAAAAAAATGGTGTTGCATCAAATTCCATCCGGTATTTTTCATCAAAACACCATTAATATCATTGGCAATGGTGTAGTGCTAGATCCTGTAACATTAAAAAGAGAATGTGATGCAGTAGCAGCCTATGGCATTGATGTGAAAAAGAATCTCTTCATTTCAGAAAGAACCAATATCATCATACCCACCCATCGCGCATTAGATAAAGCCTCAGAATTGCAGAAGGGGGAAAGTAAAATTGGTTCAACACTAAAAGGAATTGGACCGGCTTACATGGACAAGACCGGTAGAAATGCATTACGGGTTGGCGATTTACTAGACAAAAGTTTTACTACGCAATACATCAAACTTAGGCTGAAACACCAGAAACTGTTAGATAATTTTCATTTTATTGAAGATATTTCGGCATGGGAAGAAGAATTTTTTGAAGCCCTCGAATTTTTAAAAACCTTAAATGTCATCAATTGTGAATATCACATTAATGACCAGATTTCAAAAGGTAAAAAAGTATTAGCAGAAGGTGCGCAAGGCAGCATGTTGGATATTGATTTTGGAACATTTCCATTTGTCACGTCTTCCAATACCATTTCTGCAGGTGTTTGTACCGGCCTTGGGGTTTCACCTAAGCAAATTAATGAGGTTATGGGCGTATCCAAAGCCTATTGTACACGTGTAGGCGGCGGGCCATTTCCTAGTGAGCTGGATGATGCTACCGGTGAAGAACTTAGAAAAATTGGAAGTGAATTCGGTGCTACCACGGGTAGACCCCGTAGGTGTGGTTGGATTGACTTGGTTGCCCTCAAATATGCCTGTATGTTGAATGGCATAACACAGGTTATTATGACAAAAGCTGATGTATTGGATGCATTTGAAGAATTAAAAGTATGTACGGCCTATTCTATCAACGGGAAAGAAACAAAAGAAGTTCCTTTTCAGATGTCTAGATTGAAAATTGACCCAGTATGGCAAAGTTTTGCCGGTTGGAACCAAGATACCACCCAAATTAGGGATTCGGGGTCTTTACCCAAAAATATGGGCACTTATATTGATTTTATTAATGAGTATATTGGCGCACCGGTTACATTTGTTTCTAATGGCCCCGGCAGGGATCAAATAGTTCGGATATAATAAAAATTGGCATTTACTTTGTGTTTAAAAAGTTTTTTTGGTAATTAATAAAATGCGTTGAAATTTTACGCACATAATCTTATTAGAAAATATGGTACCGAAATCTGATAAGGATTTTAAATCCGCAGCGCCGAAAAATATTCCGGCAAAAAAATCTGATACAAAACCCTCGTCTAAAAGCAAAAAGCAATTAGAGGAGGATGATGACGATTTAGAGGATGATGATGAGCTTGACTCAAAACCGTCAACCAAAAAATCTGCTCCCAAAGCTTCCGGTAAAAAATCGAAAAAAGAGGATGACGAAGAGGAGGATGAAGACGTAGCTGATGATTGGGAAAAACCTGAAGAAGAGGATGATTGGGATCCCGACTTCGATGAGTTCGATTTACCTAAAAGTAAAGCTAAAAAAGCAGCAGGCCCGGGAAAAAAGAAAGACAAAGAAGAAGAGGAAGACTTTAAACTAGATGAAGATTTTAAAGAGTTTGACCTCTTTAATGATAAAACCAGTGGATTTGATGATGATGAAGAAGATGATTTTTAATCATCCCGTTTCCAAATGTGAAAAGATTTACAGCTTCTTTTACTATTCAGAATATTGATGTTATCAAAAAACAAATGTTGAATTGGTCTAACCGGTTCAACATTTGTTCTTTTTTAGATAACCACCAATATCCTTCTGAATATTCTTTCATGGAATGTTTAGTGGGTGTTGGAGCAAGAGATATTTTTAGGCCAAATGATAATATACTTCCTCAACTCAACAAGTTTTGTAAACAGCACAATGACTGGCTTTTTGGACATATTGGTTATGATTGTAAGAATGCCATAGAACCCTTACATTCAAATCATCCGGATTTTATAGGCTTCCCCGATATTTTTTTCTTCCAACCCGAAGTTGTTTTACAGTTAAAAGGAAATCAACTCACTATTTCATCTTTAACGCAAGAGCCACAAATTATTTTTGAAGAAATAAGGAACAGTCCATGGCCCATGGACCATGGACCATGGACTGTTCAAATTGAACCACGAATAACGAAAGATGATTACCTCTCTACCATAGAAAAATTATTAACGCATATTCAAAGAGGGGATTGTTATGAGATAAATTTTTGCCAGGAATTTTTTGCAACAAATTCACAGATAGATCCGGTTAGTGTTTATGAAAAATTAACAGCTATATCCCCCAATCCTTTTTCTTGTTTTTATAAAATAGATGATGCTTATTTATTATGTGCGAGTCCGGAACGTTACCTGCAAAAAAAAGGCAGCACAATCATTTCACAACCCATCAAAGGAACCTCAAAACGAAACTTCGATAGTATGGAAGAAGATGATCAACTAAAAAATCAATTACAACAAAGCGAAAAAGACAAATCGGAAAATGTAATGGTGGTTGATCTGGTTAGAAATGATTTAAGTAAGGTATGCAAAGAAGGAACTGTACATGTAGAAGAATTGTTTGGTGTGTACAGCTTTCCGCAGGTTCATCAGATGATCTCAACCATAAAAGGAGAATTAAAAGAAGAAATTGATTTGGCAGATATTTTAAAAGCCAGTTTTCCAATGGGCAGTATGACAGGCGCCCCAAAACGTAGGGTAATGGAACTGATTGAGCAATATGAAAAAACTAAAAGAGGCATCTATTCCGGTGCCGTAGGCTATATTAGTCCAGACAATGATTTTGATTTTAATGTAGTCATCAGAAGCATTTTATACAATGCCAAAACGCATTATCTCAGTTATCAGGTAGGAGGGGGAATTACTTCTAACAGCCAACCGGAAAAAGAATATGAAGAGTGTTTGCTGAAAGCAGAAGCGATAAAAAAAGTTTTAATGGGTGGATGAGCCTTGAGGCGAGATTGGTAAGATGTGAAGCTCTTGGTATGTGTTTATTCGGCAATATTGTGTAGCTGTTTCGATAGGCTTAATAAAGTCAGTTCTTCAAAATGCGAACACATGATCTGTAAACCAAAAGGCATCCCATTTGAGTGTGTAAAAAGTGGAATGGAGATTCCGGGTATGCCAACCAAATTGGCAAAAACAGTATAAATATCTGCCAGGAACATTTCAACTGGGTCATTGCTCTTTTCCCCAATTTTAAAAGCTGTGGAAGGAACTGTTGGTGAAATGATGGCATCGTATGTTGAAAAAATATGCTTGGTTTTATCGCTTAGTATTCTTCTTACCTGTTGTGCTTTGGTAAAATATGCATCAAAATAACCGGCACTTAATACAAATGTTCCAAGAATAATACGTCGTTGCACTTCTTTTCCAAAACCCTCACTGCGTGAATTTGTATACAATTCGGTTAGGTCAATATCTGCGGCTTTTGTACGATGACCATATTTTACCCCATCATAACGAGAAAGATTACTGGAAGCTTCTGCAGTAGTGAGCACATAATAAGTTGGCACCACATAATCCAACAAATCAAAATCTAAGACAGAAACAGTATGACCCTGTTCTTTTATTTTATGAATGAATGATTCGATTTGTATTTTGATCTCTGGATCTAACCCGGGATGATCTAAAGCCTCTTTAAAATAGGCAATTGAATATTTTTTATTTGTTTTGGCTATCTCCGCTGAATAAACCGGAATGGGTAGTTGAGAAACCGTACTATCAAAATCGTCTTCGCCGGCAATCACTTCCAATACTAAGGCTGCATCATCTACTGATTTGGCAAAAATTCCAATCTGGTCAAAAGAAGATGCATAGGCAATCAATCCATATCTAGAAATTCGACCATAGGTAGGTTTTAAACCCACAACACCACAAAAATCGGCCGGTTGCCGAACAGATCCACCCGTATCGCTCCCCAAACTGATCATACATAAATTTGCCTGTATACTTACTGCCGATCCACCCGATGACCCACCCGGGACCCTAGTTTCATCAGCTGCATTTTTAACGGGACCATAAGCTGAATTTTCATTGCTGCTGCCCATCGCAAACTCATCGCAATTTTGTCGGCCGATGATGATGGCACCGGCGGCCAATAATTTATCAACTGCTGTAGCATTGTAAATAGCGGTAAAGTTTTCTAGAATATGTGAGCCTGCAGATAAGTGATGACCCCGGTAACTGATCACATCTTTTAACCCAACCACCACACCACTTAGTTTACCCATACCTATTCCGGATGATCTTTGTAGGTCAAGTGTGGCGGCCCGTTCCAAGGCTTCTGTTGCATAGACTTCGAGAAAAGCATTCAGTTGTATTTTGGCTTCTATTGCCTCCAAATAACAACGAACGGCCTCCACACAGGTGGTTTGGCCGTTCTGTAATGCTTTATGATAGTCTTTGATTGTGCTATAGCGAAACAAAGGCTAAAATGCTTTTTTGAGAGAGTTAATTACGGTTGTGTAGTAGTGGTCTGATCTTTTTCTTTCATGCCTTCTTCCAATTCTTTCTTCACATTATTTTTAGCATCATTAAACTCGCGGATACCTTTTCCCAATCCTTTCATGAATTCCGGAATTTTTCTTCCACCAAATAATACCAATACCACTACTGCAATCAATAATATTTCTTGAAATCCTAAGTTGCCCATAATTTTTATTTTTAAGAAGACCAAAGTTAGGGCAAAACAAATGCATGACAAGGAAAAATTATCGTGAGAGGTGAGACGTGAATTGTGAGACGTGAATTGTGAAAAGAGAAGTTTAGGTTGTAGGCAAGTAGCGAAAGCAATTAAGCCTCTTTCACTCCTCAACTCACGTCTGACGATTCACGATTGACGTCCGAAGTCTCATTATTTCAATAAAAAAGCGGAAGGCCGGTTCGCACCGCCTTCCGCTTCCAAATATTTGAAAAAGTTGCTTAGAAACGTTTTTCCTTAATCCGGGCACTTTTACCACTACGCTCACGTAAATAGTACAATTTAGCTCTACGTACCTTACCCACCTTATGTAAAAGGATAGAATCTATATTTGGAGAAAGGATGGGGAACAAACGCTCCACACCTACGCCATCAGATATCTTACGAACAGTGAAAGATGCTGTGGCACCGGTTCCCTGTAATTTAATCACATCTCCACGGAAACCCTGGATACGCTCTTTACCACCTTCCACAATCTTGTAGTTAACGGTAATATTATCACCAGCCTTAAACTTAGGGTGGTTTTTCTTAGTTGTCAATTGATCGTGAACAAACTGAACTGCTGCGTCCATAACTTTAATATTTTTCGGACGGCAAAGGTAAAGAAAAATTAGTAATTAGTAATTAGTAATTAGTAATTTTTTTATCTCGCCACATTAATTGCCCTTTTTTCACGGATTACCGTCACTTTTATCTGCCCCGGATAGGTCATTTCGGTCTGAATCTTTTGGGCTATTTCAAAACTAAGTTTATCGCTGTCTACATCTGTAACCTTATCTGCCTCAACAATTACCCTCAATTCCCTACCGGCTTGGATAGCATAGGCCTTTTCTACCCCTGTATACGCCATAGCCAAGTTTTCCAGGTCTTTGATACGCTGAAGGTACTGTTGCATCATTTCTCGTCTGGCACCCGGTCTGGCACCACTAATGGCATCACAAGCCTGAATGATAGGCGAAATAACATATAACATCTCCATTTCGTCGTGGTGGGCGCCAATTGCATTCACAACTGCCGGGTTCTCACCATATTTCTCGGCTAATTTAGCTCCGAGCAAGGCGTGGGTCAATTCTGTCTCTTCATCCGGCACTTTTCCAATATCATGCAATAATCCGGCTCTTTTAGCTAGTTTGGGGTTCATCCCCAGTTCCGCAGCCATGATTCCACATAAATTGGCGGTTTCCCTACTGTGCATCAATAGATTCTGACCATAAGAAGAGCGAAAACGCATTTTACCTACTATTCGAACCAGTTCTTTGTGTAAACCATGAATACCCATTTCAATAACCGTTCTTTCCCCAATTTCCATAATCTGGTCTTCTAATTGGCGACGGGTTTTCTCAACCACTTCTTCAATACGGGCAGGATGGATACGACCATCCGACACCAAGCGTTGTAAACTTAAACGGGCAATTTCTCTACGCAATGGATCAAATGAAGAAAGTATAATGGCTTCGGGTGTATCATCTACAATCAGATCTACACCGGTAGCCGCTTCAATGGCACGGATATTTCTACCTTCTCTGCCTATAATTTGTCCTTTTATTTCATCAGTTTCTAAATTAAATACAGTAACCGTATTTTCAATAGTAACCTCAGCTGCAGTTCTTTGGATTGATTGAATAACAATTTTACGAGCTTCTTTATTGGCTTTCAGCTTGGCATCTTCAATAATTTCCTGTTGAAGGGTTAATGCCTGAGAATGTGCTTCCGCTTTCAGGCTATCTACTAATTGGGCTTTAGCCTCTTCAGCACTTAATCCGGCAATTTTTTCAAGGCGACGAATATGTTCCTCTTGGTGTTTTTCGAGTTCGGTCCGCTTTTGATTAACTACCTCAATCTGTCGATTCAGGTTATCTTTAATCACTTCATTGTCCTTAATCTGTTTATCAACTGAAGCTTCTTTTTGATTAATCGTAACTTCTTTCTGCTTCACACGATTTTCCGATTCACCCATTTTGCGATTGCGCTCCAATAAATCACGATCATAATCAGATTTTAGCTGAACAAATCGTTCTTTGGCCTCAAGCTGCTTCTCCTTTTTAATGGTTTCAGCCCTGAGTTCCGCTTCTTTTAAAATGTTTTGAGCTGTGTGCTCGGCATCTTCAACCTGTTTTTTTGTGTTTTTAGCGAAAAAAAGTCTACCCGCTATAAGCCCCACAATTAGTGCGATGACACCAATTATAATAAATACAACTGTCTGGTCCATGGTTTTGGCAAGTTTTTAAATAGTTCAAAATCATATTGCGCTGTTCACATCTCATTTTCCTAATATAAGTAAATGACAAGTGACGAAGATACTTAAATAAGTTCGAAGCTTGAAGTTGGTTGGAAAATCTTTTGGTTGTCGGGAAGTTTGGGAAGGCTGGGTGCGATGGACTATGGACTATGGACCATCGTCCATGGACCATTGCTTTGTTTACATTTGTGCCTCGAAGTTCGTTATTCCTGGTTTTCTTCCAGGGCTTTGTCAACTAATTTTTCAAGAGAGCTGAGTTTGGAGACAGTTTCCTCCCATTTTGACTGTTCAATGTCGGATTGCTTTTGCTCGGTTGCAAACCATAAGAGAACCATTGAAACATAATCCTGCATATCTTTTCCGGCAAATTGTGTCTTGAACTCAGTGATTTTATCATTAATTAGATTGGCCGTTTTACGCACCATTTCTTCATCAGCTACTTCAATCTTTAACCGGTAGCTTCTATCCGCTATCAAAACATTAATGGGTATGAGTTCAGGCATGGTTTACGTATTTAGAAGTGCCAAGCATTTATCAATTTCTTTAAGATACACATCAATTCGTTTTCCCAGGGCATTCTTTTCTTCCTCATTAAGACTACCGGACCCCAATTTTAAGACATCCATTTGTTGTTGAACAGTTTGCAAGCTTTTTTCTCTTTCCTGATTGATTGATATTGCTTTTTCTAATTCTTTGGTCAATTTCTGGTTTTCCTTTTGCAGCATACTTTTTTGCTTCATCAATTGATGAAGTTTTTCATGAATGCTTTTTATTTGTAAATCTAGGTCAACCATCTGTCTAAGATAATAGCAATGGATAAGAAATACGCAATTTTACCATATTTCTTATACACTTTTGAACGAACATTTATTTTCTGATCTCTGCCGATAATTCCTTTTCAAATCCATGAATCATTTTCAACACCATGGCATCCACTTCTTTATCTGTTAATGTTTTTTCATCATCGGAAAATAGACAGCTTATCGCCATTGATTTTTTATCAGTTCCGAGTTTGTCACTTTCAAAAACATCGAATAATCGCATGTCCCTGAGCTTGGGCAGGCTTAATTTATTAACAGTTGCTTCAATTGATTCATAAGTTGTGGCCCTGCTTACTACCATTGCCAGATCACGTTGCATAACAGGATACTTATTAACTTCCTGATAAGTAATCTTATTTTTATTTACAGCTTGTAATAGCTTTTCAAATAAAATATCAAGCACAAAAACCGGTTGTTTGATATCAAAATTTAGCCTTTTAGAAGGCTCAATTTCCTGCAAAATACCCACTTTATCATTGCCATGAAAAATGTCCAAGATCAGAGCCGGTTGTGCTGATTTTGAAAATTGAATGGATTGTATCCCACATAAAGAAAAAATGGCGGATGCCAAACCCTTCATTTGATAAAAATCTTGTTGTTTGCTTTTTAACTTCCATGAGTCTATTTGATCAGATCCGGTAGTATATAAACACAGGTGTTCTTCTTCCAAATAATTACCCACACTTTTCATAAAATAGGTTTTCCCATATTCAAAGAGTTGTAGATTATTGTTTCTTCGATTAATATTATAAGAAATGGTTTCTAGACCGGTTTCAATCATTGATGGGCGAAGAACATTCAGCTCTTCACTCAGGTTATTAATCATTTTTACCGTTGTCTTTAAAACTTCTTCTTCAAAATATTTACTATTGGTAATGGAATTGGTAAATATTTCTATAAAGCCCTTTCCTACCAGGTACCCGGCAATTTTGTCTTTTAAAGGCTCTTTTAATCCCAATTGTTCAACTGCGGGGCTTATGGTAATCGTAGTGGGGATATCAATATTATCCAACCCATCTATCCTAACGATTTCTTCAACGATATCTGCCGGAATTGTGATATCGGGCTTACTATATGGAACCGATACTCGAATTTCGTCAATCCCTTCCCTAACAATATCGAATCCAAGACTTGTTAATATTCTTTTTATTTTATCTACATGGTAGTTTTTACCACTGAGTTTCTTTAGGTAATGATTTTTTAAGGTGATTTCTGTTCGGGGTTTTGGGTCCGGGTAAATGTCAACGATATCACTGCTAATTTCTCCCCCTGCAATTTCTTTAATCATGATGGCTGCCCGCTTTAGCACATTCACAGTATTGGAAATATCAACTCCTTTTTCAAAACGGGTAGCAGCATCTGTTCGTAAATCATGCTGAAGGGAGGTTTTACGAATACTGATTGGATTAAACCAAGCACTTTCTAAAAAAAGATTGGTAGTGGTCAATTTCACACCACTGTGAATACCTCCAAAAACACCGGCGATACACATGCCATCTTTTGTATTACAAATCATCAAATCTTCTTCGTTCAGTTTTCTTTCTTTTTCATCAAGTGAAATAAATGGGGTTCCTGCCGGAAGATTCTTTACTATGATCTCATTGCCTGTAATCGAGTCTGCATCAAATGC
>JANOVY010000215.1:0-18500 GCA_031417635.1 Bacteroidota bacterium | reverse complement strand
CAATTCTACCATGCCATAGCTCAGGTGATAAATGCCATCTGCAGACGGTAATCCTAACTTCTTACAAATTAGTTTTAGGACTTTGAAATGATAATTCTGTTCATCGCCAACCACGTAAATACTCTGGCCGGCATTAAATTCTTTTTGTTTTTGTTCAGCCAAACCAATATCTTGGGTTATATAAACTGATGTGCCGTCCTTGCGCCTTACAATTTTTTCATCTAACCCATCTGCTGTTAAATCTATCCAAACACTACTATCCTCTTTTTGAAAAAATACAGCTTTTGCCAATCCTTTTTCTATCAGGTCTTTTCCTAAAATATATGTATTGCTTTCATAGTACACTTTATCAAAATCAGTTCCAATTCTTTGATAGGTTACATCAAATCCTTCATACACCCAACTATTCATTTTTTTCCAAAGTTCCATGACTTCTGTTTTTCCCACCTCCCAATCCAATAACATTTGCTGGGTGGCTTTCATGATGGGGGCTTCTTTTTCAGCCTCTTCAATCGTTTTGCCTTCTTTTACCAATAGTGCAACCTCAATTTTATAAGCGTCATTGAATTTTACATAATAATCGCCAACAAAATGGTCTCCTTTTGAATGGGTACTTTTTGGTGTGGCTCCATTGGCAAACATTTGCCAGGCAATCATGCTTTTACAAATATGGATGCCTCGATCATTGACAATACATGTTTTTACAACTTCATTCCCATTGGCTTTTAAAATTTCTGCGATACTTCTTCCCAAAAAATTATTTCTCAAATGACCAAGATGTAATGGCTTATTTGTATTTGGAGAAGAGTATTCGACCATTACTTTTTGCCCATTTTTTGTGGCATAACCATATTGATCATTGTGAAATTCTCTTTGTATAAACGTTTCCCAGAAATTGTCTGAAATAGTAATATTTAAAAACCCTTTAATGATGTTAAATGATGAAAAAGTAGATTGATTTTGTTCAATTAAAAAATTGCCGATTTCTTCCCCCAAGGTGTCAGGTGATTTTTTTAATTGTTTTACAAATGCAAATAATACAACTGTATAATCACCCTCAAATTCAGGTTTTGTTTCATTTACCAAAACTTTGTCTGGGCTAAGAATAATGCTATATAAATGGGAAATTGCGTTTGCAACAGCATTTTTTAAGATGATAACCACACTCATATTCTTTTCTATTTCTTGCTGCAAAAGTAACCAATTATCACCTACCTTCACCTAGCATTATGCGAAAATTGCATGAAAATATACGAAGCCAGATTTTGGGAATAGTGGATTGGTTATATCCATTGTTTAGAAAGTTCATGCCATTACAAACTTTTCGTTATGCTGCTTGTGGAGGTTTCAATACAGCTTTAGACATTGCTTTATTTTTCGTTTCATATAATTTTATTCTAGAAAAGCAGCCACTGCACCTTTCTTTTGTTACCATTTCGCCCCATATTGCTGCCTTTTTAATGGGCTTTTGTATTACGTTCCCGATAGGCTTTTATTTAAGCCGTTATGTTGTTTTTCAGGAAACATCCGTTGCTAAAAGGGAACAATTGTCAAAATATTTTTTTGTTGTTTTAGGATGTCTCGTTTTGAATTACGGGTTCTTAAAATTGTTTGTTGAGGTATTTGGTTTATACCCAACTCCTTCAAAATTAATTACTACTTTTTTTGTAATCATTTTTAGCTATTTATCACAAAAGCATTACACTTTTAGACCCGCAATTGTTAAATAGTATTTGTTAACTAATCGCGGGTTAAATAAAATTGTAGCGTTGCCAATCCTTTTTTCTCTGCATGCACAAGTTTGAACGTATGCGCTCCTTTTTTTAATGGAATGGTAATGCTGTGATGTGTGTTTTCATCCAGTTCTGTAAGTTGACTATCCCAGGCATTGATCACTTCAACTTCATCAATTAATAATTTCACAAAATCATCGGCTGTTACACCAATATGATAAACCCCCTCAGGTAATTGCATGATTGTTTTTGCAAGGGTAGCAAAGGAGTCGGCAGGTAAATGTTCTCCAATTTCTCCCCACCAATTATATGCAATTTCATTGGACACGGTGTTAAATACAGGACTATTTTCTAAAAGCTTTTGAAATTGACTAAACCCTTTCGAAGGATCATGTTCTGCATCCCATTTAAAAAATTGAATATTCCATTTGGCTTGCGTGTTAAAATGGTTAAATCCAAAATAAATAGGAAGGCTACTATCCTTTTTTTTACCAAAAATATCTTGAAAAGATGCTCCAGTATATGCTAATTGAATTTGTTGATCTTGCTTTCCAAGTTCTGCTTTTGCTGTTATGGTTGAAGGAAAACCATTCCCACCTTTCTCAATAATTGTAAAGCCTGTTGCTTTGTGCAAATCCCATTTTCCCGATGCCCCAAGCACTTCAAAACGGTAAATTTGATTACTATCTACTTCTTTCAACCATAAAATGGGATAACGAAAATCGTATGGCCCCCATTCTGTCATGCGTATCTCTTTTTTCCCTTGTGGAACAATGAGAACAGGAATTTGGTCTGCTTTAATGGTTTGTAATCTCAGATCTTTTTTATAATCAATATCCAAAAATTCCAAATCTCTGGAAGTATCAATGTTTGAAGCATTTTCTGCTATTACATAATTATTTTCTACAAATAGTTTACTGTTACCGCTTAATACAACAGTATCTGTTTTAGCAATATCAAAAGCGTTTTTAATAGAAGTTAGTCGATTGGCAGCTATCCAATAATTGCTGCTTTCTGTATTTTTAGTTTTAGCATAATTCCATTCAGGAGGTTGTTTTTCTCTTGACCACAATTTAATAGCTGTTTGTCCATTGGTAAAACTATTTAATGCAATATTGAAATTCTGTCCATTCTCAACTGCAATGCCTATTCTGTTATTTTCAAATGTATTATCGGTAATATCTGTATTGTAGCTATAGCCTCCCCAAATTCCGTAATCACAAAATCGCAAATTATTTTTCATGATAAGATTTTGGCTAAAGGTTGCTTCAATGCCATTGTTAGAGGCGTATGAAAAGTCATTGCCATAAATAAAATTATCATTACAACCGCCTAATCCGGTGTCCAATGTAGACTGACCTGCCCATAAAAAAAAGCCATCTCCAGAATGCGTGGCTGAATTAAAAGCAAAGATATTGTTGCTGCTTTGTTCGTAAACCAATATGCCGGCACTGTCTTGACCGCGGTTGTATGTTCCATCACGATAGCCTCTTACATTGTAGTCGAGTTGATTATGATAGATTGTATTATGACTACTTCTATATAAGCCGATTCCAATACCCGAATTGAATGAAAAATGGTTATCGTACACTTCTGTATTTTCACAACGGGTCATCATAAGTGCACACTGACCGCCGGTAACGATATTATTGTAAACAATCGCTTTTTTACAATTCTTTAGATACATAGCTGCTCCATACCTAAGCCATTCATCATTTTCATTGTGGTGGTAACTCATCCAATCACTGATATCTTCTTTTTCGAGACTGCTATGTAAATGTTGCCGCCAATTATAGCTTAAATCACAATTCATGATCACAAGATTTTCAATACTATCAGCAAAGATGGCCACCTTAAAACCATGCATATTGGCATTCTTAATGGTTATGTTTTTTGACCCTTTTTTGATAAGTAAAGACAGGCCATAAAATTCATCAGGATTTATCTTGTCATTTGAGCCTTGTAACAGGGATTGATTAAAATCGATAATGATATTTTGACCATCAATAACGACTAAAGCCTCTTGTAAGTTTTTAGGTGCGTTTAAAAAGTACAATTCTTTACTTATGATTACTGATTCTTTGATAGTCATACCAGCATGAAGTCTGACTGTGGGAATGGCAAAGGCAGTAAAATTCGATAATAAAAGAAAAGTTACCAGAAAATATTTTTGCAAGCGGGCGTTCATTATTAAAATTAAGGAAAGCAACCGAATATATATTCTAGGTGTAATAGATTCTTATAATTGGATATGAACACTTCCGAAAATTCCAAAATCGTTTGTATTTGATTTAAAAAGGGCAGGATTGAGTCCCGGTGGGATATTCCGTAATGGCACATTTCGCCAAACAAGATCTATTCGAAGTATTTTAAATATGTTTTCAAAGCCCGTTCCAATTTCGGTATAATAACCTCCGCGTAAAGTTCTTAGTCTGTATTCATTAAAGTATTCTATTCGATTGATGAACCTATTTTTATTATTTAGATCGCCCCATACAGTTTTTATATTCCAAAACTGACGCATATTTGATTTGCGCATAAAGGGAAGAAGGTTCAACAATTTCTTTTCTAAATTATGTTCAATGTTTACACCCACAAACCGATCACTTATGTATTCAAAACGATTCATCAAGTTAAAAGATTGTTTGTTGTAATAATAGATTTCATTGCCGGGATGCACTTCTAAAAGCATGAATGGGAGTGCTTCATTACTATATACTTTTCCGCCATATATTCTGTAATTTAATTTGCCCCATCGAGGTATACGCGTGGTTTGGGTTATCGCAGTACCAAAGCGAAAATATTGATAAGCGGACCCCCAAATATTTTCAACACCAAAGCCACCCATTACTTCAAAAACCGGGAGATTACTTCTCACTTTTAGGTCTTTTCTGTGGCGGGTTATGGATCGTTCACCGGGGGCATATCTAAATTTCGCGCCAAATTCTGTACTTACAATCTTTTTCTGTTTTGAACGACTAAGTAAGGAATCTATTGAATGCAATGGATTAAAAGTTTGATATTCAGTTCTTGTTAAAAAAGGTTGTACCGAAAATTTGTTCCTCCATTCTTTGGTTATTGCCAATTTAACCTCATCAATCCCTAGAAATTTTTGTGGAATATTGGGTCTACGAATTAACTGGCTAAAAACATTGTCGGTAGTAATGTCGTCATCATTGTATTTTGTTCTGCCATTATCCAGGTCATGTGAATAGGAACTAAATAAAGTGATTCCATTACCTCCGGGTATTTTATAGGAAACATCAAATTTTCCTTTAAATAGGCCATCTTTGTATCCATAAGCGAGGTAAGTATGTAAACGAAGACTTTTGCTGAATTGTTGGGTGGTGCCCAAATCAAAGCGAGTACGAATACCTTCCAGTTGGTTGCCACTAATCCATTTATACCAAGGGCCAATTTCAATGGCGCCATATTGTAGATGACCTCCAAAAATAAATTTAAGTGCTTTTGTATATTTTATGAATGCAGGAATCGTTTTTATTGTATCCATCATTTGATACACTTTTAATTCATTAACACTTAAATCTTCGTGTCTTTGTTCAGCCCAGAACCGGTTATCTTTCACTTTTGCACTCTCGTCTATGAAGACTTCTTTTTTAAGTGAGTTTTCATTTAATTTTCTAGTAATTGAAGTGTCATTAACTTTTACATCTTTATAAGTACTGGTTTTTCGGGCAATGAATGATAGTTTTTCTTTTCCGAAAGGCGTAAAGTCTACTACAATTTTATCTTTGGCAAACATCCAGGCACTATCGGCTTGTTGTTTAAATTCCTGAAGAATACTTAAGCGATTTACATAATTGATATCTGCCGTTGCAGATATATTAAGGTTGATTTTATAAATACCCCAATTACCTCCATGTATCCAACAATCACCACTAAATGTATTCTCACCTTGCCTTTTTGGTGTGAATATTAAGTGGAGGTATCTTTGCCCCGAAATGTATTGCGTATCCCTGCCTTTGTAATCGTAATATTTGTCACCCACTTTACTTAAGGGACTAATGAATTCTTTACCGAGTGCAATAGTAATATCTTCATACACATCTATTTTTTGACTCATGCCGCCAATAAATTGTAAAAGGCTTTCATTTTTCATGCCTTCTGTTTTTGCAGCTTTTATTTCTTCCCTTGCTTTTATTGGATCTGAAGAGTAATAATAATCAGAAAGAGATTCTGTCATATAAACCGGTAAAAAAGGAGTTCGATCCGATAGGGTATCAATGTTGTTTAATAAAAATAAAAACGGGTTTAATAATTTTCGATCAGCAAACATTTTTTTATTTGCATTATTGATATCCAGTTCCAATTTATTATATAATTCGTAAGAATAATTTTTGTATTGATAGGGGTTGTTTTTTACTTTATTAGCAACAATTAATTTCCACCACCTGAGCCCTTTGTTAAATTTTGATTTGACTTCTACTGTATTGGTCAGCTTCAATTCTTTAAGAATTAATTCAACGGGTGTAGCGTCTTTATATGGACTAGTAAAAATTTTTTGTACATCAACAAATCCCACATAACTGACGAATAGCGTATCAATAAGGTATTGACTTATTTTAATTGAAAAGTGACCTGCACTATCAGAGGTAATACCAAATCCTGCTTTTTTCCAAAATATGCTGGCAAATGGAACCGTTTCTTTGGTAAAATCATTGATGACTTTTCCTTTTAGAATAGCACGCTGCGACCACACTGAATTTGAGAGTAGTAACAGACAAAAAAGCAAAATTGCTTGATAAAATAAAAAATAGCTTTTTCTCAATCTTACATCAGTTTACACACGGGGTTAGATACACATTTGCGTTATCTAGGATTGGATTTTAAGCTAGAATCGGAAAAGTAACTAAAATGACAAATATTTCCAAAACCGAAATCTCATAAAAATAGGGGTTGGTTCAGTTTAACCTTATCAAAATGGCATAAAAAAAGCCATTTCAATGAGAAAATATGATAAAAAGTGAATAAAATAATGACAAAGTATGCCATTATTGCACTTTACAAGGGATGGCATGGTGATTGCAAATAAACCATTAATTGATCATCTAAAATTCAATCAAAATGAACAAAATAATAGGTATTGACCTTGGAACAACCAATAGTTGTGTGGCTGTAATGGAAGGAAATGAGTCGGTAGTCATTGCAAACGATGAAGGACGTAGAACAACTCCTTCTGTTGTAGCCTTTTTAAAGAATGGTGAGCGTAAAGTAGGCGACCCGGCTAAAAGGCAGGCAATCACCAATCCGCAGCATACCATTAGCAGTGTGAAAAGGTTTATGGGGCGTAGATACGACGAAGTGACCGAAGAAATCAGTCATTGGAGCTATAAAGTAGCCAAAGGTGACAATAATACGGTTAGGGTGGCAATTGATGATAGATTGTATACCCCGCAGGAAATTTCTGCTATGATTCTTCAGAAAATGAAGAAAACGGCTGAAGATTACTTGGGTCATGAAGTAAATGAGGCTGTGATAACCGTTCCGGCTTATTTTAATGATGCACAACGTCAAGCAACAAAAGAAGCCGGTGAAATAGCCGGACTAAATGTTCGCAGAATTGTAAATGAACCCACAGCTGCTGCTTTGGCGTATGGTTTAGATAAAAAGCATGCCGACCAAAAAATTGCTGTTTTTGATTTAGGTGGCGGAACTTTTGATATTTCTATTCTTGAATTGGGGGATGGTGTTTTTGAAGTGAAATCTACCAATGGAGATACCCATTTAGGGGGTGATGATTTCGATAAAGTGATCATGGATTGGTTAGCCGATCAATTTAAAGCACAAGAGGCGATTGATTTACGCAAAGATCCTATGGCGCTTCAACGTTTGAAAGAAGCTTCTGAAAAAGCAAAAGTTGAGTTAAGCTCTTCCGCTGAAACTGAAATCAATCTTCCATATATTACTGCTGTTGATGGTGTTCCCAAACACTTAGTTGTAAAACTTAGTCGTGCCAAATTTGAACAATTAGCCGATAAACTTTTTGCACGTTGTTTAAAACCATGTGAAGAAGCATTGAAAGATGCCGGTTACAATATTTCACAAATCGATGAAGTTATTTTAGTAGGCGGTTCAACCCGTATTCCGAAAGTGCAAGAGATTGTTGAAAAATTCTTCGGCAAAAAACCAAACAAAGGGGTGAATCCTGATGAGGTGGTGGCCTTAGGAGCTGCTATTCAAGGCGCTGTATTAACCGGGGAAGTGAAAGACGTGTTATTGTTAGATGTTACCCCTTTGAGTTTGGGTATTGAAACCATGGGTGGTATTATGACAACCATGATTGCATCAAACACAACCATACCCACTAAAAAAACAGAAATTTATTCAACTGCCAGCGATAGCCAGCCGGGTGTACAGATACATGTATTACAAGGTGAACGCCCAATGGCAACCCAAAATAAAAGTTTAGGAATGTTTAACCTAGATGGCATTCCACCCGCACCACGTGGCGTTCCCCAAATTGAAGTAACTTTTGACATTGACGCGAATGGTATGTTGAATGTGAGTGCAAAAGACAAAGGCACCGGTAAAGAACAAAAGATTCGTATTGAAGCCGGAAGTGGGTTGAGTAAAGAAGAAGTTGAAAAAATGAAAGCTGAAGCCAAAGCCAATGAAGCTTCTGATAAAGAAGCCAAAGAAAGAGTAGAAAAGTTGAATGCCGCTGATAGCATGATTTTCCAAACTGAAAAACAATTCAAAGAGTTTGGTGAGAAGATTTCTGCGGATAAAAAAGAACCCATTGAAGCTGCTTTGGCTAAATTAAAAGAAGCGCATAAAAATCAGGATATCGCGGGTATTGATACAGCAATGACAGAAATGAATACTGCATGGACAGCAGCAAGTGAAGAAATTTACAAAGCGCAGGCAGAACAAGGTGCAGGAGCTCAAGGTGCAGCAGCCAACGATCAACCAAACGGAGCACAGTCTGCCGGTGCACAAGGTGCTGCCAATGATACAGTTGAAGATGTTCAGTTTGAAGAGGTTAAATAAAAATCTAGCATACTACAGATTTTTTCAATAATAATGACGGCCCTCACATTTTTGTGAGGGCTTTGTTTTTTCAATATTGCGTGTTTGAAATATAGGTAAAACGACAAGGTGTAAAAAAAAGATTCAATATTGATTATTGTATCTTTTCCATGATGGCAAAAAAAAGGATTTGAAAATTGAAAAACCAAGTTTTTTCAAAGTAACTACATAACAGGGATCTAAGTTTTTACAAAGCATAACGTTTTTTCTTAACTTACCATATTTAATAGATTTTTCAAATAGTCATAAGTTATGAATTATTCTTCCCGAAGAAATTTTATCAAAACAGTTGGAGGGCTAGCGGCTGTTGGCATTGCTGGAAACTCATTTGTTGATGTCAAAGAAAAGCCGCTTCTTTCATTTTCCACATTGGGATGCCCAGATTGGTCGCTTACAAAGATTATTCAATTTGCTGTTGCAAATAAATATCAAGGAATTGAACTTAGGGGTTTACAAAGAGAAATGGACCTAACAAAATGCAAAGAATTCAGAAATACGGAAAGTATACAATCAACACTTGGGCTTATGAAGGATCACGATTTACGTTTTGTGAATCTTGGTTCATCAGCAGTTTTACATGTTAGTGAAATAGCTGAGCGAACCAAAAATATGGATGAAGCAAAACGTTTTATTGATCTTGCTCAAAAATTGTATTGTCCGTTTATTAGGGTATTTCCTGATAAGCTTCCAAAAGATAGAAGTCGTACAGTTAACTTGGAAATCATTAGAAAAGGGTTGAATGAGTTGGGCGAATATGCAAAAGGAACAGATGTAAGGGTATTGATGGAAACCCATGGAGAATTGGTATTGTCTTCTGATATTGATTTTGTAATGGAGTCGTCAGAAAGTAAAAAAATAGGACTTATATGGGACATTGTAAATATGTGGTCCAAAACAAAAGAATCTTCGGAACAGGTATATTCGAAACTAAAAAAATACATTCATCATATCCACATTAAAGATGTACAAATAACAAATCGTGAAGAACAATATACACTCTTAGGAGAAGGGGAGGCTCCTATATTTGAAGCCATAGAACTATTGTATCGGGATGGATATAAAGGATATTACAGCTTTGAATGGGAGAAACTATGGCACCCGGAAATACCTGAACCAGAAATAGCTTTGCCCGACTATTCTATAAAAATGAGAAATAAATATCACTAATTCCTTTTACCGGTTTACGAATATTTCATCAACAAATATCCAGCCTCTATCGCCTTTCCCGTTATGCCATCTAGGTAATTTCATTATTGGGAATACAACTACTTTGAAATATTTTTCTTTAATGGGGTTGAAAGAAAGAGTGAAAAATTTGAGGGATCCCGGCAAATCTTTCATCGGTTGTTCAGGAGTTATTTTCTTAATTAAATGAAGTTTGTCAGACGTATTTCCTGCCCAAATTTCAATTTGAGCCGGTGGCATGATGTAACCCCTGGTATCAATTAGGGTACTAATGGTTATAGAAGAAATGCTTTTTGGTTCATTGAACAAAAGAATCGATTCCATTGGATATCCTCTATATCCCAACCATTTTCCGCTTCGGGTATTTCGGTCGCCCTTTTTACCATCTGTTAATATGGGGGCCCCAATCGACTTATACTGTGGATCAGGTGGTTGTATCGTCCAAATTGAATCAATTTTGTAGGATGCTTTATAAAAAGCCATTTCGGTGATATCACTACTTATCCACCCTTTTTTGAAAGCCTTAACCCTAATCGTCATCGTATCATTAATTAAAAAATCGCCTTTGAAAACAGGAGATACAATACTATCCGGTTCTTTGCCATTGATACTATAGTGAATATTTACATCTTTAACATAATGCTTTAATTGTAAAAGTGTGGGCTCAAGCAACACTTGTTGTTCGTTTTCTATAATGGGTAGATTTAGTTTAATTTTTACAGTATCGCCATTAAATCCGGTTTCTATTTTTGTATTTTTTAATTGCTTTTGAAGAAGTGCTAAATTTTGTGATTGTGCAGGGGTGCTCCAAATATGAACTTGAGATAGTTTTGGCAATGTAGACAAAACGCTAAGACTAGCAGCGTTGATGCCGGTTCCAGATAATGACAATTGTCTTAATTCCGTCAAACTTTGTAAAGCGATTAATCCGGGACCCTGAATATTTGTGAATGATAAATTCAGTTTTCTTAAGTTAATAAACTGAGCAATAATAGACAGGTCTTGATCAATCACCGGCATTTTATTCAGATTAAGGGTCACAATCTGTTCTTTTATTTTTAATAATTCTTTTAACTGATCTACTTTGAATTGAGATACACTAAAAAAGGATACGCCTAATGCAGGAGAACCTAAAGAAAGTGGTGTTATCGATCTGTAATTGGAAAGTAATTCTTTAATAGTGTTTTCTGATGCAGGCTTAAAAGTATATTCATCTGACTCAACTGTATTGAATATTTTTTTTGCCATTAAATGCAAAGTGTCGGAAGGAGGTAATTGAGAAACCTTTCCTGTAAATGCAGAACCTTTCTTGATCCATAGATTTAAAATAGTCAGTTCATCTTCGGACAATTGAGATTTGCCAATTGGCGGCATGTGTTTTTTTGCTTCTAGCGGTAAATGAACTCTTCTTAATAATAAACCTAAGTCATTTTCATGTAGATCCCATAGTGGTCCACTTTTGCCACCTTTTTTCAAAAAGGAAACCGTTTCCAAGACCAATTCACCTTTGGCTTTTTTTGTATTATGGCAACTTACACATTTTGTTTTTAATATGGGTTGAACCATATTCGTAAATACTTCTGCATCTTCAAACAGTATAGTTGGCAATTCTTTTTCTTTTACAATAGGTTCTAAAATATAGTTTTTTCCATGTGTTATATCTGCCCCCAGGTGTCCTGTTATCAATATAGTGATGAATGATATAATGGAAAATATTACCAAAGAAGTCTTTTTATTCCGAATGTATTCTCTGAAAGTATACCATGAAAAGGTTATTAATGAAGTTAAGATGCCGCTCCATTTATGCCAAACCAAAGCATCCTGTTGATAACCATTTTCTTTTGAAAGGAATAATCCCATTAAGGCACTTCCTGCGGCAGCCAGGGCTGATAAGAGTAGTAGCCAATCACCGATAATTGACGTATTAAATATTGTGTTTTTTGAAAATTTTGCGGCCAATTCCCAGCATGAACAAAACAATAAAATGACAATTGGAAAATGAACCAATAATGGATGCAACCTACCCAACATTTGAAGCCATGGAGGTAGGAAAAAGCTATTGTCGAAAATCAAAAGAAAAAGTAGTAAGCAGTTCAATGCTAAAGTGGTATTGTTAATTACATTTTTCCAGCGATTCATCTCAATATTTGCTTTAATTCGTAATGGAAGTTTGATACTACTTTATAGGTTGCCTGATGAAAAATAAGTTTTGAAAAAAGATGATGGATGGGTTCATTACATTACCGGAGATAATTTATAAGGGTACACTTTTCCGGAATTCCATTGTGCCACATATAGGTTTTCTTCATCATCCACACAAACATCATGGGGATAATCGAAATATTTAGTTGTTTGATACATATCCACCAGTTTGTGATCAACATATGTTGGATCAGAACCTCCTAAATTTGAAACAACTGTAAAACTTTTATCTAAAATAGTTATGAAGCCGGATTGTTTTCCTTGTTTCGAATCTGTTTGTAGAACTGCCGAATATAAATAATCGCCTTTAATAACGGGCCTGCAAACCCAGGCGCCGGGTAAAGGAATGGTATCGATAAAGTCTCCATGAAAACTAAAACGTTTGAATGCATTTTGTTGGCGTGATGTCACAATCAAAGAGGGACGATTGGGGTCTCTAACATCAACACAAATGCCATGTGCATTTAAGAGGTGTTTTGGTTCTGATCCTCTTCCACCAAAATGATTGATATATTTTCCCGTTGCATCATATTGTATAATAAAATCTTTTCCATATCCATCTGCTACATAAATATCACCATTGGGACTTATAGCAGTTTCTGTTGGAACATATTCTTCCGGTTTTGCATATTGTCCGGTTTCTTTTGGATAATCAATCACCATTAATACTTTACCATCCAATGTTGTTTTGATTACTTGATGTCGTTTGTTATCACAAATAAATAAAACGTCATTCCCATTTTCATTGAAAAGGGTTAAACCGTGTGCACCCGGATATTCAGAACCCCAAGTAGTGATTAATTTTCCGCTTTTTTCATAAATTAGAATATTGTTTTTTGTTTCGTTTGTTAATAGGATTATTCTGCCTTTACTATCCTGAACCATTTCATGACAATCATTAACGGGGTTTTTGGCAACATCTGCTTTACTCCATTGCGTGTTGAGTCTATATCGTTTATTATTATGACCCAGTAAAGGGTTTTCTTGAAAAGCCATTATTGGGTTATAAAGGAGAGCCGCAGTGCTTAGTCCAGTGTTTTTAATGAATGATCTCCTTTTCATATGATATATTTTTTTAGTAATTATTATTGCGATTCATTCTTTAGCTAATGATGCCCTTTACTACTTTACCTGCCACATCTGTGAGCCTGTATCTCCTTCCTAAATGTTTGAAAGTTAATTTTTCATGATCAATACCCATTAAATGAAGAACAGTTGCATGAAAATCATTTACATGAACCGGATCACGAATGATGTTATAGCCAAATTCATCTGTTTCCCCATATACACCCGGCTTCACACCACCCCCGGCCATCCAAATGGTAAAACATCTGGGATGGTGATCTCTTCCATATTTTTCTTTGGTAAGTTTTCCTTGGCAATAATTGGTTCTTCCAAATTCACCACCCCATATTACCAAGGTTTCATCTAATAAACCTCGCTGTTTCAAATCAGTAATCAAAGCAGCAGATGCTTGATCTGTATCCAAGCATTGTCCTTTTATTTCGCCCGGAAGATTACCATGTGCATCCCAACCCTGGTGATATAATTGTACAAAGCGAACACCATTCTCAGAAAGTTTGCGAGCCAGTAAACAATTGGCAGCATAGGTTCCGGGTACGAGACAGTCGGGACCATATAATTTAATAATGTCCTCGGGTTCTTTGCTCATATCTGTAATCTCAGGAACAGCTGTTTGCATTCGATACGCCATTTCGTATTGTTGTATCTTGGCATTGATTTCGGGATCGCCGGATTCTTTAAATGTTTCGGCATTTAATTCTTCCAGCTTATCCAGCATTTTTCTTCTATCAGATTTATTAATACTTTCCGGATTATTCAAATATAAAACCGGCGTTTCACCACTGCTGAATTGAACACCTTGATGCACGGAATCTAGAAATCCATTATTCCAAAGTTTTGAATATACCCCTTGCCCATTTCCTTTACCTTTCGACAATAAAACTGTAAAAGCAGGTAGGTTTTTATTTTCACTTCCCAATCCATAGCTTAACCATGCGCCCATACTTGGACGGTTACCTACTTGTGCACCAGTTTGAAAAAAAGTTAATGCAGGATCATGGTTTATGGCTTCCGTATAGATACTTTTTACAAAACATAAATCATCTACAACTTTGGATGTATAAGGAAGCAAACTACTCATCCAGGCTTTGGCTTGTCCATATTGTTGAAAATCAAAAAAGGTGCCGGCGAGGGGAAATTTTTTCTGATCTGCTGTCATGCCTGTAAGGCGTTGCCCCATTCTGATAGACTCAGGAAGTTCCTGACCAAACATTTCTTGCAACTTGGGTTTATAATCGAACAAATCAAGTTGGGAAGGAGCCCCGTTTTGAAAGAGATAGATAATTCTTTTAGCCTTTGGCGCAAAATTTGGTAGGCCGGTTAACAACATTTCTTCGTCGCTTTTACTCCCAAAAAGATCCGGTATTAAAAGAGAACCTAGTGCCACACTGCCGATTCCCAAACTTAGTTTAGAAAGAAAACGTCTGCGATTTAGATTAAGATGATATTCCAAAAAATCATTTTGCATAATTAGGATTTTGATATGGCTTCCTCCATGTTATATATCATATTGATTACTTTCATTAATGCCGCTGTTTTTGCTATATCTAATTTGTTATTGAAAGGAAATTCACCCACCTGTAATGTCATTTTTGCATCTAGTTGTTTCTGTGTAAATGCTTGTAACTGATCTGAATAATATGATTGCAAAATTGAATTTTCTTTGTCGCCGGGTATTCGACAAATGATTTTATGAAAGGCTTTTTTAATCTTATCTTCCGTAGAAAGATTTTCTTCCATCAATCTTTGCGACAAAACACGCGATGCTTCAAGTACAGTCGGGTCATTCATCATCATGAGGGCTTGAAGAGGTGTATTTGTCTGTAACCGTTTTACTTCGCATTGATCACGGTTACTGGCATCAAAAAGCATCATACTGGGTGGTGGCACTGTTAATTTAATAAAAGTATACATGCCTCTTCTATACAGTGCTTCCCCTATATCTTGTTTGTAAGTGGCTAGTTCACCTCTACCTGAACTTGCAATTTCCCAAATGCCTTTGGGTTGATAGGGTTTAACACTAGGTCCCCCAATCGAATTTACTAAAAGCCCACTACTTGATAAAATAATATCTCTCACAAATTCAGCCTTCACTTTTAATCGGGGTGCATGTGATAAATAAATATTTTCGGGATCTTTTTTTAGACTTGCCGGTTTTATTTTGGATGATTGGCGATAAGTTGCAGACATCGCAATTTGTCTCATTAATCGTTTAATATCCCATCCATGCTCAATAAAATCTACCGCTAACCAATCTAGTAATTCAGGGTGTGTAGGCAAATCTCCCTGCATGCCAAAGTCGCCGGCTGTTTTGACCAGGCCTCTGCCAAATATTTCTTGCCAAATATGGTTAACAAAAACACGTGCCGTAAGTGGATTATTGTTATTTGCTGTCCAAGTAGCTAGTCCCAATCTATTTCTTGCATTAATAGTCGTATCAAATTTCATGACAGACTTTAATGCTGAGGGAAATACCTCTATGCCTAGCTGATCATATACACCCCGGTTAAGGATAAATGTTTTGCGAAGTGTATCTTTTTCACCCATTACAGATACAGTCATATTGCCTGTATCTTTTTTATTCATGAACTTCAAGATGCCTTTTATATCAGTATCATTGATTGTAAGTAAGGGATTCTTAGCGGGTTTTGATACACTCACATCTCCCTCATATCCCACTTCCTTTGTATTGTTAAAAAAAGCAAATAACTGATAATAGTCTTTTTGAGAAATGGGGTCGTATTTATGGTCATGACATTGTGCACATTCAACAGTTAATGCTAAAATTCCCTTTCCAAATGTTTTGGTTTTATCTAAAATATATTCTATTCTATATTCTTCAGGTATTACACCTCCTTCTTCTGTGTATTTATGGTTTCTAAAAAAAGCGGTAGCCAGAATTTGTTCTTTTGAAGCATTTGGCATCATGTCACCTGCAATTTGCCAGGTGAGAAAAGTGTTGTAGGGAAGATTACTATTAAAAGCATGAATCACCCAATCACGCCATGCCCATTGCGTTCTGACATTATCATCTTGATATCCATAGCTGTCTGAATATCGGGCGATATCTAACCAATGAACAGCCATTTTTTCGCCATATGATTTGGTGTTCAATAGTTCATCAATCGCTTTTTCGAAAGCATTTGGTTGGGTATTGGCCATGAATTGAACCATACTTTTTTCTGACGGAGGAAGGCCGGTTAAATCGAATGAAAGTCTTTTTAATAAACGTTCTTTATCTGCCTCTTCATTGAGTGATAGCCCTAGTGGCTCTTGTTTTCCAAGAATAAAATAATCAATTTCATTTTTTACAAGGTCGGTATTCTTTATAGATGGAAGCTTTGCCTTTACTGGTTTTACGAATGCCCAATGGGGCTCATATTTTGCCCCTTGCATAATCCATTTTTTAAAAAGCCCAATTTCATATGCAGACAATACACCCAAATGCGAAGATGGGGTAGGCATTTGATAACCGGTATCAATTGAGGAAATTCGCTTAAATAATTCCGATTCTTCCGGTTTAAAAGGAATCAATGCATATGCTCCCTTCGTTTCTTTTAATGGAGCAAAAGCAGCTTCCGGTAAATCAAGTCGTAATCCGGCCTGACGTTTGTTAATATCCGGGCCATGACATTTAAAACATTTATCTGAAAGGATGGGGCGAATATGAAAGTTGTAACTAATCTGATCCGGTAATGAATGATTTCCGGAATCATTTGACCGGATGCAGGCAACCCAGCAAAAAACAGAAATCAGTAATAGGAACATTACAAAGAAAACTTTTGATTTCATTTTTCAGACTATTATATGGCTTTCCGTTTGGGTTTGTAAGCACATTTTTGATATGCTTTAGCTTGTAATTTAGTAATAATTAGCTCATTTTGTATCTAAATTCGTCATTCGAGTAATTTATTTTTCAAGCATCCGGATATAGAGATCTTCTACCTTTTTTCTTGCCCAAGGTACTTTTCGAAGGAATTTGAGGCTAGATTGGATACTGGGGTTACTAATAAAACAATTGATAGGTATGTGATGACTTAGATCTTCCCAACCAAAATGTGCCACTAGATCTGTAAGGATTTTTTCTAATGTTTTTCCATGCAAAGGATCATTGGGATGTTGCTCCATGTCATTTTATTTATTTTGTAATAATAAAGTATTTTTTTCTTTTAGCTTATCATCATTGAATCGAAATACTCATTAATTTCCCTGTATGCAACCTCACAGGTATTTTATTTTGAACAAGCCTTTCAAAATGGTATCGCAATTTATCAGTTCACATGAAGTGTCTTTGCTGGGCAATCTGGATTTTGTATTTCCTGAAGGTACACATGCCATTGGTAGACTCGATAATCATTCAGAAGGATTATTGTTGTTAACAACCAATAAAAAAGTTACCCGGCTATTATTTCAAAGTAAAGTTCCGCATCAGCGAACTTATTTGGTGCAGGTTAAAAATATTGTTACAGAAGAAAGTTTACAAAAGTTACAGAATGGCATCCTTATTAGTGGGAAAGGCGGTGTTGATTATCTTACTTTACCATGTGATGTTAGCATTACACAAAAACCTAACAATTTATTTTCATCGGGAAAAGTATTAAGAGATGATGTTTCCAGTAGTTGGTTATTCATTACATTAACAGAAGGTAAATTTCACCAAGTACGAAAAATGGTGGCAGCCATTCACCATCGGTGTATACGATTGATAAGAATGTCTATAGAAGACATCACCCTAGGAGAAATGAAGCCCGGGGAAGTAATTGAAATTGACGAAGAAGATTTTTTTACTAAACTAAGAATAAGCGAGCGGTAAAGCAATTATAAAATATGCATCTTTTTCCTTGTATTTTATTTTGTTTCTTATTACCTTTTGCAACCAGATTTTTTTTTTCAATAAGTATTCACTAAAATAAATTCTAATGAACAAGCTTGTATTATTCCTATCAATCTGTATTCTTTTCTCATTTTCTCCTGTTGACACTACCATTACCAAGGAAGAAAGATACACTGCCATTGCGTTTTTAAATGAAACAAAAAAGCAAGTTTTTGAAGCTGCAAATGGCCTAAGTGACGCTCAATTAAAATTTTCACCCGGTCCTGACAAATGGAGTGTTGAAGACTGTTTAAAACACATAGCCATCACTGAACAAATGTTATGGGGAATGGTTGAAGCAGGTCTAAAAGCACCTGCTACACCGGAAAGGTGGGTAGATGTGAAAATGAAAGATGAAGAGGTTATTAAAAATA
>JANOVY010000214.1:0-3967 GCA_031417635.1 Bacteroidota bacterium | reverse complement strand
AGAAAAATCACGTACGGTTCTTCGTAAATTCATCCATTCATAAAATTCCTCACTTCTTTTCTGCATTTCTGCAGGATTATACGTTACTTTATCGTAATGGGTGAAAGGGTGTCCATTTATTATTTTTTCTGGGCTCACATTCATAATTTTCTGAAATTTACAACATCAATTTGAAACAATATATTATGAAAAAAAATGTACTGCAATTATTCCTACTTACATCTGTCTTTTGTCATCTCTCAACAGTTTCCGCACAGTCCGATCGTTGGCAACAGCGAATCAAATACACGATCAATGTAAATATGGATGTGATAACCAATCGTTTTACCGGCATCGAAAAATTAGAGTACACAAATAATTCGCCCGATACATTGTCAAAAGTATATTTTCATTTGTATTGGAATGCTTTTCAACCCGGCAGTAGTATGGATCTGAGAAGCATGGAACTTGGGAAAAGGAAAATTGAAGAACCCACAAAAGAAAAAGATGGATTAGATTGGGATGCAAGAGTGAAAGATCGGATAGGTAAATTGACAAAAACAGAAATGGGTTTTCAAAAAGTAAATAGTGTAAAAATAAATGGGGTAGAGCAAACACTAACCTTGCATGAAACCATTTTAGAAGTCAATTTGACTAAACCCATTTTGCCAAATTCAAAAGTATCCATGGATTTAAATTTTGAAGCCCAAGTGCCCGTACAAATCCGAAGGAGTGGGAGAGACAATGCCGAGGGAATACGTTACAGTATGTGCCAGTGGTA
Organism: Bacteroidota bacterium; assembly: GCA_031417635.1. Taxonomy (GTDB): domain Bacteria; phylum Bacteroidota; class Bacteroidia; order Chitinophagales; family Chitinophagaceae; genus Sediminibacterium. Next base: position 3,207 of record JANOVY010000214.1, on the reverse strand, counting down.
TCCAAAAATGGTTGAATATGATTATCAGGGTTGGAATGCCAATCAATACATTGCCAGAGAGTTTTATGGTGTATGGGGCGATTTTGATGTAAATATTACGATTGATAAAAATTATATGGTAACAGCCGGTGGCGATTTATTGAATGGCAATGAGGTAGGTTTTGGTTATGAATCACCCGGTGTAAAAGTGAAAGCAAATACAACTGCCACAAACACTTGGAAATGGCAGGCCAATAATGTGCATGATTTTATGTGGGCCGCTGATCCTTCTTATAAAATGATCACAAGAACTACACAAGGTGGGCCTTTATTGAGAGTTGTTTACAAAGCGGTGGATTCACTTGAAAACAGTTGGCAGAAAGTGGCAGATACTGCTGCTTTAGCCTATCCCATCATTGCCAAAACATTTGGTGCATATCCGTATAAGTCATACACCTTTGTACAAGGGGGTGATGGGGGTATGGAATATCCAATGGGCACTTTACTAAAAAATGCAAGTGTTGGAACCGCTTTGCACGAATGGATGCATACTTGGTATCAGATGTTAATGGGCACCAATGAATCTTTGTATTCTTGGATGGATGAAGGCTTTACAGTGTATGCAGGTACCAGGGTTTTGGCCGGTTTGCGAAAATCACCCGGTTTTTGGTACGATGAATCTTATCATGGTTATGTTAATTTAGCAAAAAGTGGATATGAAGAACCAGCCAACACCCATGCTGACCACTTCAATACAAACTATGCTTATGGAAATGCTGCTTATAGCAAAGGAGCTGTCTTCATTTCTCAGTTAGGGTATATAGTTGGCGATAGTTTGCGGGATGCCATTTTGTTATCCTATTATCAACAATGGCGTTTCAAACATCCCAATCCAAATGATTTTATAAGAGTAGCTGAAAAAGTGAGTGGGATTGAATTAGATTGGTATAAAGAATACTGGATAAATAGTACCAAAACGATTGATTTTTCAGTAGGCAATATTACGTTAGATAATGGAAAAACCTTGCTAACAGTAAAACGGTTAGGTAAAATGCCGATGCCGATTGATGTATTGGTCACTTTTAAAGATGGCACACAAGAACTTCATTACATCCCCTTAGACATGATGTTAGGGAACAAGCCTTCAGAAAATATCACGCCAAGAACGATTCATGCCGAATGGAGATGGACTCACCCGGAATATTCTTTTGAAACCAAACGAAATATTAAGGATATCAAATCTATTGAGATAGATCCCAGTCAGCGTATGGCAGATGTGAATAGGAGTAATAATAAGTTGGTGATACCAAATTAGTAAGTATCATTAAACATTCAAATGAATTTCTCACTTCGCAGCATGGATCACAAATTTTTCCTGAAAATATTCTTCAAGGAAAATTTTATAAATGGGCATCATCTTTGGGCGAAGGCCGCTTTCGAAAATTTCTTGTGCTAAGTCTCCACCTTTCAAACAGATAAGCCCATTGGGTAAAGGTTTTGTATGGTCTTTCTTAAGTAAGGGAGAACTCCATTTCCACAAATCTTTTAGAGGGGCAACCGCTCTGGAGATCGCATAATCAAATTTCCTGTTTTTGATTTCTTCTGCTCGGGTATGTTGGGTAGTGATGTTTTTGATGCCCGCGCCTTCGCAAACAGCTTCTACCACTTTTAATTTCTTGGCAATACTGTCTACTAAGTGAAATTTTACTTTTGGAAAAAATATGGCTAAGGGTATACCCGGGAAGCCACCCCCACAACCAATGTCAATCACTTGAGTGCCGGGTTGAAAATCTGCCATAGCAGCTATACTAAGGGAATGTAGCACATGGTGTAAATAAATGCTGTCAATGTCTTTTCTGGAAATTACATTTATTTTGGCATTCCATTCACCGTACAATGTTTCCAATAAAGTGAATTGTTGAATCTGCTCAGCTGAAAAATCGTCGAAATATTTCAGAATCAAGCCCAGTTTTTGCGGGGTGCTTTCCATATAGCGGGTATCGTAAAAATGAAATAAAAGAACATCCAAATGTCAAGAAAAAGAAACCATGGCCAAAGGTCTTTTTCATTTAGTTTTTTCATCGATTTATAAAAGATAACAGCCTGTAATAAAAGTCTAACACCATACACTGCCAATGGTATCCACCAATTAAAAAAAACGATGGAAACCGCAAGTAAAGGATATATCAAAAACAATGAAAATGAATAGAGGCCTAACAAAAATTTATGACCTTTTTTATAATACCTGCCGGTAGTATAGTGTCTGTATTTTTGGGTCATCCATCCACCCCAACTCTTCTTGGGCTCACTCAAGGTATGTGCTTCCGGATCAATTACAATGGCTGTGTTTTGTGCAGTAGCTACTTGGTTGATGAATAAATCATCGTCACCACTGGGTATTTGATTGATAGAAGAAAAGCCTTTGTTGCGTAAGAAAACATCTTTTTTATAACTCAAATTTCTACCAACGCCCATATAAGGATTGCCCGCTAAAGCATAGGATAAATATTGAAGTGCAGTGTGAAAGGTTTCAAAACGTATCAATTTATTTAATAGGCCCGGTTTTTTATGATAGGCTCCATAGCCTAACACAATCTCAATAGGCCCCACAAAAGCTGCTTGCATTTTCTGCATCCAGAATTCAGATGCGGGTGTACAATCAGCATCGGTTAACAGTAAAATTTCATATTTAGCACTTCTAATACCCATTGATAAAGGAAATTTTTTGCCACTGATCATCATGGCTTCCTGGGTAAGATGAATATGATTGATGTTTTTAAAAGATTTTTGAAACTCATCAATTACATACCTTCCTTCATCTGTTGAATTGTCATTTACCAAAACAACTTCATGTGTAGTAAGATAATTTTGAACCAATACTCCAGGTAAATTCATGCTAAGATTTTCTGCTTCATCTCGCGCACAAATCACCACTGAAACCGGATGTTCATTGGTAACTTCTTTTACCGGTATCTTGTAAAAAGCCAGACGACTAAAAAAGTACAAATAGTAAAAAAGCTGAATTGCAATGATTGTACAAAAAACATAAAAAAGAATTGTCCATAAGATGGGCGGTATCATCATTTGGCAAAAATAACGATTTGTAACAATCATGTTGTTGCGATTTGGGAAAGAGGAGCTTTTTAAAGGCTAAAGGCTAAAAGCAAAACGCTAAACGCAAAATGCTGAACATAAAACGACAACCCCAAACTAAGTGCTAGGGACCAA
>JANOVY010000213.1:0-2322 GCA_031417635.1 Bacteroidota bacterium | reverse complement strand
TGAGAAAGAATTTTGATTCGTTTGATAATGTGTTAATCAAAACCATTCAACGTATAGAAGATTTAAGAAGTAAAGATGAAGATGTAAGTGGTGTGCCAAGCGGTTTTGCATTAATGGATAGAGTTACCTACGGCTGGCAACCTACCGATTTAATTGTACTTGCTGCCCGTCCTTCAGTTGGTAAAACAGCATTTGCATTAAACCTTGCACGTAATGCAGCATTGCATCCTACTAAACCTACTGCTGTTGCTTTCTTTTCTTTAGAAATGAGTGCGGGGCAATTAGTTCAGCGTATTCTTTCTGCAGAAAGTGAAATTATGCTGGAGAAAATTACCCGTGGTAAATTAGAGGATCATGAAGTACAGCAATTATATAAAAACGGAATAGAACGTTTAGCAAAAGCTCCTTTGTTTATTGATGATAGTGCGGCATTAAATATTTTTGAGTTAAGAGCTAAAGCAAGGCGATTGGTAAATAAGCACAATGTAGGTATGATTATTATTGACTATCTGCAATTAATGAGTGGAGCCGGTGGTAATAAAAATACAAACAGAGAACAGGAGATCAGCAATATTTCCCGAAACTTAAAGAGCCTTGCAAAAGAATTAAGTATTCCTATTATTGCCTTGTCTCAATTAAGCCGTGAAGTTGAAAAGCGTAAAGAAGGAAATAAAATGCCGCAGTTGAGTGATCTCCGTGAATCAGGAGCTATTGAGCAGGATGCTGATATGGTTATGTTTTTATACCGTCCTGAATACTACGATATCACCAGCAATGAATTCGGTGAAAGCAACAAAGGCGAAACACATATACGAATTGCAAAACACAGAAACGGTTCTTTAGAAACCATTAAGCTCCGTGCCTTACTGCATATTCAAAAGTTTGTAGAAGATGATTTTAATGATATGGGCGGCGGTTCATTACCAGGCGGCGGTAACTGGAAACCTGTGCCAACAGATGATGGTCCTAAAGTATTTGTACAGAAAGGTAGTAAGATGAACGATATGGATTTTGATGAAGAAACGCCGTTTTGATAAATTATATTTCGGTCCTATGACATGCCAGATATTTAAATGAATAATTCAAAGAAATTTTCAGCTCAGGGAATCCTTTCACTCAAAGAAGCTCTATCCTTAATTTATTGGAAAAAAGAAGATTTGCAAGACTTTATTAAATTGACTATTGAGAATAAGTTAATTATTGGTTATGTGAATTGGGGTGGAACAAAAAGAGAAGCTATAAAAGAACTTATTGAAAGGATGGTTAACAGGCCTGATATTTATCAAGAGGATTTAATTAGCTTATTCCTTGCTGTAACTGATTTTGAAGATTTTGATAACATGAAATTTTTTGATGAAGATGGTTCAAAAAGAAAAAGAGCCAAAGAAGCAGTTAGTAAGCTTAGGACTTATACTAAAGGATACATTGAGCGAACAATTGAGCAAGAAGAAGTAAAAAAAAGAAGAATTGAAACTGAGAAAAAAATAATCGAACGAAAATCTTTAAGTGAGGATTTGAATCAACTTAAAGTTAGGTTTAATGATTTAGCAACCACTAAAGATTTACAAAAGAGAGGATTTGCGTTGGAAAAATTTCTTTATGATTTATTTTTACTATACGAGCTTGAACCTAAGGGGTCTTTTAAAAATTACGGGGAACAAATTGATGGAGCATTTACTTTTGAGGGTACAGACTATTTGCTTGAAGCGAAATGGAAGAAACAAGTTGATAGAGGAGAGCTAGCCTCATTTTGTTATAAAGTTGAAACTAAGTTTAAAACAGCAGTAGGTCTTTTAGTAACAATTGATGGGGTAACTAAAGAAGCTATTTCTACAGATTTTAAATCTATAATTATTATGGATGGGTTTGATATGACTGCTGTTTTGGATGGTAGAGTAAGTTTTAGAGATTTGTTATTTAGAAAACGAAGAATTGCTATTGAAACAGGTAATATATATGTGAATTTTAATCAATTGTAAAATCAGGGAAAATTAATTGGAGGACGCAATTTGCGTCCTCCAATTACTACTTCAATAAAATTGAATGTTAGCATTAAGATTAAGAGCTTCTACATTGATTGTATTTTCTTTAATTTCACCCAATGCGATTTCTTCTTTCCATTTTTCTTTTCTGCATTTCAATAGCCTGTTACTCACAATCCAAAAAAATTAAAGATGATTGTAATACCACCAAACGCCCCCTCGTTTTTGTACACGGCTTTCTTGGTAGTGGAGATAACTGGGCTAAACAAATTCAACGATTCAGTAGCAATGGCTATTGTGAAAACAGAATGTTTGTGTTTGATTGGAACTCTATCAACCG
>JANOVY010000212.1:0-1753 GCA_031417635.1 Bacteroidota bacterium | reverse complement strand
GTCCCATTTGGGGCCATTGTCACTAGAAAAAACAACCATGGTATTTTTAGAGATTCCCATACTATCTAATAGACGCATAATTTGTCCTACCGCGGCATCTACTTCCATCACAAAATCGCCATACTCACCCACTTTAGATTTTCCGGCAAAGTCTTTATTTGGAACCCAAGGGGTATGTGGAGCGGGCATTGGAAAATACAAGAAAAAAGGATCTTTACTATTCGCTTGCTTACGAATAAAATCACTTGCTTTGTTTGTGAATTTGGGCAATACATCATAAAAATCAAAGGATGGTGACATCAATCCTTCTCTCCAAAAGGGACCGTTGGCCCCGGACGCTAAATTATTGCCTTTCGTATATCCCGTTAATGGTTCCGTTAGTTGATCGTTCTCTAAATAACAATAGGGTTCCATATCTAAAGATGCAGGTAATACAAATGAGTAATCAAATCCTTGGGTTCTTGGCCCATGTATGGGTGCTGCAGAAAAATCAATGTGATTAGGATTCATATCCCTTGTGATACCATAAAATTGATGCTTGTTATTTTCCGGTTTCAAAGAATCTTTGTGTGCATCTTTCGGAACCCAGTCCAATCCTAAATGCCATTTTCCTACCACGGCGGTTTGATATGATTTTGTTTTTAACAACTCAGCTACTGTGGGTAAATCTTCTTCAATTAATGTTCTGCTATACCCATGCAATACGCCAACCGGTAAGCGGCTTCTCCAAGGATATCTACCTGTAAGGATAGAATATCTTGACGGGGTACAAACAGATGATGTTGTATGAGCATCTGTAAAATTCATGCCTTGTTTAGCGAGCTTATCAATATTTGGCGTTTGAATATTCCCATCTTTTGGATTATTGATAGATACATCACCATACCCCAAGTCATCTGCCAGAATATAAACAATATTTGGTAATGCACTTTTTTGTTGACCATCCACATCAATCATGAACACCAAACAAATTATAGCCAACAATGATAGCCCCTTTCTTATTTGTATGGTTCTTCGTATATTCTTGATTTGACTACTCATTTACAAACGTATTATACTATTTATTTTTAACTGAAGACATTGAGGGAGGTGCCATTTTCATATCACTACCCCATAATGTATTGGGTTGATCGCTCATTTGCAAAAACAATTGCCCGCCCTTTACCAATGTTTCATGTAATAGCCAAGGTTGGTTCCAAGCTTTACCATTTAATGTGGCTGATTGTACATAAAAGTTTTTTGCCCCATTATTTTTTGTTTGAATCACGAAATTTTTGCCTTGATAATATTTTGAATGTAAGTGTATGGTAATTTTATTGAAGATCGGACTAGCGATTTCGTAAAATGGTTTTTCGGATGTTCCGCCATTGGTTGAGAATAAGCCTATTTTCATCAACACGGCCAAAGACCCCATTAAGCCCTGATCCTCATCTCCGCTATACCCTTTTTGTGGAGAGATTCCGCTATATACTGAATCGATTAATTGTCTTGTCCAGTACTGTGTAAGCCAAGGTTTTCCTGCATAATTAAAAAGAAAAGGCATTTCCATACAGGGTTGGTTACCGTAATTGATAAAGACTTTTCTTAACAAAGCCTGATCAGTTGGATTTTCAGATTTCCCGGATACAAAGCCATGTGTTCTTGCTGTCGTAAATGCCTCATTTAATTTTTTGGTAAAGGGCTCTTCCCCACCCATGAGTTCAATTAGCCCTTTTACATCGTGAGGTACCCACCAAGAATATTGTGCGGCATT
>JANOVY010000211.1:0-39076 GCA_031417635.1 Bacteroidota bacterium | reverse complement strand
GGCATTTGATAAAAAAGCTAGGATCGTATCATTCTTTTTTACTTCAGTAATGGTAGTACTTGATGAAGTCCCATTTTGAATCCACCAATACAATACACGCACCTCTTCGTTGCTAAGTTGTTTTTTACCCTTGGGTGGCATTCGCTTTTCATCCTGTAAATCCAACAATATTCTTTTTATTAATTCACTATGCGAAGCATCTCCGATTTTGATACCGGGTCCGGATTTTCCTCCTTTCATTATCAAATCAATGGTTTGTAGTCGAAGGTTCCCTTTTTTCTTACTAGCGCTATGACATTGATAACATTTAGTGGATAATATGGGTGTGATGATTTTATCATACACGCTTCCTTTTGTAGTATCTGTAATGGGTGTTTGAAGAGCAATGGGCTTCTTCTCATCAACATCGTTAATCGTGTTGAAAGAAAGATAATCTTCTCCATGCGTAAGACTGCCACCATAATGACCTGTCAGTAGCAATGCTAACAACATCATGCCAAATAATACATGACTAATTAACTGAAACTTTGGAAATATCTTCCCTTTTAATTTCCATCCCCAAAGGGCTACCGAAATAATACTCAACCCAATTCCGGCCCATTTATGTGTGTTGAGCAAATCGGCATCATAATCGCCGGAGAAAGAAAGTAACCAACCCAGCAAAGCCGAAAGAACAGCAGAAACAGCGCCCAATAACAAAACAATCTGCATGAGTGGTTCTGCGTTTCTTTTGGGAAAAACATATTCCATTAATGCAGCAAATAATAAAATACCAATGGGAAGGTGAACCAGTAAAGGATGAAAATGACCGAAAAAATCTAGGTTCATGCAAGAATATTATTTATTACTGTACCGGAAACATCTGTTAAACGATATCTTCTGCCTTGGCTTTTGAAAATAAATTTTTCATGATCAATGCCCAACATATGGAGAAGGGTTGCTTGAAAATCGTGTACATGTACTTTATCTCTCACAACATTATGCCCAAAATCATCGGTTTCTCCATACACAATTCCCGGCTTCACGCCACCACCCGCCATCCAAATAGAGTAACAACCGGGATGATGATCACGTCCAAAACCTTCAGGCGTTAGCTTTCCTTGTGAAAAACTGGTACGGCCAAATTCACCTCCCCAAACCACCAACGTATCATCCAATAACCCTCTTTGTTTTAAATCTTTTACAAGGGCTGCTGATGCCTGGTCTGTTTGTTTAGTGGCCCTTCTCATACCGGAAGCCAGTGCACCATGATGATCCCATCCAAGGTGAAACAATTGAATAAACCGAACATCTTTTTCTGCCAGCCTTCTTGCCATCAGGCAGTTATGTGCGAATGTGCCCGGCAGTTTTACATCAGGTCCGTACATATCCAAAATATATTGTGGCTCATCAGAAAGATCTGCAATGGAAGGGATGGCTAATTGCATTTTATAGGCCAATTCTGCCTGACTGATTTGGCTCTCAATTTCAGGGTCATGCCATTTGTCGTTTTGTAATTCATTGAAGTTTTTTATAAAATCCAATGCCCTTCGTCTATCCATTCTTTCCACACCATCCGGCGTGTTTAAAAACAAGATGGGGTCTTTACCCGGCATAAATTGAACACCTTGGTGATAAGAAGGTAAAAAACCACTGCTCCAAGCTGCATTGCTAATTTGTGCATTATCGCCACCCTTTGACAACATCACAACATATGAAGGGAGGTTTTCATTCATACTACCCAAACCATAACTAAGCCAAGATCCAATGGAAGGCCGGCCGCTTAATTGATTAACCGTTTGTGTAAATAATAAGGCAGGCTCATGATTAATTTGTTCAGTAAACATTGATTTCACAATACATAAATCATCCACAATGGAAGCTGTATGTGGTATTAATTCACTGAGATAGGTTCCATTTTTGCCAAATTTTTTAAAGGAGGATGAGGGCATTGCTAAAGGAAAAGAATATTGATTACTTACCATTCCCGACACCCTATTTTGCCCTATCACAGATGGCGGTATTTCCTTGCCATGCATGGTAATCAAATTGGGTTTATAATCAAACAATTCCATTTGTGCCGGGCCGCCATTTTGAAAAAGATAGATGACTCTTTTAGCCGTTGGCATAAAATGTGGACTGCCTATTGGTTGGTTAATCTCCTCAGCAGGAACAATACCCAATACTTTGCTCTTATTTGTTTGTTTGCAACCGACTATAGAATTCAATGCTATTCCACCAAGTCCCAAAACAGTTCCTCGCAGAAAATCCCTTCGCTTTTGTTGATATTGAATGTTACTTAACTCGTCCATAAAAAAATCAATTTCTTGTGATAAATTCGTCGGTATTCATTAGGGTGTGAACAATGCCGGTATAGGTTGCCAATAAACCCAAATCATTTGTTTCGGTTCTTGCTGCGCCAATCATCAATATTTTTTTTGCTTTGCCGGGATATTTTTTAAAATTTTCACTTTCAACTGAATACATATTTTGTAACAATTGACATTCTTTATTATTTGGATTTCTGCCGGTTACAATATTGAATCCAAATTTCAATTGCTCGTTTTTGTTATTACCTCCTTCCTTAAGCATTCTCGCAGCAATAAAGCGAGCCGCTTCTATTATTTGTGGATCATTTAATAGTGCTAAAGATTGCATGGGTGAACTGGATTTTTGTCTTTTAACAGCGCAAACGGATCGGTCACCGGCATCAAAAATTTGCAAGAACGGTACTACACTTGTTCTTTGCCGTATTGTATAAATACTTTTCCGGTATAACCCTTCACCATTCACTTGCAAATAAGGGTAAGCCCAGCTCTTTTCACTTAACTGTTCCCAAAGCCCTGCAGGCTGATAAGGATATACGCTAGGCCCGCCAACTTTTCCGGAAAGAAGGTTACTAATAGCCAAGGCATTATCCCGTATCATTTCTGCCGGAAAACGATATCTGGGACTCCGGGTTAAAAGTATATTCTGAGGGTCGCTTCTAGTAGTGACAGAATCAGTTATCGATGATTGTTGGTAAGTAGCACTCATGAAAATAAGTTTCTGAAGCGCTTTAGTATCCCATTTATTTTCTTGGTACCATACCGACAAATAATCTAATAACTCCGGATGGGAAGGCATTTCTCCCTGGTTACCAAAATCATCAGAAGTTCTTACCAGCCCCCTTCCAAAAATAAGTTCCCATATTCTGTTTACTGCCACCCGACTTGTTAAAGGATTTTTATCAGAAAAAAGCCAACTCACTAATCCCAATCTGTTTTTTGGCAGATCCTTTGAGTAAGGCAGTATAGCTTCAGGTGCCGAAGGAAAAACTTGTTCCCCATGATTATCATAAACACCCCTTTTTAAAACATAAGTTGGTCTTGGTGATGGAAGATCACCCATAACCATCACTTCTTTTGTGGAATCATAAATATTGCCTAGTTCCATCCTTAGTTGGGAAAGCTGCGTAACCAATTTATTAGCATCATTTACTTTAGGGCTTATCGGAAATGGTTGTAGCGCATACAAATGCGTAACTTCTTCTGGAATAAGCACATCATTGAATAACCCAAATTCATCAATCTCTCCTCCCGGCATGGAGCGGTCTAACTCTCTGGTACCAAAATCGAGCCCTCTAAAAGCGGATACTTTATGCACGCTAGGATAAGAACGAATATGTTTTTTCAATTGATCATATTCAGTGGTAACATTTACTTTCTTTCCATCAATATACAAGTCAACACCATTTGCCCTGCTACTTCCATTGTAACTAATTGCTACATGGTACCATTTGTTGGTATCCAACGCTATTTTGCTGGATATACTTATCATATCATTTGGATAAGCATGAACAATTCTAAAGTTTAATTTATTCTCTTTTAATAATAAATCATACCCCTGGTATCCATATCTGTGATAATCTGATTGATGAAATACGGTCGCCAAAGGATATTTAGTTGGGACTTTAATCCATAGACTAAAAGAGAAGGGTTGGTATCGTTCAAAATATCCTAATTTATACTTAGGAAAAGCAACAAATGTTTCTTCATTGTATTTCAATGAATTTCCTTTGATTCCTTTCCCGGTTTCAATATATTTAAATGAGGCATTATTGTTCCCATCCGCCTCATTTACAAAATATTCTGTTTTATCACCCTTGCTGATTGTTTTATCAAAGCTAAGTTTTGCCAATACTTTTTTACCAAGCGATTCCTTGATTCCTTCAACTCCTTTGCTTTTAACAAGTTCTATATTTTTTGCATCGATTAAGTACTGTTTCTTTTCCTCTAATTCAATGAATTGTTTTAATTGAATAATCTTTCGCTCATCTTCTTTTTTTGTCAGCAATAAAGTAGGACTAGCCACCATATCATCATTACCGAAATTAGGACTCCCTTTTTCGAATGTGCTATTAAAAAAAGCACTTAAGGAATAAAAATCTTTCTGGCTAATGGGGTCGTATTTGTGATCGTGGCATTTAGCACATCCAACCGTCATTGCCATTAAGCCTGTACCCAAGGTATTGGTTCTGTCTACCACATATTCAACCCTAAATTCTTCTTCAATAGCACCTGCCTCTGAATTTTGTTTATGATTTCTATTGAACCCGGTTGCCAATATTTGTTCCTGTGTTGCATTGGGTAATAAGTCTCCGGCTAATTGCCAAGAAATAAATTTATCGAAAGGCAAGTTTTTGTTATAGGCATTAATTACCCAATCGCGCCAAGGGCTCATATCATAGTGCTTGTCATCCAAATAACCATAGCTATCCGCAAACCTGGCAACATCCAGCCAATAGGCCGCCATTCTTTCACCATAATGTACGGATTGCAAAAATGTATTTACCAGTTTTTCATATGCTTTCGAATCTTTGTTTTGAACAAAATCATTTATTTCTTTACTGGTGGGGGCAATACCTCGAATATCGAAACTAAGTCGTCTAATGAGATTTTCTTTTTCAGCTTTTTTTGCAGGGGAAAGTCCTTTGTCTTCAACACTTTTTAGTATGAATAAGTCTATTTCGTTTTTAGCCCATTTGTTATTGTTTACTTTTGGCGGACTCGCTTTTTCAGGTGTAACAAATGCCCAATGCTTTTTGTAAACTGCCCCTTGTTCAATCCATTTAATTAACACTGCCTTTTCATAAGCCGATAAATCTAAGTGAGAGGTGGGTGATGGCATTTTGTATTCGGGGTCATCACTTAAAATACGATACACCAATTCGCTTTTTGAGATACTTTTAGGCTGAATCGCTTTTAAGCCTGATTCAGTTTCTTTATTATAAGCGAAAGAAGCAATATCTAATCTAAGATCACCCTTCTGTTTTTTCATATCCGGACCATGACAACTAAAACATTTATCTGACAGGATTTTTTTTACGTGCAGATTGTAATCCATTTCTTCCGGCAAACCGGCCATGATATTAGAAACATCTTCCGGAATGGAAACTTGTTTGCAACCGAATTGGGTTAGAATACATAGAAAGAAAATATATCTCATTGACATTCAAATTATTATGAGCCCTTCAGAAGACAGCTTTTTCATTAAAGAATGCTGAATTTACAAAATCTACTTCCATGGTCTTACGAAATTTACGAAAACGTTTTCTTAATTCGTCACAATGGCTACTTTGAATATATAAATAAAAAAACTGATATTAGATGGCTTGCATCGCGCATTCTGTTTCCCTTGAGGTATTAATAAAAAAATTATTTGAAAAGCGTAATAATTACTTTGAAATTAGTAATCTTCTAACAAGAAATTTGGCTCCTTTTACAGCATTGAATATTAATATCCCATTAAGATGAAAATGACATTGTTCATTTTGTTGTTGGTTGCAACATATTTTGGGCAGGTATGCAATGCACAACAAATGGATAGCACCAAAAGAATCAGGCATGTTGGAGGGGCGGCAAATGTAACCAATAATGGCATTTCATTAATTCCAACTTTCTCATTGGGAAAGCCTGCAGCTATCTTTAATTTATTGATTGGGAACAATAAATTGAGCTTTGAGCCTGAATTAAGATTTTCATTAGAAGGAAAGCCTTGGTCTTTTATATTTTGGGGTCGCTATAAATTGGTAAATACGAATCGATTTAAATTGAATGTGGGTGCCCATCCTTCCTTTGTATTTAAAACAATTACCATTCTCGAGAATGGTATCTCAAAAGAGATCATGCAAACCCAACAATTTGCTGCTATAGAATTGACGCCCTATTATTTGCTCGCCAAAAACACCGGTATTGGAATGTATTTTTTGATGGGGCATGGGTTTCAAGAAGATGCAATTCAAAACACTCGCTTTATTACCCTTAACAGTAATTTCTCAAACATTGCTCTTAACAAACAGTTTCTCTTACGTTTTTCACCACAGTTTTATTATTTAAATATGGATAATGCAGATGGCTTCTTTTTCTCGGAAACATTGACCTTATCGCATAAGAAATCTCCTTTTTCCTTTTCAAGTTTTATTAATAAAAGAATTACCTCAAATATTGTTGCTAGTCAGGATTTTGTTTGGAATGTAACTCTTAGCTATTCATTTTTTCATGCTTATTTAAAATCTTGATATTTTGGCTTTAGTTTACGCAGACTATTTTTTTAAAATTAAAAAATGTTATGCGGCACTAGCAATCGAGAGGCTAAAGCCTCAAATCATCATCATCATCATTTTTCAATCCCCTCCCTAAAGGACGGGGCAAATGAATGTAATTTGATATCCTCGCACTATAGAGAATGTAAAGTTTGAATAAAATAAAATAAATTTATTTTGCCCCGTCCTTTAGGGCATGGGTTACCAAAACGCGCTTTGTAATCCATTCCCGCACCTCACAATATTAATTAGCCAATTAAACAAGGTTGCTTATTATTTCCTATATTTATTTGAATATATCATTAAATACCAAACAACAACACTTATGAAAAAAGCAATCTTAATTGTAGCGTCTTTATTTCTTGTACTTTCTTACTCAACCTTGAAAGCCCAAACTCCGGTAACCATGGATTACTATGTTGGCAAATGGAAAGTGCTAATCAAAGGAACACCACAGGGCGATGTTACCATGGTCTTTACGTTTGAAAAGAAAGACAATCAATTAACCGGTATCTTGACAGATACTACCGGCAAAGAAATTAGTCCCATTACAAAAGTTGAATTTGATAAAGAACAGGTTTCCGCATCCTTTAATGCAGCCGGATATGATCTGATTTTGACCTTAGGTAAAAAAGATGAGGATCATGTAACAGGCAGTTTGTTAGGGATGTTTGATGCCGAAGGAGAGAGAGTGAAATAATCAGCTAACTTCATACTGTGTTGCATATTTGAAAATGTGCATAGATTAAAAAATCTTTAAAATACGATTGTGTAAATTCATTGTAGGAGGCTAAAAAGATTTTTTTTCAGACCCCCCTTATTGAAAAATATTTCATTGAATCACCAAAAATAGTCGCTAAACCTGCTCATTAAAAAACACTCTATGCCACTTAAAAAGAATTTGATACTACTTTTCAGCTTTTCATTATTCCTTTTTTTGTTTTCTTGTAAACAACACAATACACTTTCTGAAACTGAAAAAAAAGAGGGCTGGGTATTGTTGTTTGATGGCAAAACAACCAACGGTTGGCATCTTTTTAATCACAAAGAAATGAGTCTGGCCTGGGCAGTGGTGAATGGAGAACTAAAAAGTGACATCAATGATACAACCGGCTTTAGAGGAGATATGATTTCTGATTCCACGTATGAAAACTATGAGCTGCTTTTTGAATGGAAAATTGCAAAAGAGGGAAATAGTGGCGTATTTATTAATGTGCAAGAGGATACTAGTTATCTAGCACCATGGTCAACCGGACCGGAATATCAATTGCTCGACAATGCCAATATGAAACCTGCCTATTTGAAAGATGGTAAACGGGCTGCCGGTGCCTTATATGGAATGACGGTTTTAAAAAATGCTGTTCAACCAAAGCCTTTTGGGGAATGGAATCAATCGCAGATTATTCAAAAAAATGGGCGGATTTCTTTTAGTTTAAATGGCATCATTACTTGTGAAGAAGAAATCAATAGTACGCAATGGAAAGAATATATTGCCGGTAGTCGATTCAATACGTTTCCAAACTTCGGAAAAACAACCAAGGGCCATATTGGTTTACAAGATTGGGCCAAAGGGGTTTCGTTTAGGAATATAAAAATCAAAGAATTGAAATAACAAACTTAAAACTGCACGTAATTTGAATTCTTCAGTAGCTTAGTGGAAACTACGGCAGTTTTTATAAAAGCTGATAGAAAAAAATTCTTATTAATTTACAGTACTCTCATTTGAATAGAAATTCCATCTTAATCTCATAAAGCGAATGGCTCTCTTTGAGATAATATGGACAGAATAAAAAAAGCTAATAAAAATTTGATTTGCCATTATGATATTTAGATACGTTTGTCTTGTTTAAAATAGACACTCCCAATAGAATTTAGCCTATATTGAATAAGCAAAATTTGGTCTTTTCATTCCATTTAAAATAACATACATACCTATCCCATGTTACACAAAAATTACCTGATCCCCGCTTTGACAATTTTTGTGACAATTATTTTATTTTCTTGCACAAAACCGAATACACTTACTGAAGCCGAAAAAAAAGAAGGTTGGGTATTATTGTTTGATGGCAAAACAACCAAGGGTTGGCATATCTATAATCATGCAAAAATGAATCCTGCATGGGCAGCTATCAATGGTGAATTAACGAGCGATGTGAATGAAAAAACAGGTTTCCGTGGCGATATCATTTCTGATACAACGTATGAAAATTTTGAACTGATTTTCGAATGGAAGATTGCAAAAGAAGGAAATAGTGGCGTATTCATTAATGTACAAGAAGACACGGCATACCTAGCCCCAAGGGCAACCGGTCCTGAATATCAATTACTCGACAATGCCAATATGAAAGCCGATTACTTGAAAGATGGAAAAAAATCTGCGGGTACCATGTATGGATTGACTATGTTAAAAAACCCGGTTGAACCCAAACCTTTTGGTGAATGGAATCAATCGCAGATTATTCAAAAAAATGGCCAAATTTCTTTTCGATTAAACGGTATCATCACTTGTGAAGAAGACATGAAAAGTGCTCGCTGGAAAGAGCAGGTTATCGTAACCAAGTCTATCACCTATCCCGATTTTGGAAAAACTTCCAAAGGCCATATCGTTTTACAAGATTGGGCCAAAGGGGTTTCTTTTAGGAATATAAAAATTAAGGAAATGAAATAGTGTAATACATCAATAATAAAAATAAAACAGTCGGCATTTCACTTTCTTCAATTTTGGTATATAGCAAAACACTGATTATTCGTTTTGCTTCTCCAAAAATATTCCATTAATCTCATCCCTTCTTCGTAATTTATCGCCTGAATACATTACTTCGATTAGCATGAATAAGCATCTACCCCGCCGCCATTTTATTCGTTACTCAGCAAACACCGCATTGGGTTTAGGTCTGTTGGGTATATTTTCTAAGACATTTGCAAATCCAATTTCATTATCTGATTCAAAACGAATTGGCATTATTGGGTTAGACACTTCGCATAGTATTGCTTTTGCCAAAGCCCTTAATGGTTTAAATCCTTCCCCTGCCTATAGCGGATTCACCATCAGTGCAGCTTATCCACTGGGAAGTGCTGATATTGAATCGTCGGTAAAACGCATTGCCGGGTATACCGAGGAAATAAAAAAACTAGGAATAGAAATTGTTTCCTCTATAGAAGAACTACTCACTAAATGCGATTTTGTTTTATTAGAAACCAATGATGGCCGCCCCCATCTTCAACAAGCATTACAAGTAATAAAGGCCCAAAAACCATTGTTTATTGACAAACCTGTTGCCGGTACATTAAGTGATGCCATTGCAATATTCGAGGCCGCTAAAAAAAATCAAGTGCCGATTTTTTCTTCCTCCTCTCTTCGATATATGGAAACTGTACAAGAAGTTTTACGTGGAAAAATTGGTAAAGTACTTGGGGCAGATACGTTTAGTCCTGCTACCTTAGAAAAAACACACCCTGATCTTTTCTGGTATGGCATACATGGTGTAGAAATGCTAATTGCCGTAATGGGTATTGGCTGTAAAGAAGTAGTGCGTGTACATACTGCCGATACAGAAATAGTTGTCGGCACTTGGCAGGATGGTAGAACAGGCAGTTTCCGTGGAACCCGCACCGGCACACACGACTATGGCGGAACTGTTTACGGAGAAAAAGGAAACCAAGTATTGGGGCCATTTAAAGGATATGACAACCTATTGGATCAGATCATCGGCTTTTTCAAATCCGGTATTCCACCGGTGAGTGCAGAAGAAACTTTAGAAATCTATACGTTTATGGAAGCAGCTGATGAGAGTAAACGGAATGGAGGGAAAGCCGTTTTGTTAGCAGATGTGTATAGTAAAGCAAGGATGAAATGATATATTGTTGTGCCGGGGGGGTAAACACATAGGCACATAGGTTTTTAAACACATACGCATATAGAAATCTATGTTACCTTCTCTCTATCCTATATGCGTTTAAAAAAAATCACCAATCATACACCAAATAAACTTTTATGCATCAATCTAGAAGAAGCTTTATTAAAAAGACATCAACCGGAGTGGCAGTATTGTCATTGGGTGGCATATTACCCGGCTTCAGTGCCAACAGTTATCGAAATATCATGGGTGCCAATGAAAAAATTAGGGTGGCCTGTATGGGTGTTAACAGCCGCGGACTGGCAGTAGGTAAAAACTTTGCCGCACAAAAAGATTGCGAAGTACTGCATGTATGTGATGTAGATAATAGAGCAGCTGAGACATGTATCACAGCCATTGAAAAAATTCAACAAAAAAAACCCAAAGCAACACCTGATTTTAGAAAAGCTTTAGAAGATAAAGACCTAGATGTATTAATCGTAACTGCTCCCGATCATTGGCATGCCCCTGCTGCTCTATTAGCCTGTGCTGCCGGAAAACATGTTTACTTAGAAAAACCTTGTAGTCACAATCCGAATGAAGGAGAGCTATTGGTAAAAGCGGCTGCTAAATACAAACGCGTTTTACAAATGGGCAACCAACGTCGTTCATGGCCCAATGTAAGTGCTGCTATTGCTGAGTTACATGCGGGTGTAATTGGTCGTCCTTATTTTGCAAAAACATGGTATACCAATAATCGAGCCTCTATAGGTATTGGAAAAGAAACCCCCATCCCTAGTTGGTTGAATTATGATTTATGGCAAGGACCGGCACCCAGAAGACCTTATCGGGACAACCTCATTCATTACAATTGGCATTGGTTTTGGCATTGGGGTACGGGCGAGGCTTTGAATAACGGAACACATATGGTAGACCTTGCGCGCTGGGGCTTAGGGGTTGAATACCCAACCACAGTAAGCTCTTCAGGTGGCAGATACCGATACCAAGATGATTGGGAAACACCGGATACACAAGTGATTAATCTTACATTCGGCAATAAAGCCATGATTACTTGGGAAGGTAGGAGTTGCAATGGTAAATATGAAGAATCGAATAGTGTAGGTGTTATATTTTATGGCGAAAATGGATCGATGACCATTGAAAGTGGTAATGCTTACAAAATTCATGATCTAAAAAATAATTTACTTAAAGAAGTAAAAAATCCAAAACCGATTGATGCCCGAAATCTGTCAGACCCTGCACAGGAATTAGATGCATACCACATTCAAAACTTTTTTGATGGAATTAAAAAAGGTACTGCACTTGCTTCTGATATTGTTGGTGGACACCAAAGTACTTTATTGGTACAGCTAGGTAATATATCGCAAAGAACAGGTAGAACCTTACAAACAGACCCAACCAATGGACATATACTAAATGACAAAGCAGCAGAAAAATTTTGGAGCAGAGAATACCAACCCGGATGGGAACCAAAAATATAGCTCATTCTCAAACTGTGCCCTTGTGCCTTGGTGCGCTAAATTATTTTTGCACAAGGGCACAGAGGATGGGCAAAAAATAATAAAGAATCTGTATGCAAAACAATGAAGTAAAAGCCGCCACAATAGACCAACGACTATACTCATTAGACGCCTTACGCGGCTTTGATATGTTCTGGATTATTGGAGCCGATGAGCTCTTTCATCAATTAGCCAAAACAACGGCCAGCCCTTTTTGGGAATCAATAGCTAACCAATTCACACATCCTTCCTGGAATGGGTTTCATTTTTATGATCTGATATTCCCATTGTTTCTTTTTCTTGCCGGCGTATCCACACCTTACTCAATCGGAAAATCTTTATCGGAAGGAAAAACAAAACAACAGTTACTGCTACGAGTAATAAAAAGAGGAATGATATTGGTTTTACTGGGTCTCATTTACAACAATGGATTACAATTACACCCCTTAGCAGAGATTCGTTTTTCGAGTGTGTTAGGCAGAATTGGTATTGCGTATATGCTCGCTAACATTATTTATTTATATGCCAAAGAACAACTACAAATTGTTTGGTTTTTTGGATTATTGGTAGGGTATTGGTTGATATTGAAATTTACATCTGCACCGGATTTCCCACCCGGCGACCTTAGCATGGAAGGTAATTTTGCTTCGTATGTAGATCGTACCATTCTGCCAGGAAAATTGTCGTTAGTAATCCATGATACGGTTGGATTGTTTAATAATATTCCGGCCATCAGTACCGCACTAGCCGGCATTATTACCGGATTGTATTTACAAAGACCTAACATCAATAAACAAAAAAAAGCAATCATGATGGCGGCATTCGGCATGGTCTCTTTGGTAATTGCACAAATCTGGAATCTGGATTTTCCTATCAATAAAAATATGTGGTCAAGTTCATTTGTGATGCAAACAACCGGCATGAGCTTGTTGTTAATGTCTTTGTTTTATTATATCATAGATGTATTGGGCTATAAAAAATGGGCATTTTTTTTGAAAGTAATCGGTATGAATTCTATTTTAATTTACATGTCGGGTAAGTTCATCAGTTGGCGTTATACTACAAACGGATTTTTTCAATGGTTGACAGATTGGGTTGGAGACCCCTATAACGCTGTAGTGGCAGCCCTTTGCTTGATATTGATTAAATGGATTTTTCTTTATTTTCTTTATCAGAAAAAAATATTTTTACGGGTATGAGTATAGCGGTTACGAATAAAGTCTTTGTTTTTCCCAATCCGGTTGCATTGGGACAAGCATCCGGAAGCCATGCTGCTGAAATAATAAAACAAACCCTTCTTGAAAAAGGAAAGGCAGCTATTATTTTAGCAACCGGAACAAGTCAGTTTGAAACATTGCATCAATTAATATCCGAAAAAGGTATTGATTGGTCAAGGGTAACTTTATTTCATTTAGATGAATACATGGGTATCCCCATTACTGCCAAAGCGAGTTTTAGAAAATATTTGACAGAAAGGTTTATCGAAAAAGTTCCTCTATTACAAGCCATACACCTGATTAATGGCGAAGCGAATCCTGATGATGAATGTAACAGATTAGCCTCACTCATTAATCAACAGCCTATAGATTTGGCATTGGTAGGTATTGGAGAAAACGGTCATCTCGCATTTAATGATCCACCGGCGGATTTCGATACAGAAGTTCCTTATATTATTGTTGATTTGGATGAAGCTTGTAGGCAGCAACAATATAATGAAGGATGGTTTGATACCTTAGAAGCGGTGCCTACAAAAGCCATCAGCATGTCGATTAAACAAATCATGAAATCAAAAAAGATCATTTGTTCTGTTCCGGATAGCAGGAAGGCGGTGGCGGTAAGGAATACCTTAGAGGAACCCATCAGTAATCTAGTACCGGCGAGCATCTTAAGAGAACATGAAGATTGTGCATTGTTTCTTGATAAGGAGTCTGCAGCACTTTTAACAAAATCAAGTAGTGAAAAATAAAAACATCACATTTCCCTTTGCCTTTTCAATAAACACTAGGTTAATTTGTGATTAAGATGATATAATAGACAATACCCAACTATGTTGAAATAAGTTTTGAAACTCTTTTAGACCCACAACAATAAATTTATGAGTGATTTACAATCAGATATAGTTAAAGCAAGCTCCTTATCGAAACGTCAAACGTATATTTCGATAGGTATCATCGGCATCCTCTTCTTTATTTTCGGATTTGTTTCCTGGGTAAACGCAATTTTAATTCCTTATTTCAAAATTGCATGTGAGCTTACTCATTTCAAAGCTTACCTCGTAACTTTTGCTTTCTATATTTCGTACTTTGTCATGTCGGTCCCTGCATCCTATTTACTAAAAAGAACAGGATTCAAAAAAGGAATGATGATGGGATTCTGGATCATGGCTTTGGGGGCTTTCATTTTTGTACCTGCCGCATTAACACGTACCTATGAAATTTTTTTAGTAGGATTGTTTACGATTGGTGCAGGATTGTCTGTTTTACAAACTGCTGCAAATCCTTATATCACCGTATTAGGTCCAAAGGATAGCGCAGCACAACGAATCAGCATCATGGGAATATTCAATAAGGGTGCCGGTATTCTTGCGCCATTATTGTTTGCAGCTGTTATTTTAAAAGCGACAGATACCAATCTTTTTGCAAGCCTTTCCGGTATGGGATTAGCAGAAAAAGCAAAAGCACTCGATGAATTAATACGAAGAGTGATCCTTCCTTATATCTGTGTCGGTTCTGTTTTAGTTGTGTTGGGATTTTTAGTTCGTTATTCTCCATTACCGGAAATTGATACTGAACATGAAAGTGAAGAATTGGCCGTGACCAATATGGGGAAGAAAAATATTCTTGCTTTTCCACATTTGATATTTGGTGCTATTGGCATTTTTCTGCATGTAGGGACACAGGTTATTGCGATTGATACCATCATAGGTTATGCCAATTCTATGCAGATACCACTAATGGAAGCGAAAAGTTTTCCTGCCTATACACTGGCTGCAACTATCTGCGGTTATATATTCGGCATCATTGCCATACCCAAATTTGTAAGTCAGGTTAATGCATTACGGTTTTGTACTTTCTTAGGAACGATTTTAACATTGTTAATCGTTTTTACGAAAGGGGAAGTTCATTTTTTAGGACATACATCTGATATTTCTATTTGGTTTGTGGTGTTACTCGGATTAGCCAATTCATTGGTATGGGCAGGCATCTGGCCTTTGGCTTTAGATGAATTGGGAAAGTTTACCAAGGTAGGCGCATCGGTTATGATTATGGGTCTTTGCGGAAATGCCATCCTGCCATTAATCTACGGTTATCTTGCAGATCACTATAGTGTTCGAAATGCTTATTGGGTTCTCTTGCCTTGTTATTTGTACCTTGTATTTTATGCGGTATATGGACACAGAATTAGACATTGGAAATTTTAAAATGGGTACATGTCTCAACAAATAAAAATATACAATGGTAAATTGATAGTTCCGGGAAAAATCATTCCCAATGGAACGGTATTGGTGACTGATGGAATTATCACAGCAATTGAAGAGAGGGATATTGATACTGTGGATTCAATAAACATTGATGCAAAAGGAGAATATATTTCACCCGGATTTATCGATATCCATATACATGGTGGTGGTGGATATGATTTTATGGATGGCACAACTGAGGCTTTTATAAAGATTGCCGAACTACATGCAAAACATGGAACCACATCCATGTTACCCACAACACTCACGAGTGAAAAAGAAGATCTGCTATTAACATTAGATGCATATGACAGCGCTAATAAGATCAACGAAATGGGGTCTTCATTTATTGGCATGCATTTAGAGGGACCTTATTTTTCAATGAATCAAAGAGGTGCACAGGATCCAAAATATATTCGAAATCCCGATCCGGTTGAATACAAAGAAATTCTTGAACACTACCCTTCTATTAAACGTTGGAGTGCTGCACCTGAACTAAAGGGGGCTATTGAATTTGGTAAGTATGTAAAATTAAAGGGTGTATTGGTGGCAATGGCACATACAGATGCTATCTATGAAGAAGCCTTGGATGCTTTTGAAAATGGATATAGCTTAGCTACTCATTTTTATTCAGCCATGTCGGGCGTAACCAGAAGAAATGCTTTTAGATATGCAGGAGTAATTGAAGCCGGCTATTTATTAGATGAGCTTGATGTAGAAATTATTGCAGATGGTGTACACCTTCCATCACCGCTTTTACAATTGGTATATAAAATAAAAGGGCCCTCGCATACTGCACTCATCACAGATGCGATGCGAGCTGCCGGAATGCATGAAGGCGAGAGCATTTTAGGCGGATTGAAAAATGGAATCAAGGTGATTGTAGAAGACGGCGTGGCCAAGTTGCCCGACAGAACATCTTTTGCAGGTAGTGTGGCTACGACAAACAGACTAGTAAGAACGATGATAACAATGGCTGGGGTTTCACTTGTAGACACTATTCAAATGATTACAGAAACGCCGGCTAGAATAATGGGCATTCAGGATAGAAAAGGATCATTACAAGTGGGAAAAGATGCTGATATTCTCATTTTTAATGATGAAATTTCTGTTCAAATGACCATGGTAAAGGGCAGGATTGTTTATCAAACCCCTGTTAAAAAATAAACACAAATTTTCGAAAATTATTTAAAATAGTTATACTATATCCTTTTCATTCTCAATGCAATATCTTCTGTGGTGTTAGGTGATTTCAATTGTAGCTTTCCGCCTTTATGATCTATTTTTCTTGCTGTATTAAAAATACCAGTGACCGGGTTTAACCACTCAATCGAATAATTTCCTTTTGGAATATCAAAATCCAGTGAGGCCCCATTTCCATTCATTAAATAAAATGCATATTGTTTTCCTTTTTCCGCTAACATGTATGCTTTACTTGATAAAGAAATGCCTTCTACATAAAAAGAAGTATCAGGTTGCATTTTCTCAAATTGAAAAGATTCAATGAATTTTTTCAAATAACCCAATTGATTACGATAGCGCTGACTACCTCCGCCAGGTTGTTTTGCCGGGTATTTAAAACTGCCGTTTTCCTTTCCTACGGTAAATGAATAATCAAGGTTGTTAAACAGAGCACCTCCGGCCAAGATTATCTCCCAAGCCTCTTTGCGATATGTTGAATCCAGCTGACCTTTAAAACCGGTTTCATTATCACCGATTACTTTGTTTAAAGAATAGTTAATAGTAACGGCTGTAGGTGGTGTTGCATAATGAAAATTATATACCGAAACAAGTGGATTTGGGTGGGTTATTAACGCTGAACCATTAGCAATATTTTGCGAAATTAAATGCTGATAGGTATACGATTTTTCTGCGTTAGTTATTATTTGAGAAATTCGTTCTTGCCATTCCATTGTGATACCGCCAAAATAGGGTTCATTACAAATTTCGTATAGCAGATTAGGGAAATCCTTTAATTCTTGAACTACCTTTTTCACCATTTTTTCCTGAAAATTTAATAAGCCATCGCTCTTATCCAAAGTATATACAAGATCTTTCTTTGCATTTCCTACACCATTTATATTGTTAATTGTATTAAAGGGACTTAACAACCATTGCCCCTCTTCATAAAATGGGCAGAATAATGATAACTCAACAATTACGCCCTGTTTTTGCGCTTCTCGCATAAAGGCTTTCAAACGAATAAAATAGGCAGTATCCCACTTACTCAAATCAAACTTGTTTCCCTTTTCAGGGGTATTTGAATAATTACTTCGGGTAAAAGGACAAATAAATTTGCTGGCCAATGGACCCAATGTATTTTGCTCAATATTGAAAGCGCCAACCGGCTCTAGGTAAGCACCCGTCATAGTACGTGTCATGTTTAATCCATTCCTTTTTAATTCTTTCAAATAAGAAACAAAATCAAAATCCGGATTTAATACAGCTCCATAGTGTTCGCCGGAAGTGATTAGCACTGTGGGCTTATCATTATAATTAAAATAATGTGAATTGCTCGACAACAAACCAATAGGCTTTATTTGTGCATTACTATTTAGGGCAGTTATTCCAAAAAATATTAAAATAAATTTTCGCATTTTTTTGAGTTTAGTATTGTTGCGCTGATGTGTGAATATGAATAGAACTTCACTTACGATTTTATTTTTCCGCCTACCGGCAATCCACTTGGCACTGATGTCGGAATTTTTTTGTCGAAATTATCGTCATTGAGTGTATTAAGAAATTCAATGATTTCATTAATATCAGTAAAAGCCAATTTCAATTTTGTAGCTAGTGTATCAAGTTTCTCTCTTTTCACATTTGTATTGGGAAGATCTTTCCCGGCTAAATCCTCATAAAAATTCAAGACCTGTTCTAGTGTCTGCATTTTACCGCTATGCATATAGGGCCTTGTAAAACGGAGATTTCTGAGTGATGGTGTCCGAAATGCATACGAATGCTGATATCCAGAATCAGACACAGCAAGTTTTTCATTATCAATTACACCCATTATATGTGTTTTAAAATCTGATAACAAGGGGCCATTATGACATCTGGCGCAACCCATTTTTATAAATAGGGCCATCCCTTTAATTTCCCTTTCAGATAATGCAGATTTATCACCTCTCATATATTTATCGAATCTAGAATTATTAGAAAGTAAGGCCCTTTGAAAGGTAGCCAACGATTTACTAACTTGATCTATAGAAACATTCGAGTGGGTTTTGAATGCATTATTAAATAAAATTTTGTACGATGGAATATTATTAATTCTGTTCACAACCTCGTCAAGAATTTTCTCTTCTGTAAAATCATGCCCTCGCATTTCTTCAAATGTTTTGATTGGTAAAATAGCCTGCGCTTCTAGTCCGCTTCCTCTTACATCCCAAAACATAGGTGCTTTTTCAGGCGAATACATTCCATTCATATCAATGCCATTAAATGCAACATTCAGCAATGATTGAGAATTGCGTTTAGTAAATGGAATATCATTGTTTGAATTAAATTTTCTATGCTCGCCCAAACCCGTTCCATTCACGCCAATTGAAATGTCGAGGCTTTCAGCTTACCTAAATTCGGGATGATGGCATGTTGCACAGGCAATATCTTTTCTCCCTGATAAAATAGGATCATAAAAAAGTAATCTTCCCAGCTCCTTTTTTTCAATACTATAAGGATTATCTGCAGAATATCGACAAGTATCCGGCAAAGCACTAATTTGTCCTAAATCATCAGGCACTTCTTTAGTTCGTATTTGATGATGATTCTTATCGACAGGATTACATCCATTAATTAAAAAAACACTTATGATGATTAGTAACAGAAGAGTAGATGAAACCCGGAATAGCATAAACAGAAAATAATAGAATGTTCTGAAAATTGTTTTCGCTTATAGATAAGAATCTATTCAATTCTTCCAATATCATACCATTTTGTGAAAGAAAGGTCTAATTTACGAAAGATTTTTCATATGTCTTATGCAAATAAGCAAATGAAAAAAATTGATTATATTTTTATTTGATGGAATTGAATTCAACGCTTAGTATATTTAGATCTTTTAAGATTGGCTATATTTTTTTTGGAAAAAACATTTAAAAATATCTAGATAAAGTTTATTTAATTATGAAAAGAAATGTCCAAAACCTATTTCTCCTTCTAACACTTACTTTTTTTTCAATCAACGGCAAAGCACAATCGAATGATTTGGAGAAAATAAAAGGGAGAATCATTACCGAGTTATTGAATTCAAAAACAGATGATCAAAAAGTGGCCACCATCATTTCAAAAGTGAATAATGACGGTAGTTTCAAAGGAATCAATTATACTGACCTTACCAATATTGCCGGCTTTCCACATGCGGGTCATACAAGCGATCTTGTGTATTTGGCAAAAGCATTCAAAAACAAAACATCCACATATTATCTATCATCATCCATAAAACAAATCATCAGTAAGGGTTTGGAATATTGGGTAAAAAATGATTTTGTGGGAGATAATTGGCATGACAATCAAATTGCCACACCCACCAATTTGGTTAACCTAATGTTGGCCATCGGAGAAGAACTGCCAAAAGATTTGGTTGAAAAAGCACAGCCCATGATTGGTAGAGCCAATATGAGTGCGTCGGGCGCCAGACCCAGCGGTGATAGAATTGTGATTGCCGGAATACTTGCTAAAAACTTACTGTTTATTGGAAATACAAAACAATTTGATTCGGTAATAAAAATAATTGAAGGCGAAATGAAATTTTCTTCCGGTGAGCGGGGCCTTCAAGCCGATAATAGTTTTCACCATCGAGTTGACAGAGTAAACAATACCACTTCATATGGGTATGGAAAATTTGCCAATGCATATGGTGAATGGTCGTTTTATGTAGCCAATACAAAGTATGCGTTCTCTATAGATAAAATAAATCAGCTTGTTGATTATTATCTCGACGGCATCTACAAACAATTGGTGTATGGCGTTTATATTGATGTAAGTGTAAAAAACAGGGACATCGCCATCAAAGGTGATTTTGAACCTCGCGGCATACTCGAAATAGAAAGGTTGTTACTGAGAACAAATTATAGAAAAGCGGAATTAGAAGAAATCATTAAACTTAGAAAAGGGGAAACGAAACCAACGGCTTCCTTCGCAAAATTCTTTTGGCAATCAGAACATTTTGTTTTCCAACGCCCAACTTTTTATACCACTGTCAGGATGTTTTCTACTCGAAACAGAAATATGGAAGAAGCTTACAATGGTCCGGGAAAAACCACACACCATAGAGCCGATGGAACCAATTATCTAATGCTGAAAGGTGATGAATACCAAAACATTTGGCCTGTTTACGATTGGCAAAAAATTTCCGGAACCACCATTATGCAAAAGCCCTCTTTACTGGGGCCTAATCAAATTCAAAAAGATGGATTAACCGATTTTGTCGGTTCTGTAACGGATGGCTTATATGGAGCTGTCGCCTTCGACTTTAAAAGTCCGCATGATATGTTGGCCGCCAAAAAGGCTTGGTTCTTTTTTGATGAAGAATATGTTTGTCTGGGCACTGCCATTACTTCTATCCCAAATTTACCGGTTGTTACTACGATTAACCAAGTTCTGATGAAAAGTGATGTGAGTTATCTGCAATCGGGTGTACAGAAGATTTTAACCAAAGGCAATCGAGAATTGGAAAATGTAAAATGGGTATATCAAGATAAGATAGGGTATATTTTTCCCGAACCAACCAAAGTTGCCATTACTAACCAGGCAACTACAGGCCGCTGGTCGGATATTACGGATCAAAAAAACATTAGTAAAGAATTGGTAACAGAAGATGTATTTATGTTAGGATTTAATCATGGAAAACGTCCCACCAATGATTCTTATCAATATATAGTCGTACCCAATATTAGTGAACAAGAATTGATGAAGACTAGTAATAATAATCGAGATATTGATGTTATTTCAAATACAGCCAATATACAGGCAGTAAAAAACAATCAGCTGGATATTGCCCAAATAGCCTTTTATAGTGCCGGAGAAGTTGCCATATCAAAGGAAATTAAATTGAAAATGGATAGCCAGGGAATGGCCATGATAACAATGAAAGGTGATCGGGTACAAAAATTAACCCTGTCTGACCCTTCGAGAAAACTACATAGAATTCTAATTACGCTTTCCGGGTTATATAAAACTCAAAAAAACAATGTCATTTCTTACCCAAACAAAAATAAGAACCAAACACTCTTCATTGTGGACTTACCACAAAATGAGTACGTAGGCAAAAGTGTAGTGGTTGAGTTATAATTCAATTTAATCAGGTATAAATACGCAGTTTTTTATTAAAATCAATTCCCATCATTGAATAAGGTAAGAAAAGACTAAATATGTACATATATTTGTACATAAATAAGTACATTATGTTAAGCACTACTTTATCCGATTTTAGAAAGGACACAAAGAAATACCTAGATAAGGTTACCAATAGTTTTGAAACCTTGCTCATTAACAGGGGGAAGGATACTGGCGTAGTTGTGATTTCATTAGATGAATATAACTCGTTAAAATCTACCCAACATGAATTATCCTCAAGGATTAATCAACAAAGATTAGACGCATCAATTGAACAATTAACATCGGGTAAAAAAATGCCTAAAAAATTAAAGATTTAATAAAGTTTTTATTTACAGAACTGTCTTGGGAGGATTATCTTTTTTGGCAAAAAAACGATAAGCAAAAATGTAAGCGTATAAATGAATTATTAAAAGACATTTCTAGAAGCCCATTTGAAGGTATTGGTAAACCGGAGGCATTGCGTTATCATTATGCCGGGTTCTGGTCGAGGAGAATTGATGAAGAACACAGATTGATTTATCGGATTGTAGACGATGAAATTCAAATTGCAAAATGTAGATTTCATTACGACTCATAAATAGTATTTTCTAATTTCAAAACTCATTTTACATTTATCATTAAAAAATAATGAAACACTAAAAAACAGTATCGTATGAAACTTTTAAAAGCTGTTCCCATTCTTGCGTTTCTAGATTCAGAAGCAACCGTGAAATTTTATAAAAGCATTGGCTTTACTTGTAATGCCAATTGGCCCGACTATATAATGTGTAGTAGAGATGAGATAGAGATTCATTTATGGAAATGTGACGACCCGGCTATTCCAAAAAACACAGGATGCTATATTCGGGTGCAGGAAATCGATATCCTTTATAAAGAATGTCAACAACTCAATATCATTCACCCGAATGGGCTTTTAGAAAATAAACCTTGGGGAATGCGACAATTTAGTATACTAGACAACAGCGGAAACATCCTAAATATTGGAGAATACCTTTAATATTTAATTGTGGCAACCCTTTTAAAGAATGGGTGGCGCTCCATTCATAATATTGTTCAGTATTAATTTGACTTGTCGTCTTTTAAAGTCATTATTTGAACATCTCTCAGAATTTATCTGGTGATTTATAGTTTACTTATTTATATCCCGCTTGTTCTAATTGCATTTGATACTTCTTCCAAACTCCCATCGTGTTTCTTGCCAATGTAGGTTTATCTCCTTTGATATTATAACATTGAACACCAATAGGATTTTGATAATGAAGGTTTTTTAAAATATATTTTACTAACGCAAATGTATCAAAACTCCCTTCTCCTAATGGTAAAATATAATCATCCCAAATTGTTTTCTTTTGCGTAATCACATTGTTTGCGCCATTCACAGTTATCATTTTCAGATAAGGCATCAAATCTTTTACATGACTTTTGATGGTTGTTCGTTCCATTGAATCAGAAGAGGCCAACCAATGACTCAAATTAAATGACAAGCCCACATTCTTGCGGTTAATTTGTTTAACCAGTGCCAAAGCATGATCTGTTTTGGCCAAATACAATCCAAAATGAGGATACATTGCTACTTGTAAATTTGATTTTTCTGCCCAATCCGAAATTTGTTGCATCATTTGTATTACTTGAATATCTCCTTCCTGTTTTGAAATATTCTTGTTTTTCGGATTAACTATAATATAAGGTGCGATGATCGTTTTCGACCCTTTCAATTGTTCAATTGCCTTCTCTATTCTATTATCAATCGGTTCATTCAAAGTTATCTTTACATAAAAAAACGCTCCACTAAATTGAAATTTATCCAACGCCATTTTCATGCCTGCAAAGCTTTCTATTTGGTTAATTTCAATTCCATCAAAGCCCAAGCTTTTAATCAGTTCTACTTGTTTATCAAATGTATTGTACACACTATCTCCTCTGATGATATTATGTAATGCAAAAAAACTGATATTTATTTTTTGAGAAAAGATTTGCTGAGTGAATAATAATAGACAAAGTAAAAAAACGGCTCTCATTTTATGTATTGACATTTTACAAAATTTATTTTTTACATCGCCCATTGTTTTCTAGCCAATGGAGGTACCAATAATGCATTAGCAGCATTATTATCTTGAAACATTTCTTTTTCCGGATTCCAGAATAATTTTTCTTGCAATTGACATGCAATCAATCCAATTTGAGAAATGGAAATGGTACGGTGTCCCACTTCAATAGGCTCTAAGGTTTTACGATTGGTTTTAATTGCTTCAATAAAATCTGTTTTGTCCCACAACGTTTTAGATAAATCCAATTCATTTTCTCTGGGCTTTGAATCCAATACTTTCGGATCATTGGCGGTAACTGTTCCTGGATACCCATCAACAAATATCCATCCTTCTGAACCAATGTATTTGATGCTTGGCTTACTTGTTGGAGATTGTTGACATGTCATTTCAACCCCATTTTCATATCGATAGGTAACCTGAAAATTGATCATTGTATTCCACAAACTCTTTGGAAATTCGCCACTACCTTCCACTTCTACCGGGCCCGTATATTCAGTATTATTGGCCCATTGCGCAACATCAAAATAATGAGCCCCCCAGTTTGCGATCATTCCCTGTGCATATGAATCTACCCGCATCCAATTGGGGCGTTTTGTAATGTCGAACGGTGTATGCACCCGCATATCTGTATAAGGAACATAAGACATAGGACCGAGCCACAAATCATAATTCAACTCTTTCGGTATCGGCATATCAATTTGTGTAGCAACAGGAGTTGGATCTGAAGGAAAAGTAATTTCGATTCTTTTTAATTCCCCAACCCTTCCATTTCTTACCAATTCTACAGCCAGATTCTGTGGTCTAACGGATCTAAACTCACTATCAGTACGATTTACAACACCAAACTTCTTTAATGCCACAACCAACTCTCTACCTTGGTGCACACTCATACTCAATGGTTTCTCACAACTCACATGTTTTTTTGCTTTGGCAGCCATGATACCCATGGGTACATGCCAAAAATCCGGAGTAGAGATCATTACTGCATCAATATCGCTACGATTAATTATTTCTCGAAAATCTTGATAAGCAGCACATCCTTTGTAGGTTCCGCTAGTTGTATTTTTTGCGTAATAGCTTTTAATTGTTTCTTTCGCCTTATTCAAACGCCAACTATCTACATCACAGGCAGCAACAATTTGTGCATCAGGCACATCTAATAGACCCGGAATTTTGGTTCCAAGCGATTTCTGCCCAGAACCTCTTAAATTTTGTCCGAATCCTTGTCTACCTGTGCCAATCATCCCCACAGTTATCCGGTTTGAAGGAGCGTTTTTACCAAAAACAGATGCCGGTACAATGGTGGGGAAACCAATACCAACAACTGCCAATGAGGTGTTTTCAATAAACAATCTTCGATTCATGACTCCTTAATTTTGATGTTTTTAAAAGCAACGCTATGTCCATGGTCTTGTAATAAAATATGTCCCTCAGGAATGGAAGCAAAATTTGTATATTCTTTAAATTTACTATCCAAAACGCCTTTTTTGAATAATTCGGAATTGCGGTCTACATTCAAAACCTTTTTCCCATCCAACCAGTGTTCAATATGATTTCCATTGACAACTATTATTGATGAATGCCATTGATTCATTATTACATCCAATTTTTCAGCCGCAATTACATCATATATAGATGCCGTTTTAAGATCTTGTGGTAATTTTTTATCTAAATAAATATAATTAGCATCATCAATCAATTGGTATTCATAACCGGCTTGTGACCCTTTTGAAGGTTTCGGTAAACGTTCTTCAATAAAATATTTCACCCCGGAATTACCGCCTTTTCGCAATTTCCAATCAAACATCAACTCAAAATTTCTATATTTTTTAAACGTTACAATATCACCGGCATCGCCTGACTCTTTTCCTTTTGAAAGTTCACCTCTCAACTCACCATTTTTAACAACCCACCCAGTTTTTGGAAATTCATTTTCATAAACACCTCGCCAATTATTTGTTGTTTTCCCATCAAAAAGTAGTTTCCATCCTACTTCTTGTTCAGATTTGGAAAGAAAATTTTTTTTATTGCAAGACATAAAAAGAGAGGAGAAAAAAACTAAAAAATAAAGAATTCCGACTCTCATGAATAATTATTTAATGAAAATAAGTTCAAATACGAATCTCGTTGTGATATATTTTTTGGAATAGTAATTTACATTTTAAATTCCTATTAAAAACATTTTTCCTTTAATATAGATTTTTTATTGAAATGTATACGTATCTCAGGGTTTTATCAACATTAAAACAGATCCTATTAAGGTTAAGAGAATTACCAATTTCCGGTATTGTTCATCTTTTATTTTTCCCACCATATGCAATCCCGACCAAAAGCCTAATGCCAATGTGGGAACCAATACCATATCCGTTTGTAAACTTTGTAGCGTTATATTCTTCCAATAAAAAACTTGAAAGGGTAATTTGAAAAGATTCATAAATAAAAATATCCAAGCAGCTGTTCCAATAAAATTATTTTTCGGCATTCGCATAGCCAAAAAATACAAATTAGAAAAAGCGCCGGCCAGATTTCCCAACATGGTGGTAAAACCCGCTGCCAATCCGGTTGAGGCTGCAAACAGTGGATTTTGTGGTACTTGTTTTGATTTTCGGAATTCCATCCAAAGCACAATGCCAATGGTTACCAAAATAATGACTGCCATGATTTTTCGAAACACGGCTTCATTCAAATCTTTACCGAGGAATACACCTAACAATATCCCGACTACCATCCAAGGAGTAAGTTTCCAAAAATGTTTCCATTCTGCATGCCGATGATAATAAGCCACTGCCGCAATATCTGCCATACATAAAAGTGGCAAAACAATTCCCGTTGAAGATTTACTGCCAAATACAAATGCCATCAACGTTACACTTAACATATCAACGCCTCTCAAACCTGCTTTTCCAAGACCAATGATAAATGAAGCCGATAAAATCATGAGCCATTGAAGAGCTGAATAATAAGAAAGGATGTCCATTTTTTTAAGCATTGGTCAGTAAATAGTATACAATAAGTTACAGTTTAATTACGCTTTTTCGATAATACAGTTTTCTTCCAATACTAATTAAAAGCATGCCAGAAACAGCACCTACAAAAGCAATTCCCATGTCTTTTTGTGCATCCCAAATATCGCCTTGCGTACCCAAATAAGCAACACCTTCTGATGGAAAAAAGATATCAGCCACACCCCATTCTAGCAATTCATACATGGCACTAAAAGATAAAGTTATTTCACAAGGCAGTGTCCAACAAACCCAATTGGGCCAATCAAAATGATTTTTAAAATAATCACGCATCGGATAGGTTAGTAAAAGACCAAAGCTGCAATGAACAATGCGATCGTAGTAATTTCTATTCAGATGTAAGATATCTTTTAACCAATAACCAAATGGATTTTCGGCATAGGTATATTCTGCCCCATAAATATGTAGCAATAAATAGATAGTCATCATTGTATAGCTGAGATCACTAAATGTAAATTTTTGAAAACTAAGAGTAAGCGTAAGCAAAAAAATGACTGTTAGAACGTTTTCCGTATACCAATTTTCTCGATTGGGGGTATGTAAAAAGGTGGCAATCCAGAAAAGCAAAAATAATAGTAAGTATCCCTGCAATAATCTATTTGATTTGAATGAAATTCGATTGGGGGATGAGGCCGTTTTAAAATTCATAGCGTATGCAATCAAAAAGGAATGTACAACTTTTTCTATTGCGTATTATTTTGTCCAATCCCACAAAACAATATCCCAACGAACCCCACCATAGTGCAACGTGTCTACAATCTGAAAACCGGTTTTCTGGTGTGCTTTTAATGACCTAGGATTGTCTTCCGCAACATCGGTAATACAATAATCGAAATCTTTCTTTAATTCATTTTTAAAGAATTGATATAGCTGCTGTACCATTCCGATTCCTCGAAACTCTTTGGCAACGCACAATTGCCCCACCACAACATATTTTGCCTCTTTGAGTAATCCATGGCCGTAAGTAGTTTTATCAATTGTATCGAACAAGTCTCCCAATAGATCATGTTGATGCCGTATGGCAGGTAAGGAAACCAAAGCATAGCCAACTACCTCTTCTCCATTTTTGGCAATTACGGAAGGGCTTGCTTTATGCATGCTTTCTAAAAATTCAAACGTATACTCTGCCAAAACAAAACCCTGGGCTTCGGCTTCACTGATTTCTAAATTTCTTCTAAGATTAGCCTGTTGAAGTTTTTGAATCCCGACTAGTTCCTCTATATCAGAAACTCTTTTTATTATTAGCATATTAAAAGGAAACTTTTATACATCGGAAGCATTATATGACAATGAAAGGCTTTTGATGGTTGCCTTTACTTGGCGGCAAACAACACCGGCTTTCTCTAACATTAATTTAGAAGCCCTTGCCGGATCAGTATCCGCATATTTATCAGATAAATAAATTACTTCTGTAATACCGGATTGGATGATCGCTTTGGCACATTCATTACAAGGAAAAAGTGCGGTATATATTTTACAGCCATGCAAATCCATTCCAATATTATTTAAAATGGCATTGAGTTCGGCATGACAGATATATGGGTATTTTGTTTGTAAAAAATCTCCTTGTTTCTCCCAAGGAAATTCATCATCATTACATCCGGCTGGTAATCCATTGTATCCGGCACCCACAATTTTATTCATTTTGTTTACGATACAAGCGCCTACTTGCGTATTAGGGTCTTTACTACGCATGGCAGATAATAAGGCAACGCCCATAAAATATTCATCCCAGGAAATATAATCTAGTCTTTTTTTCAAAGTAATTTATTTATATCGGCACCAATATTTACGAAAGATTGATGATGTAAAAGATTGCCGAAAAAAAATGAATAAAATATATTGTTTAAAAAAATAAATGTTTTATTCCACTTCCACTACCATTTCCACCTCAACTGCCATGTTAAAGGGAAGAGCTGCCATTCCAACAGCACTTCTGGCATGTTTTCCCTTTTCGCCAAAAACAGCTACCATCACATCTGAAAACCCGTTAATGACTTTAGGTTGATCTGTAAAGTTTTCTGTACTGTTAACCATGCCCAATACTTTTACAATTCGTTTTACTTTTGCTAGATCACCCACAGCCATTTTTAAGGTGGCAATGATAGAGATAGCGGTTATTCTGGCTGCTGCATAACCTTGCTCAATTGTTAGGTCTTTCCCTAATTTACCTGTAATATATCCTGTAGTCGAATCATCAGGACCATGACCAGATAAAAAAATAAGGTTACCCGTTCTTACAAATTTTACATAATTGGCAACAGGCGCTTTCACTGAGGGCAATGTGATACCCAATTCCTTCAGTTTTAATTCGGGAGTTTGTGCAGACAGTTTTAAGAAGCTACACAATAACGTTGAAATGATAAGTGCTTTTTTCATATTCGCAAATAATTAAATGAAGGGACTATTTTGCTAAGATAAGCAAGCCTAGAAAAGAAATTCTATGAACTTGCATTAAAAAGCACTTTTTAAGCAAGAAGTATGGAGAGTATCATTCGTCCTTGTATGTAAATGTCACTTTTGTACTTTTCATAGTTGCCCTTTTTATTTGTAAGTGTAAGTTTCCGAAATCGTTTTCGCAAGTTTCGGGGTCTTCAATCTAATATCTTAATACATTTAGTATGCATAATGGCGAATATTACCCATTTACATTTTTTAATATCAACTTAACTGTATTGCCATGAATTTGAGCGTTTTTATTTTGTCTGTTTCCATGCTGTTTTCAACATTTGCAATCGTTGCACAAGTCCCTAAAAAATCAAAACCCACACAGCCGGTTCTTGGATATAGGTCTGTAAGATTGCTTACTGTAGAAGGACGACAGTTTAAAGACCTGAACAAAAACGATAAGTTGGACAGGTATGAAGATTGGCGCTTATCCAATGAAGAGAGAGCAAAAGATTTGCTTTCGAAAATGTCTATTGAAGAAAAAGTGGGTTTTATGCTTATCAGTACTGTGCGGATGAAAAACGACCGTAGTTCCGGACCACAAGCAACTGCCGGCAATACTACCCAACAAACCCCCTCCAGCGACCTGAATGAGGAAGATGTGGTACAAGGAACCAATATGTTCACCAGAAAACCACTACCCGTTGCTATGATGAATTCGGCCGGTTCTACCAAAGGCGTTACACAATTTCATCTACGTCATTTTATTTTGCGCGCAAATGAATCTGCTCGTGTTACAGCAGAATGGGCTAATAAACTGCAGGCATTGTGTGAAGGGGATGGTTTGGGTATTCCGGGCATCATTGCTTCTAATCCTAGAAATCATATTACCAAGGATGCGTCAATAGGGTTAAGTGTGGGACAAACCGTTTTCTCTACTTGGCCCGGAGAACTGGGTTTATCTGCTATGCATGACCTTCCTTTGGTACGAGAATTTGCCAATATTGCGCGCCAGGAATGGGCTGCCGTGGGTTTGCGAAAAGGTTATATGTATATGGCCGACTTATCAACAGAACCTCGTTGGCAAAGAATAGAAGGGACGTTTGGAGAAAATGCAGAATGGGCTGCAAAAATGATTACTGAAATCGTACTCGGATTTCAAGGTAACAAACTCTCTTCAAATTCTATAGCCATGACCACTAAACATTTTCCCGGTGGAGGTGCAGGAGTAGGCGGCCAGGACCCACATTTTGATTGGGGTAAATATGAACATTTCCCCGGTAAAATGTTTGGGAACAATTTGATTCCTTTTAAGGCTGCTATCAAAGCCGGCACTTCAGCAATCATGCCCTACTATTCAATCCCATTGGATACCAAGTATGAAAAGATTGCATATGCATATAACAAGGCAGTCATAAAAGATTTACTAAGAGACAGTTTGGGATTTACCGGTATCATCAATTCTGATACAGGTCCCATTGAAATGATGCCCTGGGGTGCAGAAAACTTAACTATCCTTGAACGATATAAAAAAACACTGGAAGCCGGTGTGAATCTATATTCAGGCACAGCTGATCCGTCTAAACTTTTAGAAACAGTAAAGTCAGGTACGGTTGATATGAAACTGATTGATAATTCTGTTTTCCGGTTACTAATGGAAAAATTAAAACTTGGATTATTTGAAAATCCTTATGTGGATGTTGCTACTGCCGAAAAGATTGTTGGCAATTCAAGTTTTCAAGAAAAAGCAAATCTTGCTATGCGTAAATCGATCGTTTTATTGCGCAATGAAACGAAAACCCTTCCCTTAAAAGCAAAAACCAAAGTGTATTTTGAAACGTATTTTCAAAAAAGAACTGGTAATGCAAGCAATGTATATTTACCCGAAAAAAATAAATATTCTCTTGAATTTGTAAAAACACCTGAAGAGGCAGATGTGATCATAGTATGGATTACGCCCGGTGCTAAATCGCTCTTTCAATCAGATGGATCGCCGATATACATATCATTAGGAAAGAATTCAGTAGATATTAATTATATCAAT
This sequence comes from Bacteroidota bacterium, assembly GCA_031417635.1. Classification (GTDB taxonomy): domain Bacteria; phylum Bacteroidota; class Bacteroidia; order Chitinophagales; family Chitinophagaceae; genus Sediminibacterium. The sequence continues at coordinate 7,859 of JANOVY010000211.1, read as the reverse complement.
ACACTTCTAGCAAAAAAACCAAGTATCCTAGCAATCAATTATACCAACCCTTGGGTGATTGATGAAGTTTATAATGAACAGACAAAAAAGAATATCAAAGGGGTGGTTGCTACATTCGGCACTACTATTGAGGCTCTTCTTGATGTAATAACGGGTAAATTCAACCCATCAGGTAAAATGCCATTTACTACCCCCATTTCAGAAGCAGTGGTGGAAAGTCAAAAATCGGATGTGCCGGGTTATTTGAAAGGAAAAGATTATGCACTGTTTAAGTATGGTGAGGGGTTGCGGTATTAACTCACCCCGTCGGCACTTTGTGCAACGACCCTCTCTGCTGCGAAAAGAGGGTGGAAATATTTGGTAAAAATCTCCCCTTCTCTATCACATAGAGAAGGGGTCGGGGGTTGAGTTGATTACCCGTCGGCACTTTGTGCAACGACCCTCTCTACTTCGCAATGAGAGTGTAAAAATTAGGTCAAATCTCCCCTTCTCTATCACATAGAGAAGGGGCCGGGGGATGAGTTATTCTTTTTTAAAAGCTGCAAATAACATCATACCAGAAGTATACAGAATAACCCCAATCACAACCCATCTCAATGTATCAAGCGGCAATGATTTTACAATAAAGGCGGCAATAAGCACAGCAATGATTCCCGGAATAGCCATTCCAATTGCTGCCTTCCTGTTATAAGCTCCCGACTTAATAAACTTATAAGAAGCAGGCGGCATTAAAAATGCACATGAGCCCATCATAATCGGGAAAGCAACCTGTGGCGACAAACCCAATGCAAATACCAATGCCATACAGGGTGCATACAATCCTATACCGGCAGTCATAAAAGCACCCAATACAAAATTTACGGCAGCTGCAATAATGAGTTTATTTCCATGTAATCCAATCGCATTTCCATCACCATGAATCCAATTCATTTTATTGGCTAACATAAATCCTGCAGTAACAAATAAAGCAAAGCCCATGATAAGGCGTATTTTTTTCTCAGAAAACTTTGAAATAAATCCTGCCCCCATAATAGCACCTAAGGCTGCTGTTAATAACATCACCAACAAAGTAACCGGTTCTACTTCTATTACTTTGATAAAAATAATCGCCTGAATTAATACGGGCAATGTATTCGCAACATTCATGGTTCCGGGTATGACTCTGTCTTTGGTTTGTCCTGTAAATTTTAATAATGCGGTTTGTGGTGCGAATGCGCCGATACCCAATACATCAAAAAAATTAACGACAAAACCAATGATGCCCGTTTTGGCCCAACTACAGTTTTCAAGATTGTTCTTGTGTTTTAAAAAATCTTTCATTACAATATAACAAAACCAAATTGCCAGGAGAATAAATACAACCCATATAACTGTTATCATCATGTGTTTGCTATTTATTGATTTTTATAAGAAAAGAAAGCATTTATATTGGAAAATGTGCCTTTTTATGATAACTTACAAATTAGGTATTTATATCAAGAAAAATGATGTTTTACTAGAACAAAAGATGATCTAGATAATAGTGATATTATAGCGTTGATGCATTCAAACAATAATTTTTTTCAATTCTCGATTTATGAAAAATTCAATTTGGTTATCTCTGTTCTTTACTTGTTTCTCAATTTCGCCGGGTATTGCACAGAGAAATAATTTATTTGAGCATATTGAAAACAAGCGTTTTAATCCATCTACTTTTATGTGGTATGCTAAGCCTGCCCAAAAATGGGATGAAGCACTGCCAATAGGTAATGGGCGATTGGGTGCTATGGTATTTGGCAAATACGGTGAAGAACGTATTCAGTTAAACGAAGAAACCTATTGGTCGGGCGGACCTTATTCTACCGTTGTAAAAAACGGATATAAGGTCTTGCCGGAAATACAGCAACTTGTTTTTGCCGGAAAATACCTAGAAGCACACAATTTATTTGGAAGAAATTTAATGGGATATCCGGTTGAGCAACAAAAATACCAGAGCCTTGCCAACCTGCATTTGTTTTTTAAAAACGAAGATTCGGTAAGCGATTATAAAAGATGTCTTGATTTAGAAAATGGTATAAGTAGTGTAATATATACAGCCAAAGGTGTTCGATTTCAAAGGGATGTGTTTGCTTCAACACCTGATCAGGTAATTGTTATTCGATTAACCGCCAGTAAACCTGGCAGTATCTCTTTTAAGGCCAATCTTAGGGGTGTTAGAAATCAAACCCATTCTAATTATGCAACTGATTATTTTAGAATGGATAAATCCGGCTCAGATGGATTGGCACTTACCGGTAAATCGGCTGATTACATGGGTGTAGCTGGTAAATTAAAATATGAAGCGAGAATAAAAGCCATTTCAGATGGTGGCACAATAAAAACAGAAGGGGTGGATTTGATAATTGAAAATGCCAATTCAGTTACGCTTTATTTTGCAGCTGCTACAAATTTTGTAAATTATAAAGATGTAACCGCCAATGAACACAAAAGAGTGGAGGATTGTCTGCAAAAAATTGAAAATAAAAAATACAGAAACATTCTAGATGCAGCTGTGAACGACTATACAAATTTATTTTCTCGTGTATCATTGAAATTATCAACCACCGAAAATTCATTTTTGCCAATCATTGAACGATTGCAGAAAACAGAATCTGCACCCGACCCCTCCTTTGCTGCCCTCAGTTACCAGTTTGGCAGGTACTTGATGATTGCTTCATCTCGAACGGGAACGGAACCCGCAAATTTGCAAGGCATCTGGAATGATGATATGAATCCATCATGGGATGCAAAGTACACAACCAATATTAACACTCAAATGAACTATTGGCCAGTAGAAAGCGGTAACCTCTCAGAGTGTTCAGAGCCGTTGGTTCGGATGATTAAAGAATTACAAGACCAAGGTAGCCAGGTTGCCCGTGAACATTATGGTGCAAGGGGATGGGTGTTTCACCAAAACACAGATATCTGGAGGGTAGCTGCACCCATGGATGGCCCCACTTGGGGAACATTTACTGTTGGCGGTGCTTGGCTTTGTACCCATTTATGGGAACATTATCAATATACAATGGACAAAGAATTTTTAAAAGAAATTTATCCGGTTATCGAAGGAGCTGTTCAATTTTTTATGGACTTTTTAGTGAAACATCCCAATGGAAAATGGTTAGTAACCAACCCCTCCACATCACCTGAAAACTTTCCTGATGGGGGCGGTAATAAACCCTATTTTGATGAAGTAACAGCGGGTTTCAGAGAAGGCACCACCATTTGTGCCGGTTCCTCTATTGATGAACAAATTTTGTATGACCTTTTTGGCTATTTTGGAGAAGCCTCAAAAATTTTAAATAAAAAAAATGCTTTTGTCTTGGGTGTATCAGTAGCGAGAGAACAATTGGTCCCCCCACAAATTGGTGCCGATGGTTCTTTGCAAGAATGGGCCGACGATTGGAAATCGCTCGAAAAAAATCACCGCCATTTTTCTCATATGTATGGACTATACCCCGGAAAAGTTTTATTCGAGAAAAAGACGCCTGCCCTAATTGAGGCCTATAAAAAAGTATTGAATGAAAGAGGAGATGGTGCCACCGGTTTTTCCAGAGCCTGGAAAATGGCTTTATGGGCAAGACTGGGTGATGGAGATAGGGCAAATAAAATTTATAAGGGCTATCTAAAAGAACAGTGCTGTAAATCACTATTCGCACTTTGTGGAAAAGCACTTCAGGTAGATGGAAGCTTTGGAGTTACTGCTGCCATTACAGAAATGTTGGTTCAATCACAAGAAGGTTTTATTAAACTTCTACCCGCTTTACCCCAAGAATGGTTTGAGGGAGAATTTAAAGGTGTTTGTGCTAGAGGTGCATTTGAATTAGAATATACGTGGAAGAATAAAAAAGTAGTTACATTCAAAATAATTTCTAAAGCAGGAGAAAATTGCAGAATAGAAAGCAAACCGAACTTGAAAATAAAAAGCAATAAAGGAATTGTAAATTATAAAAGCTTAGAGGGAGGTATTGTAGAATTTACAACTGAAAAAGGAGTTGTGTATACAATTGAATAAGCAGTTGTTATTTTATTTTTCAATATCAAATTCGTATGTAATCAAGCAAATAATAGATTCAAGAAATCCGGTATACACCGTCTCAGCATCAACATAATAATTTCGTTTTTAGTTGATGATGAAAAAAAGTGTTTGCCGATGTAGAAAATTGATTTTAAGGAAAAGAAAAATAATCAAAAGATAAACTATCGCATGACTATGAAAATATTTAACGGCAAAAAGAAAATCTTCATTCTGTACTTTTTGGGGTCTTTTTTTTGTCCAATATTAGCATTTCCGCAACAACCAATTTCACCCCTTGAAACTTCTTTCCAGACTTATCAAAAAATGAAGAATGAAACAAGGTATGGCCTTGAGTGGGTTTCATTGGGACCAACCCTAAATTCTGCAAGAGCCGATATTGTTCAAGTAGATCACACACATCCCGGAACCATGTATGTGGGATTTGGATCGGGGGGATTGTGGAAGACTATAAACAATGGGATTGACTGGTATTCTGTTTTTAATGAAAAATCCTCTTTGGGTATTGGGGATATGGAACTGGCTCCCTCAAACCCATCCATCATTTATTTGGGCACCGGTGAAAATTTAAAAAAGCCAAGAAATTTTACATTGCCCGGAACAGGGATGTATCGATCAAACGATGCAGGTAAAACCTGGCAACACATAGGCCTTGAAGATTCTTGGTCTATTGCAGAAATTGCGATTCACCCTACCAACCCTGATATAGTTTTGGTTTCAGTACTCGGACATCTTTGGTCAACAAATAAAAACAGGGGCTTGTATAGAACCAATAATGGGGGTAAAACATGGCAACAAGTTTTATATGTAAATGATAAGACCGGTGCCAATGATATTATGATATCCGCTTCCAATCCGGCCATTATGTATGCCTCCCTTTGGGAAGTATATCCCGCCATTAGTGGAAAAAATAGTGGTGTTTATAAAAGTACCGATGCCGGAAAAACTTGGTCGGCTTGTAACAATGGTTTACCCTCGGGATTATTAACCGGGAGAATAGGTCTTGCTGTATCTTATTCGAATCCCAATAAAGCATATGCTTTAATTGATAACTTAAAAAATTCTAAAAACGATGCAGCCGAATTATACAAAACCATCAATGGTGGAATCAGCTGGACAAAAACGCACGAAAAGCCTTTCAAAATATTTCCCGGCATTGGTTGGTATTTTACTGATGTATATGTGAACCCTAAAGATGATGAAGAGGTATATTGTTTGGGTGTACGTCTTGCGAATAGTTCCGACGGAGGAAAAACTTTTTCATACCTAGGGGGTAAAGTAAACAGGATGAACCCGAGTCTTGCCCAAGGTTTACACCTAGATCAATGTGAATTATGGATCAATCCAAAAAACCCCAAACACATAGCTGTAGGAAATGATGGAGGTTTTTATGTTAGCTACGACAAAGGATTGTCCTGGATGCATTACAATAATATTCCTACCGGAGAATTTTATGATATTACCATCGATCAAAAAACCAATTTGATTTATGGCGGCACACAGGATAATGCAACTGTATATGGACCACCTAAAGAAATCAATACAAGATTCCCCGACCCATGGCAATACATATGGATAGACCCTTGGGATGGTGGCGATGGTTGTGTAACGCAAGTTGATCCGGTTGATCCTGCCATTGTTTATTACAGTATGCAACATGGGGCAGCTATGCGTTTAGATCAACATACAGACACCACCCATTATATTCAGCCTAGTCTTTCGAAAGATTCAAAAGATACCCTTCGCTTTAATTATATAGCACCGTATTTTATTTCACCTCATCAAAACAAGACCCTGTATCATGGCGGTAATTTTATTTTCAAAAGTGTTGATCGGGGAGATAACTGGAAAGTAATTAGTCCGGATCTTTCTATTTCTACAATGAATGAAAAAAAGTCTGTGGCATTGGGTGCCATTGTAGAATCGAAATTGGAAAAAGGTTTACTCTATGCGGGTACTGACAAAGGCGCTTTTTGGTTTTCTAAAAATGACGGGGTAAGTTGGGAAGAAAATTCTGCCGGTCTTGCCAATCATTACATTCGAAGTATTTGCCCTTCCCGCTTTGCAAAAACACGAGTGTATCTTGCCATGACAGGAATTAATACAGATGATCTTTATAGTTATTTGTACGTTTCAGAAGACAATGGAAAAAAGTGGAAAAACATCAACATAGGATTACCAAATGAGCCGGTTAACGTAATACTAGAAGACCCAACCAATGAAAACATTCTATATGTAGGTAGCATTCGTGGCGTTTATATATCGATTGATAGGGGTAATAACTGGTCTATTCTTGGCCATCAGATGCCGAGCGTTGCTGTATCTGACCTTGAGATTCATGAGTCTACCATGGAATTAGTGGCTGCTACTCATGGAAGGGGAATATATAAAATTACTCTCCACCCTATACAAGAAATGGTTTCCGGACAATGGGCTGCAGCAAGTGATTATTTATTTTCATCACCCGAAAGTAAAAGGCCCTGGTTTAACTCATCAGAAGGTGAACCCGATTATAGAACTGTTGAAAAAACACCTATCAGTTTCTGGCTCAATAAATCAAAACTGGTAACCCTTTCTCTCAGAGATAAAGACAACAAAGAAATTTGGAAAGATTCCATCCAAGGTCATCAAGGATATAACCAGTATAGATGGGATTTGGTAATAAAAAAGCAAAAAAGCGATTTACCCTATTTTATTCATTATGATAAATTTCTTACTGCGGGAAACTATCAATTATTTTTATTGGATGGAAAAAAGGAAATTGATAAGCCTTTTCTTGTGATTAATGGTGTTTCGCCTTACAAGAAATAACACAATAGGGTTAGAAATAATGTGTACTTTTAAATGGCCAGTAAATCAACCCAAAAAATGACTACTTATCCAAGTATTTTCAACGACGTAATTGGACCTGTTATGAGGGGGCCTTCCAGCTCTCATTGTGCAGCTTCTTTGCGTATTGCGAGGCTTTGCAGAGACCTGATGAATGATTCCATGAAGACCATTTTGATCGAATTTGATCCCAACGGTTCATTGGCAACAACGCATAAAAGCCAAGGTTCAGATATGGGGTTATTCGGAGGATTTCTGGGTTGGGAAGCGTATGATGAACGTTTACCGGAATCTGAAAAATATTTGATGACAGCCGGCATCGAAGTTATCATCAATATTTGTGATATCGCTGCCAATCATCCCAATACCTACCAATTAACCCTTAGCAATGAAAAGGAAACTCGAAAACTGACCGCAATTTCAACCGGGGGTGGTATGATAGAAGTCATTGCTATTGATGGGGTAACTGTGTCGATGGCCGGTGATTATTTTGAAACCTTGATTTACTGTAAGTCACCCGAAAATATAATGACCTATATTAAGGCTACCATGGTTTTTGATGACCTCATTTTTCATAAAGGCGAGATGTCATTTATAGAAATGAAATCGCAAACAAGTCCGGATTCCATTATTTGCAAAGAACTGGAACAAATGGAAGGTGTTTTGGATATCAAAATATTAAAGCCGGTTTTGCCGATCATGGCTAGGAAAAATATGACCGTTCCTTTTATTACTTGTCATGAAATGTTGCAGTACAATGAGGATAAAACCAAATCGCTTTGGGAACTCGCTGTTGATTATGAAACTGCCCGTGGTAATATCTCAGCTGGAGAGGTATTTGAAAAAATGCGAAATATCATTCACATCATGGGAAATGCAATAACCTCCGGGTTGAAGGGCACCCAATATGTAGATCGAATTTTAGGTAGTCAATCAGTTCAGTTTAAAGAGAAGTTAGAAGGGAATCAATTGATTG
>JANOVY010000210.1:0-4133 GCA_031417635.1 Bacteroidota bacterium | reverse complement strand
ATCGGAATGTGTTCAATGATTGTTGCTTTTTCAATATCAATCACCACTACTTCCGTTAAATCCGCTACATACAATTTGTTTTTATAAATGCCCATTCCTTTGGGTGCATTGAGGCCGGTTACCCAGTCTGTTTTGATAATTTTTCCATCCAGTGCTACTTTGCCTATCGATCCTTTTCCATCCTTATCTGCCGGGCCACCGTCAATATTTGATACGTACAATATTTTTTCTTTTTCATCATATAAAACAGATTCCGGTGTTTTGAGTAGCGTATCTGTTTCCCATTTTTTAACCAAGCTATGTTTTTGGGCTTGTGTATGAATGCAAAGCAGTGAATTAATAAAAAGTAATAGGAATAAAGATTTTTTCATAATATTTAGTTTGTAATGTAAATGTATCATACTAAGGGTTAAAAAGAGTTAAAGTGGTTAAATTCGTTAAAGAAGTTAAATTAGTTAAAGAAGTTAAAGTGGTTATATTGGTTATAGGGGTAAAAGTTGTGTAAGTGGTTAAAAGCTGATAGATGTGTGAAAAGCTAAAGTTGAAAATTCGTTCTAATTGCTATCCTTCTAACTTTTTTAACCCCTTTTAACCCCTTTAACTCCTTTAACCCTTTTAACTTTTTTAACCCTTTTAACCCCTTTAACCACATAATATTTATCTTCATACCCACCCAAAACAACTGAAAATGAAAAATCTTTTACTCTTACTAGGCAGTTTTATCATGCTTACAGTAACAGCTCAAAAAAAGCCGTTAGATCATTCTGTTTATGATGGCTGGCAAAGCATTGGTGACAGGAGTATTAGTAACAATGGACAATATGTTGCTTATTCTGTGAATCCACAGGAAGGAGATGGGGTATTGTATATTCAATCTACATCAGGAGAATACAAAAAAGAAATACCCAGAGGTTATGGACCGGTCATAACTGAGGACAGTCGCTTTCTGATTTGCAGAATCAAGCCTTTCTTCAAAGAAACCCGCGATGCCCGCATTAAAAAGAAGAGAGCGGATGAAATGCCGAAAGACAGTTTGGTGATACTTGAATTGGGTAAAGCGAATCCGGTTAAAATACCACGTTTAAAAAGTTTTAAAGTGCCGGATGAATCCGGAAATTGGTTGGCTTATTTATTAGACAAACCCCTACCTGATAATAATAGAAACAAATCAGAACCTGATTCTGCCTCCAAAGTAAATGCCATGCTATCGATGGCAGATAGTTTGTTGCACATAGCAGATAGCTTGAGAAATAAAGCGGGAGAAATTAAATTGAATGGCTTTTCCGTTTCAAAAAATCCAAAGAAAGACTCCCCGCCCTCAGCACCCAAATTGCCGGAAGACCCTTTTGAAGAAGGAACAGAACTGGTATTGCGAAATTTAAGTACCGGCGAATTGCGAAGTTTTAAATTGGTTACGGAATTCTTCTTTAATAAAAAAGGGAATGTGCTAATCATCGAAACATCCAAAAAAACGAATGATGCATTGGTTAAAGCAACCGTTACTCGCGTTGATTTAAAGCAGAACAATACTACCATCATTTTCAAAGGGTTTAACGATGCGAAAGGATATCGAATGGATGAAGAAGGTAAACAAGTTGCGTTTGTTGTAGAAAGAGATAGTAGTAGCAAGTCATTGCAAAAATTTTATAAACTATATTATCATATTGAAGGCAACGATAGTGCACTATTCATTGCTGATCGAAATACCAAAGGATTACCCACAAATCATACAATCAGTGAAAATGCAACGATTGGTTTTAGTAAAACCGGTAATAGATTATTTGTAGGGACTTCGAATATTTTGCCGGTGAAAGACACCACATTACCTGAATTTGATAGGGTTAGCGTTGATATTTGGCATTATAATGACGATAACATTCAACCGGTTCAATTAAAAAACCTTGAATCAGATTTGCGTAAAAATTATTTGGCGATGGTAAATCCTGTTACAAAACAATTGGTACAGTTGGGTATTGAAAAGTATCGCAGTTTTATTCAAACCATGGAAGGCGATGGATCTGTTTTTTATGCAGTATCCGATTTTGGTAAAAGGGTTGCAGCGCAATGGCAGGGGTATACGTTGAATGATTTGTATGCGGTAAATCCGGAAACAGGAACCACCGATCTGATTACGGCTAATTTTAAAGGCAACGTAATCAGTGCTTCTTATTCCGGCAAATATTTAATGTTCTTTGATGAGAAAAAGCCCGGCTATTTTGTATACAATGCAATTACTAAAAAAACATATCCTGTAGCAAAAGATATAACAACTTCACTAACTGATGAAGAAAATGATGTGCCCGATGAACCCAATGCATACGGTATCATCAAATGGATGGAGAATGACAAATATGTATTGATCTATGATCGATATGATATTTGGAAAGTAGATCCGCTAGGTGTAGAGAAATCAATCTGCATCAGTTCCGGCAGAAAAAATAAAATTGAATACCGCTATGTGAACACCGATCCTGACGAGAAATTTATTACTGAAAATCAAAAATTATTGTTGAGATTATTTGATGAAAAGGATAAAAGTAGCGGGCTCGCCATATTGGAATTAGGAAAGAGTAATGAATTAACTGTTTTGGTGAAAGAACCGGTGAATATGGGTTTGGCAGTACAGAAAGCCAAGGATGCAGCTGTTTTATTATATACAAAAGAGAGTTTTGTAAAGTCTACTGATGTATATGTGCATCCTATCCAGTCAAGTGCTGTTCAATTATCTCATACCAATCTGCAACAAGCCAATTATAACTGGGGTACGTCAGAATTATTTACATGGAAAGCATATACAGGAAAAGAAACCGAAGGTGTTTTGTATAAGCCCGAAGATTTTGATCCAAAGAAAAAGTATCCAATGATCGTTTACTTTTATGAAAGAAACAATCAAACATTACACAATTATATTGCCCCTTCACCTACCAGATCCAATCTGAATATCAGTTTTTTTGTAAGTCGTGGCTACGTTGTATTTGTTCCGGATATTTGGTATAAAATTGGTTACCCTGGTCAAAGTGCTTATAATTATATATTGAGTGGAACAAGAGCCGTGGTTTCAAAAGGATTTGTAGACAGTACTAAAATAGGTTTGCAAGGACAAAGTTGGGGTGGTTACCAAATTGCCTACCTCATTACCAAAACCAATTTATATGCCGCTGCCTGGGCCGGTGCACCGGTTGTAAATATGTTTAGTGCGTATGGCGGTATTCGTTGGGAGAGTGGAGTGAACCGCCAGTTTCAGTATGAGCATACGCAAAGCAGGATAGGGGGCACTATTTGGGAAAAACCGGAATTGTATAAAGAGAACTCTGCACTTTTCTCACTTCCCTCGGTGAAAACTCCCTTGGTGATCATGAACAATGATGGAGATGGTGCTGTGCCTTGGTACCAGGGGATTGAATATTATACGGCTATGAGAAGGTTGAATAAAAAGATTTGGTTCCTAAATTATAACGGAGAGGGTCATGGGTTGTTGGAGAGAAAAAATAGAAAAGACATTTCTATTCGCGAGCAGCAATTCTTTGATTACTTGTTAAAAGGGGATAAGCCTGCCAAATGGATTGCTGATGGCGTTCCTGCTATCATGAAAGGAAGGGATCTAGGTTTGGGCTACTAACCTCTGTGAACTCAAAATCTATGTTGTCTCTGTGTTTAAATTAATTCAGGCAATGTTTTGGTGCGCCCTAGACTAAGTGCATTGATATGGTTTTGCAAAGCCAGTGTTGTATTTTGTTTGTATTGCATCCATAAATCAATGGCCGATTCATTTCAAGGTTTTTTTTAAAACACATAGAAACAATAGGTTACAGCAAAGGGTACATAGAATTCAATCTCTATGTACCCTTTTTCTTTCCTACGAACCTATGAGTTTAAATTAATTCAGGCAATGTTTTGGTGCGCCCTAGACTAAGTGCATTGATATAGTTTTGCAAAGCCAGTGTTGGATTTTGTTTGTATTGTATCCATAAATCAATGGCCGTTTCATTTCAAGTTTTTTTTAACACATAGAAACAATAGGTTACAGCAATGGGTACATAGAATTCAATCTCTATGTGCCCTTTTTCTTTCCTATGAACCTATGAGTTTAAATTAATTCAGGCAATGTTTTGGTGCGCCCTAGACTAAGTGCA
>JANOVY010000209.1:0-19705 GCA_031417635.1 Bacteroidota bacterium | reverse complement strand
TCCCGCAAAAAGTCTTCATGTCTATTCAAAGGTAGGTACCAATGTTTGGTTAGCTTTTTAATGGGGGTATTGCCACTTAAAGTACTTACCGGGTTAATGAGTTCTTCCGGACTCAAACTCTTGCCACAACGCTCGCATTGATCACCAAATGCACTTTCGTAAGCACAATTGGGACAAGTTCCTTTTATATAGCGGTCGGCCAAAAAAGTATTGGCTGCTTCGTCAAAATATTGTTCGGTTTCTTTTATTTCTAAATCGCCATTGTCATTCAATTTGCTAAAAAAATCCTGCGCCGTTTTGTGATGTAAGGGGTCACTGGTACGGTGATATATGTCGAAAGCAATGCCTAGGTCCTTAAAATTCTGTTCCATGATAGGGTGATACTTATCTATAATGGCTCTTGCAGTGGTTCCTTCTTTGGTAGCCTGAATAGGAATGGCCGTTCCATGTTCATCGCTGCCACAAACGAAAACCACATCCCTTTTTTGTGCTTTCAAGTACCTCTCATAAATATCAGCGGGTAAATATGCCCCCGCCAGGTGGCCAATGTGTTTTAAGCCATTGGCATAGGGTAGTGCGGAAGTGATTAAATATCTTTTTGGTTGATTCATTTTTATGGTTGACTTTAGTTCTTTATCGTATTCTTTTCTGTTCCAAAACTTCAGAATTAGTGATTCTAAGCTTCATTCAGGTAAAGCTTAAGAAGTGCAAAAGTAAGTAATCCGTGGAAGTAAGCAATTTTGAGCCGGCAGCTGTCAATAACTCTAACCATTAACTGCTTGATTTTTTTTCTTGAATGAAGGGTAAACAACTTTGGTAATTCGGAAAACGGGAATGAAGCGATACCCTTTTTCAGAATATGTAAAACAGATGGGCATTTTAGGATTTATTGTTACTATTTTTGATTGCAAAACATATACATTGTAAGTAGTTTGAAATAGTTTGGTGTTATGATTTCAAAATAATCAGGTATCATGGGAGAGATAAATATATTAATTGTAGAAGATGAAGTAAAAATTGCGCTAGCATTAAAAACTGGACTTAGAGAGAATGGATACAATATAGATCTTGCTTACGATGGACTAATTGGGAAAAAACTTTTTTTGGCTAATAGTTATCAACTTGTCATACTGGATATAAATCTACCTGAGATTAACGGATATAATCTTTGTAAACAAATTAGAAATTATGATCAAAGGGTGCCTGTAATGATGCTAACTGCACTAACATCAACAGATGATAAAATTGAAGGTTTTGATGCAGGGGCAGATGATTATTTAGTTAAGCCCTTCGAGTTCAGAGAATTATTGGTAAGGATTCGCGCATTGTTAAAAAGAACAATTAGTCTTCCTTTGCAAACCGGGCAACTTTTAAAAGTTGCTGATATAGAAATGAATTTGGAGAGTAAAGAAGTAAAAAGGAACAAAATTGTAATAACCCTAACTACAAAAGAATTTCAGTTATTGGAATATTTTATGCGAAACAAGAACCGGGTGGTTTCCAGAAACGATATTGCACAAAATGTCTGGAATATTGATTTTGATACAAATACCAATGTTATTGACGTTTATGTGAATTATTTAAGAAACAAGATCGATAAAGAATTCTCCATTAAATTAATTCATACGCAGATTGGTATGGGATACATTTTAAAAGATATATAAAAACATGAAATTTAAGCATAAGATTGTGCTGATTTATTCATTGCTGGTTACTGCCATGCTTTTATTTCTTTGCATCACCATATACTTTCTTTCAGAGAGTAATCGCCAAAATGATTTCAGAAAAAGACTTCGGAACAGGGCATTAACAACAATGAGCCTTCTCATTAAAGTTCCCGAAATGAATAAAAATTTATTGCGAAGGATTGATGAGCTAACATTAATTGCTCTCCAGCAAAGAAGCACAATTGTGTATGATCAAGATGGAAATATATTTTATCAGTATACGCAAGAAAATTCGAACGCTTTTTTACTAAATGAGGATATCAAGGAAAAGGTAAACAAAAACGGAGAATATTATTTTTCTATCAAAAACATTGAAGCAGTTGCTCTTTTATATTTTGCTAAGGACAATACATACTTAGTAATAAACGCAGCTAAGGATTTGGATGGGATTGATAAAATAAATCAATTAAAGATTATCTTATTTTTTAGCTTTATTTCAAGTGTTTTGATAACAATTATTTCAGGATTTTTCTTTTCTAATAACTTGGTTGTACCGATTAAAAAAATTATTGCTGAAGTGAATGAAATTTCTTCACTCAGTTTGTCAAAAAGAATTATTGCCCCAAAGCCCAAAGATGAGTTGAATGAACTAGCCACAACATTTAATGAACTATTAAATAGGTTGCAGAAATCATTTGAAAGTCAAAAAAGATTCATTGCAAATGCATCTCATGAGTTGTCAACACCGCTAACCTCTATTTTGAGCCAACTCGAAATATCACTTCAAAAGGAAAGGAATGTTGTAGAATATAAAAAAGTAATTCTTTCGGTATGTGAAGACGTAATCAACCTGACTCAGTTAACCAAGGCATTGCTTGAAATTGCCAAAGCCAGAGGCTCAATTTCGGGTATTGAATTTTCTTTATTTCGTGTTGATGAGATGTTATTGAAACTTCCCCACGCAATTAAACAATATGATGTAGAATATAAGGTGTTTTTGCATTTTGATGCCTATCCGAATGTTGAAGAAAAGCTGCTGGTTTTTGGAAATGTTGATCTTTTATTTAGTGCAATAAAAAATGTTGTCCAAAATGGTTGTAAATATTCACAAGACCATATAACGAATATTTTTCTCCATTTTCAATCAAACGATTTTGAAATAGTAATTGCTGATAATGGGCCTGGAATTAAAGAAGAGGATATTCCCCATATTTTTGAACCCTTTTACAGGGGAAGCAGCAGTAGATACAATCTGGGTTTTGGTCTCGGACTTTCTTTGGCTCATGAAATTATCGATATCCACAAAGGCTCCATTTCCGTCATTAACAAACCCAAAGTGGGATCTCAATTTGCAATTACTATCCCCATTGCCAATTCTTTTCATGCCATGTAGGCTCCGGTGTTTAGAATTGTTGTGAAATATGATATCGGAACCAAGTTTACAATGATATTTAATCTTTTTATTTAGAAGAGCTCAATTAGGCTGCTAGCCCAGTTGATAAAAAAGTATTGTTTTATCATCAGCTCTTATGTGTTAGGTATTCTGGAAATTCTATGAGTTCCTTTTAACTAAACAAACATTTCTAATCCCGTTCTAATCTGCATTTAATTCTATTTTAACTTCCGGCTATTTAATTTGCATTGTATATTTTAAGCATTTATTAAACTATTAATGTGAAAATGGCTTGAATGCCTTTTTAAATGCAAAAATTCTTCATGATTTTAGCAACATGTATAAACATTTTTATATGGTGGCAGTTTTAAAATGGGGTCTAGTAATAGCAATCCAATTTTTTTTAATAAATGCACTTACTGCACAAACAGGAATTACAGTAACCGGTACTGTTGATGCTAATACACTTTCTGTTACCAGTATTACCAATGTGAGCAATATGAGCTTTACAGGGACTATAGAAGGTGGAACATTCAGTGGCACTTTAAGTGCGGGTACTTCAAATGCCATTACTTCCGTGGGTACGCTTTCGGCTTTAACGGTTACAAACAATATTACTGCAGGTACAATTAGTGGCACCCTTACTGCAGCAGCCCAGCCAAACATTACAAGCTTGGGCGGCTTGTCTTCTATTACTGTAAGTGGCAATATTACTGCGGGTACATTAAGTGGAACAATTACTACAGCTGGGCAACCACAAATCACAACTGTAGGAACCTTAAATGGCCTAACAGTAAGTGGCACACTGGCAATCCCTTCTCCTTTTAATTTGAGTGGTACATCTGTTACTGTTACCGGTACAGAAATGAATCAACTAACGGGCGTTACTTCAAATATTCAAACACAGTTGGATAGAATTAAAATAGTTTCTCTGTCATCAGATGCAACTGCTAATGCAACTACTACCTTAGCAACCATTTCAGGACTTACAACTGCCGTAGGAGTAGGTACTTATGTATTTCAATATTTTATTCGGTATCAGTCTTCTGTAACAACAACTGGTGTTGATTTTGCCATAAATCATACCGGTACTGTGACTAACTTTCTGGCCAATTGGCGTTATGCAAGTACGGGTGGTGCTGCAGCAACAGCTGCGGCAAGTCAAGCAATATCTGCTGCCACAGGAAATATTCATGAATCGTATAGTATTCGGACACTAAATACTAAGATGGGACCTACTGTGAGTGTTGATATTATCAATGCAGATATGCTGGCTATTATTGAAGGGATTCTTATTGTAACTGCTTCGGGATCATTAGAATTCAAGCACAATTCTGAAACTGCTGCCAGTACCCAGGTTATGGCTGGTTCTTCCCTTATTTTGACCAAAGTAAATTGATATTTAAAAATTGTTAGACTGATACATTTTAGCCCTTATTAAATAAATGATCGGAATAACAGTTGATAATCCCAACGCAAGTGATTATTAAAAGAGGGAATTTTTAGGCTGGTAGCCTGTTGATATTACTCACTCGGCAGAGCCGAGCGAGTAGTTTTTAGTATTTTTGTTGAATGATTACCATTCCACCTTATTTACAAAAAGGCGATATTATAGGCATCATTTGCCCATCCGGCTATATGCCACTTGAAAAAGCAGCAACTTGTATTCAAGTATTAAAATCTTGGAGCTACCAAATAAGGCTAGGAAAAACACTTGGAAATCAATTTCATTATTTTTCCGGAACAGATGCCGACAGATTAGCAGATTTACAAGCCATGATGGATGATAAAGAAGTGAAAGCGATTTTATGTGCTCGAGGAGGCTATGGCATGAGCCGAATCATCGACCAACTCAATTTTACAAAATTCAAAAAAAATCCAAAATGGGTAATAGGGTTTAGTGATATTACTGTTTTGCATGCACATCTTTATTCGAAATTACACATTGCTTCTTTACATGCGCCTATGGCAAATGCATTTAATGATGGGGAGTCAGATAAAGAATTTGTTCAGTCTCTGCGTAAAGCATTAAAAGGAATTGCCGCCAACTATTCTTGCGAACCCCATGTATTAAACAGGGTGGGAAAGGGGGAAGGAGAATTAATAGGCGGTAATCTTTCTTTGGTGGCGCATTTGATTGGTAGCGTGTCATCTTTCAAAACAAAAGGTAAAATTCTATTTTTGGAAGATGTGGGCGAATACATTTATAACATTGATCGAATGATGATTCAACTAAAAAGAAATGGAATGTTAACTCAATTGGCAGGATTGATTATTGGCGGGTTTACGGAAATAAAAGATACAACTACGCCATTTGGAATGGATGTGTTGTCAGTTATTACATCTCGTGTAAAAGAGTATGATTATCCGGTATGTTTCGAATTCCCGGTTAGTCATGAAAAAAATAATTACGCAGTGAAAGTTGGCGTAAATCATCGGCTTACAGTTTCAAAAAATAAAACAGTATTAAAAGAGTTGAGATAATCTCTCTGTGTAACTCCCTACCCCTGTGGCTCTGTGTTGAAAAAACACGAATGACTAATTTTTTAACACAAAGGCACAGAATACACAGAGTTGCACAGAGGATTTTGATTAGTCCCAAGCTGATCTTAATAACCGCAACCAGTTTCCATGCATGATATTTTCACAATCGGAAAGCTTATATCCTCTATTCATTAATAAGTTGGGTACATTTTTTAAATCGGCAATGGTTTCAACATCATATGGGCATTGCTCTTTGCCATAAGCCCCATCCAAATCGGTACCAATGCCGATATGTAAAGTGTTGCCTGCAATCTGGCAAATATGATCCATATGGTCAATCATTTTTTCGAGATCACAATTCATTTCTTTGGGGTCTGATACACCTTTTTGCCATCCGGGTACCATCATCCAGGCATCCAATGCCCCACCAATCACCGCTTTTTTTTCAATCAATACTTTTATCATTTCATCGCTAAACTGACGATTATGGTTTACGAGCGTTCTACAATTGTTATGACTGGCCCAAATGGGTCCATTATATAATTCCATTGCATCCCAAAATGCATCATCACATAAATGAGTAGCATCCAAGATCATATTTAGTTGCTCCATTTCTTTCAGTAAAGCTTTACCATTTCCATTCAATCCTCCGCTTGAATTTGTGCCGTTTGCATACCTGCCAGGACCATAATGTGCGGGACCGATTGCTCTCAATCCATTTGCATAGGCACGATGTAAATGATCTAAGGTGACAATGGAATCTGCCCCTTCGAGACTTAAAATATAACCAATAGGCTTTGATTCATTTGATTCTTCATTTAACCAAATGGCCAAATGTTTATCCAATTCTATCTTGTTTTTTATTTGTACCATTTCTCCGGCTTCTTCCATGCTTTTATACCATTGCAATTGCCCTTGTGTTTGGGCCCAAGCTTGTTCAGGTGAGTGCCAGCCTTTTATTTGACTACCGGGTATTTCAACTCGTGCAATTTGTGTGGCAACGACCAAGCCAATATTTCCTTTTCGCAATTCCGGCAATGAAACGGTTCCTTTTGCTCGGTCGGGTTTATCAGTCATGCCTTCTTCTCTCTTTCTAATTTCAGCAACCGGTTTTAGAAGATCACGGTTCCATTCCATGGCATTCATGCTGAGATCAAGATGGGCGTCGATAGTAAACATACTAAGGGTATATTAAATGGTTATTCGTCTTGTTCTTGATATTACTTTCCAATGATCAACGACAATATTATTCTCCACAATTACTGCAAAATCATATAGTGCAACTGTTGGACAAATATGAACCGGCACGCCATACCATACTTCACCAATCTTATATATAGCGCTATCGGGAACTTTAACAACCAAGTGTTCTTCGCTTTGTCCAATTGGAACTGCATCCGATGCATTTAAAAAATGAACCCGGGGTAATGGATTTTCTGCAGCTACAGATTTGTGACCGAGATCTGTACATATGGTTTGTTCATCAATGATCGAAATAATCCTGGTTATAACCAATGCCGCGTATTCAAAAGGCTCGTCTGGAACTATGTGTTTGTAACCCCAATCCCAAAAAACAAAAGTGCCCGGACTAACCTGTACTCCTTTTCTTTTGAGATGTGTAGGAAAAGAGGGAGAACCGCCTACCACAACTTGCATTGTTCTTTTTGCAATGGATTCAATTTGTTTTTTTAGTGTTTCGAGTTTAGAAAAAGCCTCATCGGCACGAATATTTCTTTGCGTTAAATCCGTGTCTCTAATGTGTCCATCATATCCATGTAAACCAATGATACGAATACTTGGCAAGGCTTGGCATTCTGTAAATAAGGATAATGCTTTTTCGGGAATAATGCCTGAACGATTCATTCCAATATTGAGGTCGATGAATACCTGAATACGTTGTCCATGTTCAGTAAATAAATGTGAAAGTGATTTTGCTGTTACAAAATTATCAATGATACAGGTAAAATGTGTTTCAGGAAAACGAATTATCAATTGTAATAGTCTTTCCAGTTTTGGCCCTACGGGTTGATGTGCGATTAATACATCCGGCGCTTTAATCATACCCAGCATTTCTGCCTCGGCAATGGTGGCACATTTGAATTGATTGATTCCGGCATCCAGCATCAATTTGCCTACTTCCGCCATTTTATGGGTCTTAACATGTGGTCTTAGTAAGGAAGCATCCCCTGCCATTGAAATTAATTGACGGATATTTTCCTTTACCCTATTCATGTAAACGATTAGGGAAGGGGAATCAACCTTCTCAATATTATTGATAATATACCAATTGTTCATTTTATTTACTTTAATGCAGAAAGATAATTGTAAAGTCAAAAGTGAAACGTGAAAGGGTTTGACTTTTCACTTTTCACTTTTCACTTTCCTCATTCCAATTCAAACAATGCCTCTATCTCCACAGGAATATTTCCTGGTAAGGAACCCATGCCTACTGCACTTCTCACGCCAATGCCATTATCATTACCCCACACATCGGCAAACAATTCGCTGCAACCATTGATGACAAAAGGATGTTTTTCAAAATCGGGCGTACAGCCCACCATTCCCAGCACCTTAATTACCCGCTTCACTTTATTAAGAGAACCTAAATTTTCTTTCAAAGTAGAAAGAATCGCCAATCCTACTTGTCTGGCTGCTAATTTCCCTTCTTCCATCGTCATGGTATCTCCCACGCGACCAATGATTAATGTTCCATCAGATTGTACCGTTCCATGACCTGATACAAAACAATGCTTGCCATCAATTAAAAGGGGTTTGTAAACGCCCAATGGTTTTGGGGCAGGGGGTAAAGTCAAACCTAGTTGTGCAAAACTTTCTTCAGGTGTCATGTGTTTGTTTTATATGTTAAATAAAATAGTTGATGATGAAAACCCCAATCAATCCTACAACGAAAACAAGGGTTTCCATAATACTCCAAGTATTGATGGCTATCAATAAAGATAAAATAAAAAAGCACCCAAGGTTATAGTTTTCTGTTTGTTTTTATAGAAAACAATTTTTTCGTTTACTTCTAATGGGCTAAAATCTAAATACTACCCAAATCATTTCCGACCTATCCCAAAAACGCTGAACCAAATCGTGTAAATAATCATTTAGTAAGGTATAAACACCTAATACTTTTTTCTTATTTAAGCGTTACTTGCATTTACAAGCATGCAATCAACATGAAAATGAAAACGGGCATTTTATTGTTGTTTATTTTTCTACAAACCTATTCGCAAGAAATAATGATAGGGCCTAGGAATCAAATAATATATGATGCTCGTTATGTGCAAATACCCCCTGCTTTTCCTTTCGGAACCGATTCTTGTAAGCATTATTATTTTAATCAATTTAAAGGATTTGATTCTTTAATTGTCAAGGCGGTTGAACAGGGTGATACGGGTAAGTTTCTCCGTATTTACTTTTCATTTGTAGTTGATAAAAATGGGTTTGTATTGGATGGGCAATTTTTGAAAATTGCATCTACCCGAATGGCAAATTCATTAGGCGCTAAAACGGTCAGTTACTTTGCAAACCAAAAATCTTATTTTAATAGAAAGATACAAATGATGTGTTTGGAAATGCCACTATGGAAACCGGCTATGCAAAATGGCTTTCCTGTTTCAAGCAGGGTGTTTGATTTTTTGCAATGCTGGGTAGGATTAACAAAACCTAAAATGGAATCGGTTTCTTCAACTAATCATGCAATAAACCATCCAATTTATGCTGCATCTTCGAAAAGCTATTTAGGTCATTATGTGAACCACCTTCTATGGTAACAAAAGCGTCACCTGGTTTAAAAATGTCTCTCAGTTTATTCGCATTTCGATAGGGGATAACACCGTCATTCGTTCCATGAAAGATAGTTATGGGTGCGGTAACTTTAAGCAGGTATTCATTGGTTGGAAAATGAAAGTTAGAAAGTTGATGAATAGGATACATCCATGCAACATATCTAAGTAGGGAAGAAAAACTATAATAAGGCGTTTCTAAAATTAGTTTTTTGCAATCACGAACTGAAGCCAATTGTGCTGCAATCCCTGTTCCTATTGATTTTCCATAGATGATAATTTTCTCGGGAGAGTACTTTGTTCTAGCTAATTTATATACTTGCAATGCCTCATCATACAATTGTTGTTCTGTTAATTTTCCGGTGGATTTGCCAAAACCCGGATAATCCGGCATCCAAACCGCATATTGGTTACGGGTAAAATTGATGGCAAATTTAGCATAGTGGTTAATATTTTCACGGTTTCCATGAAAATACAATACGATGCCTTTTTGTAAAGAATCGGGAACTGAAAATTGTACTATGTTAAAAGATGTTTTATCGTCTACCGAAATATTTGCTTCTTCAAAAGGTTGATTAAAATGATAAATAGAAGTATTAGCGAGGGCAACGGGATGAAAAAAAATTTTTTCTTGAAAATAATACAATAGTGTGCCCAAAACACAATACATGATAATACTTATTTTCAACCACCGTTTTACATTCTTTTTATTCGTCACTGCGCAAAGTTAGGCAGTCAGGTTCAGTACTTTAAAATATCCCTGATAAAATTGTGGTATTCGGGATAATCGGGTAGGTCATTGTGTTTACCACCATGAATGCGGATAAGGGTAATTTTATGGGGACTAAATTTTTGCAGTTTTTCACTATGTTTAATGGGTATGAGCCAATCTTTGGTACCATGAATAATATAGGTATGACAATTCACTTTTCTTATCCATTTATCGGTTCGCAAATGAAAGCGTAATACCCAACGCATGGGTAGGATGGGCATAAAACGTTCCATTGCTTTCAAAAAACTATAATAGGGAGCATCAAGAATTAAATAGCGAGGGGTATTATCTGCCGCAATTTTAGCTGCAAAACCACTTCCCATACTTCTTCCATAGACCAGAATATGATTTTGAGGATAGGTTTGGGTTAGTTTTTCATAAATAAATTGCATATCTGCCAACATATCTTTTTCTGTTCTTTTACCGGTGCTTTTCCCAAAACCTCTATAATCAACTAACACTACATCATAATCGTACCTGAAAAAATCGCGGGCATACTTAGCCCATCCTTTAATGCTTCGGGTATTTCCATGAAAATATAAGATTAACCCTTTTGGATTTTCGCGGTAAAAGTGTAATCCATTGATGCGCACACCGGGGGCTGTGTCAAAAAAAAGTTCCTCGAATGGGTTATCGTAAGCAAAAATAAAATCAGGATGTAATTTTTCAGGTTTAAAAATCAACTTTTCTTGTAAAAAGTAGATGACTATGGAGAGTACAATTAGTCCAATAATGATATAAAGTAAAAGTGATGGCAAGAGATTAAATTATTGGTTAAGATAAGACAAATCTCAACAATTAAAATGCAGAAGGGAAAACACCTTCAAATATTTAAAATCCATCATCCATCACAACGTTCACTACTCAAAATCATTCCCGTCATGGTATACTCTTTTCAAATTTAAAACGGTAACGGGGGCAACGATTAAAGGAAATTTTTCAACAGTTACACTACTCGTATCTAATCCAAAACCTTTCTCCTCACTAAGACTAATTTCCTTTAACCAGAAATATAGTTTCATGATAATCCTTTCAAGGAACGGCAATTCATTATCCTGACTAAGGTATTTTTCAAGTACAATGAATTGGAAGTCGCCTACCACATTATTCTTTTCAAGACTTTCATAGCGGCTTGTAATGTTAACTTCATTATTTTTCACCAATTCTTCCACCACTTTTCTAAACATTAGATTCAACCGTTGTTCAACTCTAAATCCAACCCTAAATTCAACCCTAATAATATCATTGGGGATGATATGCTCCACTGAATATTCACAAGTATAAGGATCGTCTAATACATCTACATGCACAAACCAATAAATATCGGCCCTTTTGGGTTTTTTGTTTAGGATTGAATAAATTATTTTATGTTCAATTTCATTGTTGTTATTAGCACTAGTCATGTAGACCAAGTGAGTAGCATATTTTGGGATAGTTTTGTCGTTACTAAGTTCCTGAATCATGGGGATATAATCTTCCATCCTCACAAACTCTACGTATCTGTTTTTAATTTTACGGCTGCGAAACCAAACGTACATAACAGCAAATAAAGCACCTCCCACAATAAAGGTAACGTAACCGCCATTTAAGAACTTCTGTAAATTGGCAACCAAAAAAGAAACCTCAATGCACAGATAAACAATTAAATATAGATAAATCCAAATCGAATGTGTTCTTCGGCTAACCAAGTAGTTGGCAAATAAAATAGATGTACTTATCATACACATGGTGATTGCCAAACCGTAAGCGGCACCCATGTTAGCAGATTTTTGAAAATAAAGAACAACGCCAATACAACCTATAAAAAGTATCGTGTTAATGCCGGGGATATAAAGCTGCCCTTTTTCTTCGGTAGGGTAAACAATTTTCATTTTGGGCCATAAGTTTAATCGCATGGCTTCACTTATCAGTGTGAAAGAGCCGGATATTAATGCCTGACTGGCAATAACGGCGGCTGTTGTTGCAATAATAATCCCAATAAGTTTAAACCATTGTGGCATCACCTGGAAAAAGGGGTTGAAGCCGTTTTGCATAATTTTTGATCCATCGGCTAACAATTCCATGGGAATAATTTGGCCTTGGTAATTATGTAATAACCAAGCTCCTTGTCCCAAATAATTTAGAATTAGACAAATTTTTACAAAAATCCAGGATATGCGTATATTGTTTTTACCACAATGTCCAAGATCACTATATAAGGCCTCTGCCCCGGTGGTACATAAAAATACAGCACCTAAAAGCCAGAATCCTTTGGGATATTTTGTTAACAAATCAACTGCATAATAAGGGTTCAGGGATTTAAAAATACTGATGTCATCGAATAAGTGTGCGCAGCCAACGATGGCCAACATAGAAAACCAAATGGCCATGATAGGACCAAACATTTTTCCAATAGAAGCGGTACCAACTTGCTGCATAAAAAATAGCAAGGTTATGATACCTATAACAATAGCCACAATTGTACTTTGATGAATATCCCTAAAGCTAGGCAATTGTCTTAGCCCTTCAATAGCAGAAGTAACGGTAATAGGCGGGGTAATGATACCATCCGCTAATAAAGCTGCGCCACCTAACATAGCTGGGATCACTAGCCATTTTCTACGTCTGCGAACAAGGGCATATAAACTAAAAATACCCCCCTCCCCTTTGTTATCAGCCTGCAGGGTAAGAATTACATATTTTACGGTGGTTTGTAATGTCAGGGTCCAAATAATACAGGATAACGTACCTAAAATTAATTGCTCGGTTATGGCTCTTTCTGTAATAATTTCATTTAAAACATAGAGCGGGGATGTACCAATATCGCCAAAAATGATGCCTAGCGCAATAATGAGTCCGGCAGAGGTAACCTTATTAATATTCTTACTCACAACAAAAGGGTTGGTTCACTTGTTCAGAAAATATTCAACAAATGTAGAGGTAAAATCAATTCCACTCTTAAATATTGAAAACTGACCTTTCTAAGCTGTTTTTGGCTTTAATTTAGGTATGTTTTTGCCTTACATGCCTTACATTTGAAATATTAATTGAATTTATTAAATGAGAACAGTTGTATCAGTATTTATTACCTGTTTAGTATTGGCCTCTTTATGCAGTACAGCCCAAAAAATCACCTATTCAGAACCTGAAAAAGATGATTCCAGAAACCTAAATTTTGAGATATTGGGAAAGATCAATGGATCTATTTTAGTCTATAAAAATTACCGTGACTTACATTATGTTTCTACTTATGATGGAGAAATGAAAAGTACCGGTAGGGTAAAATTAGATTTTATCAACTTTCGTTTATTAGACACAGAATTTCTACTATACCCCAATTTTGTGTATATGGTATACCAATACCAAAAAAAGAATATAGTGTATTGTATGGCAGTAAAACTTGATGCTTCAGGAAAAAAAGTGGGCGAGCCGGTACAAATGGATTCAACAGAAAACATTAATTATTCTTCAACAAATAAAATTTATTCTTTTATTTCCAGTGAGGATAAGCAAAAACTAATGGTTTTTAAAATCAATACGCAAAATGATAAAGCACACATTTTAACGACTTCTTTGTTTAATATTGATTTGGGTCTACTAAAGAAAACCAAGCTTAGCATTCCGATGCCTCAACAAAATGATTTTTTATCCGAATTTGCATTAGACAATGAAGGTGATTTGGTTTGTTTAAGGGTTTCCGGTACCACATCGAATGATAATATCAATAAAGTGAGTTTTATTGGAAAAGCTGCCATGGCTGACAATTTTACGCTTACCGAACTAAAGCCAAGCAATATTTACATGGATGATGTTCGAATTAAAGTTGATAATATTAATAAGCATTATGTGATCACTTCTTTTCAAAGTAAAAACCGTAGAGGAAATATTGACGGACTTTATTATGTGCTTTGGGATAAAACACAGAAAAAAGAATTACTCAATGCGAAAACGACTTTTTCTGCTGAATTCAGGGAAGATGCTAGAGGAAATGGGGATGCAAAAGTTGCTTTTAATGACTTTTTTTTAAAAAATGTCATCCTTCGAAAAGATGGCGGATTCATCATTGTAGCTGAATCTGCCTATACCAGTTCTAGAGGGAATACTTTGAATCGTTGGGATTATCTGTATGGATCCCCCTCCTGGTCTCCGGTGGATTATTATTCATGGAATAGTCCAACCGGATATTATCCTTGGTGGCGCTCTAATTTAAATAATAACAACAATACACTCACCAGATATTTTGCCGAGAACATGGCTGTTATTTCTTTTGACCCTAGTGGCAAAATGGAATGGAGTAATATTATTCGAAAAACCCAATATGATGATAATACAGATAATTATATTGGATATGGAATATTGAATATGACCGATCAACTTCGATTCATTTTTAATGTCCAGGAAAAAAAAGGGATGATCTTATCTGATCAAAGTCTTTTTCCTGATGGGCACATTGATAGAAATCCTACGTTTAAAAACATGGATCAAGGACATGATTTTATGCCTCGGCATGCCAAACAAATTGGCATTCGCCAGGTTATCGTTCCATGTATGTTTAGGGGGGTTACTTGTTTTGCTAAAATCGAATTTTAATTAATCAACGTGGTTTTTTTATTTAGAGACAAATCCATCATCAACATATTTTTTCTTGTCATTCTAAGTATTGGAGTGCATTTTCATTTTTTTATGGAAGCGCCATTAATTGTATTTAATAATAATGATGGCGTTTTTTCATTTTTTTTACTACGTTATATATCTATTCTTTCACCTTCAGTATTGTTCATCCTTTATCATGCAATCATCCTAAGTCAGGCAATAAGGTTCAATATGGTGTTGACACATATGCGGATGTTTCAAAACAATGCATATACCACAGCCATGGCGTACGTATTATTGTCGGGGGTATTAACACAATGGTGTACCATTTCGTCTGCGTTGATTGCCAATTATTTGCTAATCTGGTTATTCATTAAATTGAGCAGATTGTACAATCACCCTTCACCTAAAACTTTATTGTTTAATACCGGATTGATTGTTGGGATATCAGTTATTTGCTTTCACCCAACAGCCATATTGATTCTGGTTGTTCTTTTTGCTCTGGCTGTGGTTAGGCCTTTTGTATTAGCTGAATGGATTATTTTATTAATTGGAATTCTTTTGCCTTTTTATTTTCTGGTTTCATGGCTTTTTTTGAGTGATCAACTATCCACATTTTATTCTTTTTTGCCGAGATTACAATGGAACCTGCCATTTGCACATTGGGATGAATCACTTATTGTGCAGTTTTCGGTTTTAATTATTATGCTATTGACGGGGTTATATTACTGGCAAATTTCAAATAAAAGGATGGTCATTCAGATTAGAAAGAACTGGGGAGTGATGATTGTTATGTTGCTCATTTTATTACCCATTCCCTTTGTTTTTTTGCATGCCGGGCTCGAATCTGCATTTTTGAGCCTTCTTCCTTTGGCAGCTTTTTCTTCAAATGCCTACTCATTTCCCAGAAAATTGCTTTTGCCCAATATTTTATTCTGGATGTCTGTATTTGTCATCATTTATAATAACTGGATGTTAATCAAAAATTAGGCATCTTTTCATTGTTAGACATTACCTTTGTTTCCTGATTTGACTTAATTTTTCAGTACAAAATTTAACCTATGAAGTTTGGGGTTGTTGTTTTTCCGGGGTCTAATTGTGATAGAGACATGCAGGATGCCCTGCAACAGGATTTGGGTAAAGAAGTAATTATGCTTTGGCATAAAGACAATGACCTGAGCATGTTTACCAAAGACGACTGTATTATTTTACCGGGTGGGTTTTCTTATGGCGATTATCTTAGATGCGGAGCGATAGCCCGTTTTAGTCCCATGATGCAAAGTGTAATTGAATTTGCCAACAATGGCGGTAAAGTATTGGGTGTTTGTAATGGATTCCAAATTTTATGTGAAAGTGGTTTATTGCCGGGTGTTTTATTACAGAATGCCAATCAACAGTTTATTTGCAAGAATGTTTTTATAAAAAATGGCAATGGAGAGGCGCTCAAAATTCCCATTGCTCATGGTGAAGGTAGGTTTCATGCCGATGAAGCCACTTTAGATGAATTGGAAGCCAATGACCAGATCATTTTCAGGTATTGTAATGAGGATGGTACCATTGATGCAGAAGGAAACCCCAATGGAGCTATTCGAAATATTGCCGGTATCCGAAACAAAGGAAACAATGTTTATGGTATGATGCCTCATCCGGAAAGAGCATCATCCGAATCAATGAGTAATTTGGACGGAAGAAAGGTGTTTGCTTTATTGGGTTTGAATTAAAAATAAATTAGACAGTATCTTTATTTATTCTTTTTATAATAGGCTACTTACCTTTTTTTGATGTGTATGTAAATTGAGTGAAAAAAATAGTAATCGTTCTCCTATAGCTATCAATTCTCTTTTACTATATTTAATATTATGAAAAGTATAAGAAAGAAAGATATTGAACTATTTCTACTATGTATTCTATTTTTTTTTGAACTACCTGCACAAATTCCAAGCGCAAAAATTGGTTCCTTTGATCAATTTTCAGATATAGGCACTCCCACAATCGCAGGTAGTGCCAGTTATCACGAACCACTACAAACTTATCGTCTTTCAGGATCAGGTTCTAACATTTGGTTTGGACAGGATAGTTTTGCTTTTCTAAGTAAAAAAGTAAACGGTGATTTTATCCTACAAACACAAGTTCGTTTTATTGGTAAGGGTAATGAACTCCATCGCAAAACCGGCATAATGATTCGAAGTTCAAATGCTACCAATTCTCCGGTAATTGCCTGTACAGTTCATGGCGATGGTTTGACTTCTTTTCAATACCGAAAAAAACCGGGTGACATCATGAAAGAAGTAAAATTAGCTATCAAAAGTCCTGATGTGTTACAATTGGAGAAGAAAGGGAATACTTACACAATGTCAGTGGCATATTTTGGTGAAATATATCATACAGAAAAAATCGATAGTATAGATTTAGGTACTGATTTGTTAGCCGGCTTATTTATTTGTGCACACAACAATCAATTTTTAGAAGAAGCAGAGTTTACCAATACAAGGATATTTTCTCCGGCTCCTGATAGTTTAATACAATACAGAAATTACATAGGTAGTGCATTAGAGGTGATGGATATAAATTCGGGACATAGAAAAGTAGTAGCCGAGATGACGACTTCTATGCAAGCTCCCAACTGGACACCGGATGGCAAAACCCTTATTTACAATGCCGGCGGTAAATTGTATAATTTTGATTTAACATCCAAGACCTCCACCCTTTTGAACACCGATTTTGCCAATAGAAATAATAACGATCATGTATTAACCTTTGATGGAAAGCAAATAGGCATCAGTCATCAGCCACCTGAAACCAAAGGGCAATCTGTTGTATATACGGTTCCAATCTCCGGAGGTGTTCCAAAAAAAGTTACAGACAAAAGCCCGTCCTATTTGCATGGTTGGTCGCCCGATAACCGATTTTTATTGTACACAGGCGAACGCAATGGTGATTATGACATTTATAAAATTTCTGTTGATGGGGGAACTGAAACTCAGTTAACCCATTCGAAAGGATTGGATGATGGTTCTGAATATTCCTCGGATGGAAAATTCATTTATTTTTGTTCAACTCGTACAGGTAAGATGCAGATTTGGCGAATGGATCCGGATGGAAGCAACCAAATACAGCTTACGTTCGATGAAATGAATAATTGGTTTCCGCATGTATCTCCCGATAACAAATGGTTAGTATTTATTACATTTCCTTCAGAAATTCCGGCTGATAAACACCCTTTCTATCAAAGGGTGTATTTACGGTTGATGCCTGCTACAGGGGGTGAAGTGAAAGTGATTTCTTATTTGTATGGCGGCCAAGGAACCATGAATGTGCCTAGTTGGTCACCGGATGGCAAGAAAATTGCATTTGTAAGTAATGGTATTTTCTGATAACGGAAAAAAAAGGATAGCATGTCGAAACTTTATTGGTGCGCGGCAAACCTTATGATCCCTTTGTATTAGTGCCTCAGATGATAAATGATTTCGAATAATAAATTTATAAAGATGGAAAAAAATGAAATGTATATTATTGTTGAAAAAATATACGAGGCCATTGAAACATTTATTCCGATGTACATGGAGGTTCCTGAAGATAAATGCATATCCAATGGAAATTTGGCTGTTTGTATCATTGATGAAAACGGCGAAGTATATGGAAAAATGTTTGGTTCTTTTAGGCCTAGACAAAGACAATCGTATAAAATTGCTTGGATAAAGGCAAGCCAGGTATGGCTTACAGGGGTTAAAACGGGTGAGTATGAAAGAATGGTTTTTAATAATGAAGTGGGAGAAAATGCAAATGGGATTGACGCGCCTGATTTAATTGGTTGGGTAGGAGGTCAGCCCCTTGCTTTACAAAGTGGAACAAAAATTTCCGTTGGCTTCAGTGGTTTTAGAGGAACAACCGATATAGAAATCATGGTAAAAGCCCTAGCTATGGCTGAACAGATTTAATTATCATCAAAAACAAATTCAAAGAATATGCAATACTTAGCAAATGCTGACCGATATCAGAAAATGGAATATCGAAGATGTGGTAACAGTGGTTTAAAGTTACCTGCCATTTCACTTGGCTTATGGCACAACTTTGGTCATATAGACAGGCTTGATAATGCTCGAAATATTTTACGGACTGCCTTTGACAATGGCATCAATCATTTTGACCTGGCCAATAATTATGGTCCCCCGTCGGGCTCCGCTGAAGAAAATTTTGGAAAAATATTCAAAGATGATTTTATTCCATACCGTGATGAATTAGTGATCTCATCGAAAGCCGGATGGGGAATGTGGCCTGGCCCCTATGGCGACTGGGGTTCAAAGAAATACCTGGTAGCTAGTTTAGACCAGAGTTTACAAAGAATGGGAATTGACTATGTAGACATTTTTTATCATCACAGACCCGATCCCGATACTCCATTAGAAGAAACCATGGGAACGCTAGATTTAATGGTGCGACAAGGCAAAGCTTTGTATGTTGGTATCTCTAGCTATCAACCCGCAGAAGCAGCCAAAGCCATTCAAATATTGAAACAATTGGGAACACCTTGTTTAATACATCAACCCAAATATTCCATGTTCGATCGTTGGATAGAAGATGGATTATTGGATGTTTTAGAAGAAAACCAAATTGGATGCATACCGTTTTCTCCATTAGCACAGGGAATGCTAACCAATAAATATTTAAAAGGAATTCCTGAAAATTCAAGAGCCGCAAAAGCACATGGGTTTTTAAAAGTTTCCGATTTAACCGATGACCGTTTACAACAAATCAATTCATTAAATGAAATTGCCCAACAGCGCAATCAATCATTGGCACAAATAGCATTGGCCTGGTTGCTGAAAGATAAAAGAATTACAACGGTTTTAATTGGCGCAAGTTCGGTAAAACAATTGGATGATAATTTGGCCTGTCTGGATAATTTAAATTTTACAGATGCAGAATTAAAACTGATTGAAGTGATTTTAAAGTGAGGATAATAAATAACTGGATCGGCAGGCAATGTATTTACTTACTGCCTGTCTTTTTTTTATTTAAAAAAGCT
>JANOVY010000208.1:0-2870 GCA_031417635.1 Bacteroidota bacterium | reverse complement strand
TATTAGATAGTATGGGAATCTCTAAAAATACCATGGTTGTTTTTTCTAGTGACAATGGCCCCAAATGGGACGAAAATTTTATTGAGAAGTTTCATCACAAAGCTGCCGGTCCATTTAGAGGAATGAAAGGGGATGTTTTTGAAGGGGGACATCGGGTTCCATTCATCGTTCGATACCCTGCAATTGTGAAGCCCGGTACCAGTTCCGATGCACCTACCACATTGGCTAATTTAATGGCCACTTGCACAGAATTGATTGGGAGCCATACGGAAAAATTTATTAGAGAAGATAGCTATTCCATTTTACCCATACTAAAGGGAAATGCAACAAGAGTGATTGACCAACCCGCTATCATCAATATTTCTTCAGCGGGAACGATGAATATTCGAAAGGGTTCTTGGAAACTCATCACCAAACTGGGTTCGAGTGGATTTACCAAACCGGCCGTTGTAAAACCTGCGCCGGGCGGACCCATCGGTCAATTGTATAATTTAGATACGGATATTCATGAAGACCATAATCTTTATGCAGAAAACCCTGCTAAAGTGAAGGAGCTCATGGATCTTTTAAATACCATTCAAAAAGCACCCAAAGGAAAACAAGTTAAATAATTTAAAAAACACAGAATGAAAAAAACAACTGTATGTAATTTCCTATTATTAATGATGTTATTATTGAATGCTAATTACTTATTGGCACAACCCAATAAATTGTATACGCCGGAATATATTAAATCCACCATGTTACAAGTGGCTGACTGGCAATTGAAAAATAGAAATGCCCGACCGGAGAACGACTGGACGAACGGCGCTTTTTATACAGGCATTTTTGCAGCTTATGAAACAACCGGTTCCACTGAATTATTAGATTCTATGTTTGCAATGGGGGAAAGAAAAAACTGGTCACCAGGAAGAAGGTATGATCATGCAGATGATTATGCCATCAGCCAAACCTACATAGACCTTTATCGAATTAAAAACGATAAACGCTTTATACAAGGCACATTGGATTCTTTAGAGAAAATGAAAAGTGTTCCGGGGAATGAAATAAAAAAACATGGCATCACTTGGTGGTGGTGTGATGCACTTTTTATGGCGCCGCCCACAATGGCAAAATTATCAAAAACCTTATCAGATCCAACTTTCCTTGTTTGGAGTGATAGCCTTTTCAGAGAATGTTATCGATTATTATTTAATAGGGAAGAACATTTGTTTGCAAGGGATGCCACTTATTTAATTGATGCCAATGGGGTTGGAAAAAGAGAAGCCAATGGTAAAAAACTTTTCTGGTCAAGGGGCAATGGTTGGGTAATGGGTGGACTGGTAAAATATTTACAGGAAATGCCAAAGAATTATGCAGGTAGAGAATTCTATTTGACTCTCTATAAAGAAATGGCGAAAAGATTGGTTTCTCTTCAACAACCGGATGGTTTATGGAGAACGAGCCTGCTCGATCCGGATGCTTACCCCGGTGGAGAGGGAAGTGGCACCGGGTTTGACTGTTATGCACTGGCTTGGGGCATTAACCAAAAAATACTAGATAAGAAAACGTATATGACTGCTGTAAAAAAAGCTTGGGAAGGATTAAACACATTACTCACCCCGGTAGGTAAAGTAGGTTGGGTACAACCCATTGGAGCAGACCCTCGTAGAAATTTTACTGCAGAAAGTTGGGAGGCCTATGGTGCCGGTGCTTATTTATTGGCTGGCTCTGAAGTAATCAAATTAAAAAAATAATTGTGTAGTGCATGATCATTATTAAAAATAAAAAAGCAAAGAGGCGGTTGACTATTTTTTTAATAATAGTTATTTTAATAGGTGCCTTTATTTTATTTACTTCCGAAAAACCGGTTACATTAAAACAACGACCTAATATCATTTTCATCATGGCAGATGATATGGGTTATTCAGATATAGGTTGTTATGGCGGTGAAGTTTCAACACCCAATCTAGATAAGTTGGCAGCGAATGGCATCAAGTTAAAAACATTTTATAACAATGCCAGATGTTGCCCAACACGTGCATCACTCTTAACAGGGCAATATCCACATACAGTTGGAATGGGGGGAATGGTAACCTTGGCAACAGCCAAATATGAACCGGGAAACTATCAGGGTTTTTTGGATAATAAATTTCCAACCATTGCAGAAGAACTTAAAAATGTTGGTTACCATACTTATATTTCCGGCAAATGGCATGTGGGCGAAAGACAGGAGCATTGGCCATTGAAAAGAGGATTTGATCATTATTTCGGTTTGATATCAGGTGCGTCTAGTTATTATGAAATTATACAGAAGGAAAAAGGGAAGCGACATATTGTATTAGATGATAAAGATGCTAACATTCCTTCTGATGGATTTTATATGACAAATGCTTTTACCGACCATGCTATCGGTTATTTGAATGAAGAAAAAAATAAAATAGGTATTAATGCAAACCCCTTCTTTTTATACCTCGCCTATACGGCCCCACATTTTCCTTTACATGCAATAGAAGAAGATGTGGTAAAATATGAAAAACTATATCAACAAGGTTGGGATATTACCCGAAGAAACAGATATGAGAAAATGCGAAAGCTGGGTGTGATTGATCAACGATTTGTATTAACAGAAAAACCAAGCAATATTCCGAATTGGGAAAATGCAAATGACAAAGCAAGCTGGGTTAGAAAAATGGCTGTGTATGCTGCGATGATCGACAGAATGGATCAGAATATCGGAAAATTGATCCGTACTTTACAAGCGAATGGACAATATGAAAATACCCTTATCATTTTTCTCTCTGATAATGGCAGTTCTCCCGAAAATACGGACGCACGAAACTTTAATGATCCATCCGTAAAAATTGGTGCAAGGGGATCCTACACAACCT
>JANOVY010000207.1:0-2123 GCA_031417635.1 Bacteroidota bacterium | reverse complement strand
AAAGGAAATAACAAACAAAGAAAGGCTGGCCCTATAATCATTAAACGTGGGTTAGAAAAGTTTGAAATGATTTATGAGGGCTGGAAAATGGCTAGGAATTTAACCTGATTTGTGTCCAAACAGTAGCTGCCGACAGGCAGGTATGCTCCTATGTGTTTCAAAAAAATTGTCTTAAAAGAGCAATTGTTTAGTGCAAATTAAATGTCTAATTGGTATAATTTTTTGCTCCTCAGCGCAGTTGAATTGGATAACCATTATTTATCGCCATTCATTTTAATCTGATAATTACTCATCGTTAAAAATATTTTTCCTGATTTGGGTCCGTCAGCGCGCATTTTCTTTCTATCGATATCGGTATCCTTCCCCATAAAATTAAAAGGAATTTTTATTTTGTCCATTTCAAAACTTACCGCTACTTGGGAAGGCAATATTTTTGAATTGTTTTCATAACTCATCTCCAATAAATAGGTCCCATCTTTTTTTGTACTTATCTCCGATTCTACAATTCTTGTATTAACTACATCTAAAAAAAGAGTGGCTATTGAAAAATCGGCTTTTTTATCTGTCGGGATTACATTGATAGCCTTATACAGTTTGCCCTTTCTTTTTTCCTCACCTCTATCTACCGTAATAAAGGGGTATTCGAACAGATTTGACAATGAAAAATCCAAGCCTCTTTTTGGGATCATTACAAAATCATCAGAAGAAAATTTAATAGGTTTGCCTTTCGCATAACTCATTTTGGCAAATTTGGTGGGCATATTTATAAAACTGATATCTACTTCTAATTTCATAGCTGCTGAAAAAAGGAGAACAGAATCCATTCTGTTTTTTATTTTTAATAAATCCGGATCAACGCCTTGCGCATTACCATTGCTTACATCGAAAAATAATATTAGTAAAAATAGAACCCTCATTATCCAATGTCTTTTTTATGAAAAATATAAACCCCTGCTCCCATGAACAACAATGTGTAAAGCGTAAGTATTAATGAGTTGTGTAATATCAAATTCCAAGGAATACGATTGTAAAAATAATATTGCCAGGTATCGTTCATCTTGGCAAAAAAGAAATGATTGTAGCCATCACTGCCAAAATCCAGTTTTAGTAAAATATTAGATAGAATTAGAAAGAAAGCAGCAATGATCCATGTTTTGGTAGCTTCTTTAAAAATAACAGCCAAGGTTAAGCTGGAAACAGAAAAGAAAACCATGGACAATGCACCGGAAGCAAATGCCCATTTGAGGCGGTAAATAGCATCTGCGGATTTAAAAAAATTAAGTGTATTTAAATACACAATCAAATCACCTTTACCAAAAATACCATACGATAAACCAAAGGATGTAACCGCTAAAAAAAATACAACCACCAGTGTAAACAAGATTGCCACAATGTATTTACTGAGTATGTATTTCCATTTTACCACCGGTTGTAACATAATGGTTTGTATGGTCCTGTCTTTGTATTCTGCTGTTAATGTACCCGAAACAACAATCATTAATATGAGGGGGAGATGAAACCAAAGCGTATTCAACAAAAGATATACCAATAAACTCCCATTTACCAAAGTCCCTTCAAAGTAAAAAGATTTTCGAAGATTATCGAGCAATATTTCTATGATATTATTTCCTTCAAAGTAGGCGCTTACCATTACAACGGCTTCAATCATAAACAATGCACCCAGGGCATAATAGGTTTTGCTCTGCTTGAATAATTTGTATATTTCTGCTACTATGAGTGATTTCATTGAGCAGTGGTTTCAAAAAGTTTTTCCATGTTTAATTCCGGTGTGCAAGAAGTTACATAAATATTTTCTGCGTGTAATTGTTGAATGAGTTCAGAAACTTTTTCAGGAGCAATCTGCACATGTACACATTGGCCCTTAAAAACAGGATGATAGGGTTGTAAGGAATTTGAATGGGCGATGTTGTTGGCACATATGGCATAGGTTTCTGTATTTTCTGCAATAATTTTTTGCGATGGTCCGGCATTTACAATTTTGCCTTCTTTTATCACCACCAGCGTATGACAAATTCTACTCAACTCTTCTATAATATGTGATGACAGGATGATAGCCAGGTTTTCTTTTTCGGCAAGATCAACAATTAAGTTTCTCAAAGCCG
>JANOVY010000206.1:0-3149 GCA_031417635.1 Bacteroidota bacterium | reverse complement strand
GGGCACAAAATCGGGCAGTCGATTACTTTTTAAAGAGCTGGGTATTTTAGCACCCGAGGGCTTCGAAAACTTACAAACAAAACAAGACATCATTCAGTCACTCGCCTTATTAAAAAAACAAAATCCCTTATTAAAAAAAGCGGTTGTTAAAATGAACGATGGTTTTTCAGGAGAAGGAAATGCCATTTATCGATATAAAGACTTGAATGCAAATGACGAAAATTTAATGGATTCTATTCAAATATCATTGCACGACAATTTATGTATGGTTGCCAACAATCTTTCCTATGATGTGTTTATGCAAAAATTTGAAAGCATGGGGGGTATTGTAGAAGTATTTATTGAAGGTGAAACAAAAGAATCTTCTTCGGTACAGTGCCGGATCAATCCGATTGGTGAAACAGATATCATCTCCACCCATGATCAGTTAATGGGAGGCGAGAGTAAACAAGTTTTTATTGGCGCCGCTTTTCCTGCCAATCCCGAATATCATTATGATATCGCTACTATTGGAAAAAAGGTATCAGATGGGATGCAAAAGTTAGGGGTACTTGCCAGGTTTGGTTTGGATTTTATATCTATCAAAGAAGACAGCGGGTGGAAACATTATGCCATCGAAATCAATCTTAGAAAAGGGGGCACTACCCATCCTTTTATGATGATTCAATTTTTAACGGGGGGATATTTTGATTGGATAAAAGGTGTGTATATAACGTTGAATAATCAAGAACGTTGCTATTTTGCTTCGGATAATGTAGTTAATGAAAAGTATATCGGACTAACACCTCACGATCTGATTGATATAGCGATGTGTAATAATTTGTTGTACGATGTATCAAAACAAACAGGCGTTGTGTTTCATATGATAGGTGCCCTATCTCAGTATGGAAAATTAGGCATGGTGTGTATTGGTAATACAATTGAAGAAGCCAAAGGCTTTTATGATAAAACAGTTCTGGTATTGAATAAAGAATGTGGTGTACTAGAATAGCCGTTCTTTAAAGTGCCTTTTTGCACAATAATACCAATTAGACTTTAAAAATAGTCGATTGAAAAGCAATCTGATTATTCCTCTTTTTTAAACACATAAACATAGGTTAAGAAATAGGGCATTTAAGAGTTATAATATGTGAACTTTTACCTAACCCTTGTCTGCCGACAGGCAGGTATGCTCCTATGTGTTTCAAAAAAATTGTCTTAAAAGAGCAATTGTTTAGTGCAAATTAAATGTCTAATTGGTATAATTTTTTGCTCCTCAGCGCAGTTAAATTGGATAATCATTATTTATCGCCATTCATTTTAATCCGGTAATTACTCATCGTTAAAAATATCTTTCCTGACTTGGGTCCGTCAGCACGCATTTTCTTTCTATCGATATCTGTATCCTTCCCCATAAAATTAAAAGGAATTTTTATTTTGTCCATTTCAAAACTTACCGCTACTTGGGAAGGTAATATTTTTGAATTGTTTTCATAACTCATCTCCAATAAATAGGTCCCATCTTTTTTTGTACTTATCTCCGATTCTATAATTCTTGTATTTACTACATCTAAAAAAAGAGTGGCGATTGAAAAATCGGCTTTTTTATCTGTCGGGATTACATTAATAGCCTTATACAGTTTGCCTTTTCTTTTTTCCTCACCTCTATCAACTGAAATGAAGGGGTATTCAAATAAATTTGACAATGAAAAATCCAAGCCTCTTTTTGGGATCATGACAAAATCATCAGAAGAAAATTTAATGGGCTTGCCTTTCACATAACTCATTTTGGCAAATTTGGTGGGCATATTAATAAAACTGATATCCACTTCTAATTTCATAGATGCCGAAAACTGCTGCACAGAATCCATTCTATTTTTTATTTTTAGTAAGTCTGCATCAACGCCTTGGGCGTTGCTTTGAATTACAGTAGATAAAAGTAACAACAATAACAGAACCCTCATTATCCAATGTCTTTTTTATGAAAAATATAAACCCCTACTCCTATAAATAACAATGTATAGAGAGAAAGTAGCAATGTGTTGTGTAAGATCAAATTCCAAGGAATACTATTGTAAAAATAGTATTGCCAGGTATCGTTCATCTTGGCAAAAAAGAAATGATTGTAAACATCACTGCCAAAATCTAGTTTGAGTAAAATATTGGAAAGGATTAAAAAGAAAGCGGCAATGATCCATGTTTTTGTGGCTTCTTTAAAAATAACAGCCAAGGTTAGACTGGTAACCGAAAAGAAAACCATTGACAAAGCGCCTGATGCAAATGCCCATTTGAGGCGGTAAATAGCATCTGCGGATTTAAAAAAATTAAGTGTATTTAAATACACAATCAAATCACCTTTACCAAAAATACCATACGATAAACCAAAAGATGTGACAGCTAAAAAAAACACAACCACCAGCGTAAACAAAATAGCCACAATATATTTACTGAGTATGTATTTCCATTTTACCACCGGTTGTAACATAATGGTTTGTATGGTTCTGTCTTTGTATTCTGCAGTTAATGTACCCGAAACAACGATCATTAGAATAAGAGGAAGATGAAACCAAAGTGTATTCAACAAAAGATATACCAACAAGCTCCCATTTACCAAAGTACCTTCAAAGTAAAAAGATTTGCGAAGATTGTCGAGTAATATTTCTATGATATTATTTCCTTCAAAGTAGGCGCTTACCATTACAACGGCTTCAATCATAAACAATGCACCCAGGGCATAATAGGTTTTGCTCTGCTTGAATAATTTGTATATTTCTGCTAATATGAGTGATTTCATTGAGCAGTGGTTTCAAAAAGTTTTTCCATGTTTAATTCCGGTGTGCAAGAAGTTACATAAATATTTTCTGCGTGTAATTGTTGAATGAGTTCAGAAACCTTGTCGGGTGCGATCTGCACATGTACACATTGGCCCTTAAAAACGGGATGATAGGGTTGTAAGGAATTTGAATGGGTGATGTTATTTGCACATATGGCATAGGTTTCTGTATTTTCTGCGATAATTTTTTGTGAGAGTCCGGCATTTACAATTTTGCCTTCTTTTATCACCACCAGCGTATGACAAATTCTACTCAACTCTTCTATAATATGTGATGACAGGATGATAGCCAGGTTTTCTTTTTCGGCAAGATCAACAATTAAGTTTCTCAAAGCCG
>JANOVY010000205.1:0-21249 GCA_031417635.1 Bacteroidota bacterium | reverse complement strand
ATGGTAAGTACCCCGTCTTTTTCTATTTTCCATCCGGGTACACCTGCCTTTTTGGTCTCCCATTTAGAAAGATCTTTCCCATTATATAAAATGATGGCGTCCGAAGGAGCATCGCTATTGGTTTTTCCGGGCGCTACCATTGCAGGAACTGGCTCCCAGATTTCTGTTTTGGCGGCTTCTCTATCAAGGCTATCTTGATTAATTTTATTTTGAGGAAAAGAAGTTTTTACAATTATCAAGAATCCTATAAAAACGATACACTTTTTCATAAAACGATGTTGAATTGATTTTGAGATACTGTTAAGTTACGAATACAAAATGAATACTGAAAAATGATCAGGCCTACCTATCGGCAGAAAGGAAATTTTGAATAATGGATAAGACTTGATGATTATGTTAGGTTTGAAAGCGGTAACACAAATGTTACTAGTTAGAAACCGATAGGTTGAATATAAGAGATGTAAGTCATTTGATTGTAGACTGAATCTTATTAACCATACGCTTAGATTGTCATCGATAATTAATGGGCTCCACCTTTCCAAGGAGGGAAAATTTATCACTTTTATGAACGATAACAGCAATATATGATTATCGTTTCGTTTCTCTTGAAGTAATCGAATTGCCCGGAATACCTTTTACCAAACCTTTACAACCTTTTACACCACATTTACATTGGAAGGGTTCCATTCTATCATCTAAAAAACTGGTATAGTCGAGAGTAAGTTCTTCTCCCGGTTGAATAGTTCTATTGGCGATTACTTGTAAACCATCATATATCGTATTGGGTACACAGCAATGGTTTTGTGGTGCCCAAGCAGATGGGTCGTTATCCCATAGCAAAAAAACTTCATCACTTAAAGGATATGCATAACGGCGAAAAATTTCTTTCTCATTCTCATTCCAATTTTCTTCAACAAATCTTCTTGTAATGATTCGTTGTGAAAGTCCCTCACCATAAAAAATAATTTCATTGGGTGCTATTTTCCTGTTAGCATAAATACCATAACCAACGATTGAATTTCCTTTGATGGTATATTTTTTATGATTGCGTTGATATCTGGCCATTCCTTCTGCAATCATGTGTTGAAGGAATCCGGCCTGCCCTATACCATCGTATTTCAAAATATAATCAGCCGAACCTTCGTATCCGTCTCTATAAAAAACGGAACAGGTGAAATTGATTTCCAGAAAAAACAATTCCCCTTTTTCGTTCAATCTAAAATCAAGTCGAGCGTAACCCACACCATTAAACCCTTTGTAAATCTTTTCAGCAGCATGCCTGAGTTGTTGTTCAATGATTGGATCATTACAGGGTATATTGGCATTGGGATGCAGTTCAGAAGTTTTTAAAGAATAGGTTTTAAACGAAAATCCATCCGGAAAAATATATTCAATCGGCTTAAAAGTAGTGGCGGTCTTTCCATCAGGATTGGCAGCAATAAGTATCGTAAATTCTCGGCCGGCAATGTATTCTTCTGCCAATAATTGTTCATACTCGAGTATGGTAGCTTCAACTTTTGTAATAAGTTCTGCTTGTGCATGAATTAGTGATTGTTGATCAATCCCTAAACTGTCACCCGCTTTGGCCGGTTTTACAAATAGGGGAAATTTTAATTGTGAACTTATTTCTGAGAGATTGCTATCTTTTTCAATTAATACATAGGCGGGTGTAGCTACTCCTTCGCAGTAGGCTACATATTTCATCCTTTCTTTGGGTGGATCATAAAGAAGGGTGGTAGGCCCGGTAAATGGCATTTGCAATAATTCCAATGTATAAATAACATCAATCGAGGGGATTTCCCATTCCAAATACCCTTCACATAAATTTACAAAAATATCATACCCTTTATTTTGAAGGGCCTTCAGTTGTTTATACGTGGTAAGTTTATTCAAAAAAACATGCTCTACTTCATCGCCCGGCAAAAGCGATGAAAGATTTCGGGGCGGATCATAATATTGATAATCTACTGTAGAAGTGGAATAATTAGGTTGTAGTACACAAACTTTCATTTCAATAAGGAGGCCGCTAAAGGATGCGGAAATGATTTTGGATGAACAATACGTTTTCTTCTTCTAAAAGCATCATTCATGATCTCTACAATTAGTGATGTAAATGAAAGCTTACTCATTCGCAAGATAGCACCAATAGAGGTATAATCCTCATCTTCACTTAAACCACATTGCGCATTTACTTCTAATACAAATAGTTGATTTGTATTTTGATCCATTCGAATATCCACTCTTGTATAACCCGTACCTTTCACTGCTTTATAGGCATCCATACTGATTTTTTTAATGGCAGTATGTAATTCCGGATCGGGTGATGCATATTCATAAAAACTGGCTTCTTCCGGCATGGGTGTTTCTTCTTCATAAATTTCCCATAAACGATCGAATGATAAAAATTTTTCATTGTCGGGTAATGAATCATGAAAAACTCTTTCAACAGGTTCATATACTTTACAATTTTGGGGGAATTTTGCAGAACCCACTATGAGTGTCGTAAATTCCGGTCCGGCAATAAATTCTTCTGCAATAATACCATCCGCTGCCAAATTCCATCCTCTGTAGCCGGCAAACATTTTTTGTACTTGGTTTTCCAGCTCTTCTTCGGTATGAACCACATTTTTTATTCCAACCCCCATACTCCCCCCGGAAATAGCCGGCTTTACAATAATGGGTGTTCCCAGTCTTTCAAAGATGCCTTTGTTATTTTGATTGGCCGTATGAATGGCTTCCCATTTAGGAGTTGCCAGTTTTGCCCTATCAAATGCCTCTTTCATGGGTATTTTTGAGGTAGTGATATAATAGAAAAATTCATCGGCGCCTGTATATACCAATCCTTTTTTAGTCAGCAACTTTACAACAGATATTCCCGGGGTTCCATTTACTTCATCCCCGTCACACAAGTTTAATACAATGGGAAAAGAATGACCTGATTTTTGCTCTTCTGCTATGCCGTGAATAATTTCAATATAATCTTCCATGGTTACAGGCTGCCATTGCCAAGTGATATCCAACTCTGTAAAAATGCGCGTATACTCTCCTATACTTTGCGAAAAATCGTAATAATAGTCAAGATTGGGATCTTTTGTATGAAGGCTTGGAGCCAATACCCATACTTTTAGTATATCAAGTGGAATGTCCGGAATAAAATCAACAGGGGGCTTCATGAAATTTATTTCTCCTTTCTGTTTTCAAGTTTTCCAATAATAAAAGGGGTAAACTGATATTGGCTAACTTCTTTTTCTGTTAAATAAGACGCTCCTTGTATTCGATGTAAACAGTGCTTTGTTCCACAAAAGCATTCAAATGGCTGTGTCATTGCCCATTCTGTGGAAGGATAAAAATACAATAGCTCATCGCCGGGTTGAATTTCATTTAATGCAATCAACTTCATTGCATTTGTATCGAAAAAGACATTGGGGGCACAACTATGATTGGTATATTGTAAAAACTCGGGTTGAAGTATAATATGTTTCTCATCTCCTATTTGTACAGTAAGGTATGTAGGGGATGATAGTGTCTTTTCGGCATTAAAATCGCAGATTACATCGCATGCATCAAAAAAAGCGGCGGCATGTAATGATTTTTCTCCTGACTGATTATTTTGCATAATGTCAGCAAAACCATGTTTGCTAAGCATTTGAAAGGCAGTGGTAGCGGCTCTTATCATAATAGCTGTATAGAATACTTATAATTAGTTTAAAATTCTATAAAATTTACTGTGTTATGCATTTTATTGATGTTTAATACTCCACATTTCTATAGTAATTATTAACAGATTGGAAATAAGTAACTAAGTGAAAAAGCTCTTTTTATGTTTCAAATATTATTAACTGCGTGTGCCATTTCCTAGTTCTTAATGTACATGGTACTGGAATTCTGTAAAACCGGTTAAGAATATTGAAAGAAAAATGGATTAGCCCGTTTAATGATAAGTCGTTTTCGTTTATGGATATGTCTTTTGGAGCCTTGTTTGTTTTGGATAAAGTTGGATAACAATAACCCATAAAGAATTTTGTGACGAGTTTCCAAAGAAATAGTGTTTACAAGATCTGTTTTCATTTGATTTGTGCCCCTCCGGTTAATAAGTGAGCTTTACTAAATTACCATAAAAATGGATAAGACGTATAATCATACGTCAAAAAATAATCTCTTTGAATTGACCTTGTTATGAAATGAGTAACAAGGAAAAAACTTTAACCCGCTTTGCGGCTCACCTAACAAAGCTTCGCAAAGAAAAAGGAATGAGCATTCGCCAATTGGCTGCAGCTGCCGGCCTAGAGTATAGCCAAATACAGCGAATAGAAAAAGGAAAAGTAAATTTCGCCTTTACTACTCTAGTAGCTTTATCGCAAGGCCTCGATATGGAAGTAGGTACTTTTCTAGAAGCGTATAAAATACCAAAGTAGTCATACTAAGAAGTTATTTGCAGATTCTCCCCCTATTGTAAAAAATACCGTGTTTTAACGCTTTCCCAACCTATTTCTCTTTCCTACCTTGAATTCGATTTCATGATAAACCGTAAATAAAATTTTGTTCTGCGTAAAAAACCGTGTTTTCTTACTATTATATAGTATAAATACTTAATCACGACAATTGGGTTTTACAGAATTTACAAGAATAAATACCCCTCATTTTTCTGCAAACATGGCAGGTATCTACATTTTATTTTTTATCCTATAAAAACATACCTATGGAAAAGAAAAACATCAGAGTATTGATTGCAGATGATCATGACATTTATAGGTCCGGTCTGCGGCT
This sequence comes from Bacteroidota bacterium, assembly GCA_031417635.1. Classification (GTDB taxonomy): domain Bacteria; phylum Bacteroidota; class Bacteroidia; order Chitinophagales; family Chitinophagaceae; genus Sediminibacterium. The sequence goes on along the minus strand of JANOVY010000205.1, from coordinate 16,482 downwards.
ACTATTAACGCAAATGAAAAATATTGAGGTTATTGGCGAAGCAAACAATGGGCAAGAGCTGCTCAAACAAACCATCGAGCTTTCTCCCGATATCATTTTAACCGATATTGGTATGCCACTCATGGATGGGATTGCGGCCACAAAAGAATTGATTCGTCGAAAAACAACCAGCCGTGTGATTGTATTATCCGCCCATGGCAATGAGGAACCCATATTAAAAATGCTCGAAGCGGGTGCCTTAGGGTATATATTAAAGAGTGCTGACAGCTTTGAAATTTCTGACGCCATTTCTACCGTTTACCAACACAAACCCTATTTCTGCCGCGAGACAACTGAAAGACTAACGGAAATCGTTACTAAAAATTATCAACATCCTGTAAAAATAGAAGTCACCTTAACAGAAAGAGAAAAAGAAATCATGCAACTGATTTGTCGGGAATACACCAGTAAAGAAATTGCTTTTACCTTGCATTTAAGCAAAAGAACGGTTGAAGGTCACCGGACACGAATTATGGATAAAGTAGGTGCAAAAAGTATAGCAGGGATAATTACCTATTCAATTGAGCAGGGAATTCATCATCATACCGAGAATGCACGATAGTGGTCTAAGGGGTAGAAAAAGATAAAGAAGAAATATAGTGAAAACAGATTTCACTATATTTCTTCTTTATTGTCGAAATAGGTTTGATAAGTCGAGAAACAATTAATATCCCCAATCTTTCATGATTCTTAAATCTTCTTTCACACAATCCAGTGGTTTTTTACCTTGATAGGACTCTTGTTCAATGATAAAATGCAAGGTGCCCCCTGATTTTTTGCCCAGATCCGTAATGGCTTTTGTATTGGCTACACCTGCTCCTAAAATGGTACTTTCATATCCCTCACCCATAGCACCCGTTGCTGATTTAATTTCATCTTTCACATGCATAGAAACAAATCTTCCCGGATGTTTTTTTACAATCTCATAAGCATCTGCACCGGTTCCGTATAAATTACCCATATCTAATTGCTGGGTAACTAGGGCGGGATCTGTTGAATCTAAAATAATATCATACACTTTCTTCCCATCTAACAATTGAGTAAACTCGAAATTGTGATTGTGGTAGCCAAATCGCATACCCGACTTTTTACAAAGTTCACCACATTTATTGAAGACATCCATATACCGTTTCATATCATCGATATTTTTTCGTAGGCTCTCATCTAACCAAGGACTAATCACAAACTCTTGTCCAACAATGGCAGCATCTTCTACCGTATATTTCCATGAATCAGAAAAATCTTTTTTGGTGGCATCCCAATGATCTTTGCCCATAACAGTATGCCCACTAAGCATTTTCATTCCATGATCAACGAGCACTTTTTTAAATTCTATCGCACCATAGCCATAAAATTTACGGTTTATATAGTTGGCGTGTTCTACATATTGATAACCCATATCAGCCAATGCTTTCAATGTGCCCAATGGGTCTTTTTTCATCTCCTCTCTAATAGAATACAACTGAATACCGGTAATGGTTCCGGGTTTTGCTGCTGCCAATAACTGACGAGATAAAAATGAACTGCCCGCAATAAGTACAGCAGATTTTTGTAAAAATGATCTTCGACTAGTGTTCATGGAATGTAATTTATATATGGTTTGCAATCATTGAATATATGAAATAATTAGCATCATTCACAGGTCGTATGTAAAAATTTTTTCTCTATTGAGCCTTAGTGTGGGCGTTTTTTCGCAAAAGATTTATTTTTTTTGAGCGGGTCTAATAAATAGGATAATCCATTTAATTTGATCACTAACATGGTTTCCAACAATATACCCAATTTGCCCTTTGGAAATCCTTCTCGCTGAAACCATTCCAGATAATGATCGGGCAGATCACACAACAAACGGTCCTTGTATTTTCCAAATGGCATAGTCATTGAAACCAGTTCAAATAAAATTTCGGGGTTGGGTTCAGAGGTATCGTAGGCCATAAATGTAAAAGTAATGATAAAGATAACGTCTCATTTTGTCACGGCTTAGGCATATTTTCCGGGTATATCAAAAAAGCAAATAGTCAAATTATTATACAGTTTGTTTTTTGAAACACAAAACTAAAAGACAGATAGGTTTTCGACAATTTGCCTTCTTTCTTGGCCTATATCACAATGTGTTTAATTACACAATACATCCATCTTACACATAGCATTTTCTTTATCTTGCAGTTATGAAAACGGCTACCATTCAGGAATTAAAACAAGAATTACAAGGTGTTGCCACAAGTCGGCTATTGGAACTCTGTTTGCGCTTGGCTAAGTTTAAAAAAGAGAACAAAGAACTCCTCACTTATCTGTTATTTGAGGCACACAATGAAGAAGATTATATCATTGGTGTGAAAAGTTTAATTGATGAAAGTTTTACAGAATTACCCAAAGCCAATTTATACCTCACCAAAAAAAGCCTCCGAAAAATCGTACGTTTTATTAATAAGTATTGTAAGTACACAGGTTCCAAACAAGTAGAGGTTGCCTTGCATATTTACTTTTGTGAAAAAATAATTAAGTCCGGTATTCCCTATAAAAAAAGTCAATTGCTGGTTAATTTATACCAACAAGAAATAAAAAAAATCAAGGCAGCCCTGAAAGAACTGCATGAAGATTTGCAATATGATTATCAAAAAGAATTAAATGCCTTAGACTTCGATAGAAATGGGTAATTGGATAAAAGAGTTGATTGATTGTTTGGATTCATAAATAAGGCCCTACTGATTACCTTAGGTTTCCTCATCAAAATATAGTTTATAAAAATGTTTTCCGGTTCGTTCGTCGTAACCCTTTTCTATCAAGTCTTTGCGGCCATGGATGTACACATGAAAATTTTTATCCAGTTTTAGAATACTTTTAAAAACACGCTGTTGTTTTTTTACGGCCATTAAATGTATATCGAATTCATCATCAATGGTTACTTGTTTTGCTACTTCATATGTTTGCTTGTATTGCGTAAAACTATCAATCACTTCCGGGTGATGCAGTACTTCTTCGGCAAATTCAGAAAACTTAAATTCGTCTTTTGTCTTAAAATAATCCATGCTTCTATTTAGCATATCAATCTGATCACTTTTATTTACATCAAATTTTTCGGTTAATTCATTACTGATAAACAATTTACACATTCCCAATGCAGCATCTGTAAAATGATAGCTATTCGTGGTTCTCGAAACTTGTAAAAAGTCGTTTACCCAATATTGTGCATCTTGTTGTTTATTGGTATTATCTACCACACAAACCACATACCCATTTTTTTGATTTTCTTTAAATATTAGGCAGCCTTTATCTAACTTATTAATATTGATTCCTTCATCTGAAATCACTTCCCAATTCTCACCATGGGGAAAAACCTTCAGAAAAGTTTCTTTCGTTTCACTTTTGAAAATACCAATGGCTTCTGTAAAATGGGTCCCAAAGGGCACATTACTAAAACGGACTACATATAATTCACCTTCTTTTACTTTGGCGTGTGTGCTTTTACTATATAAGAATTGTGCCAAAAGTACACTCTGCTTTGTAAAACTTTTGGGGTCAGCAAACAATTGGGTTGCATAATGATATACCTCATTCAAGCCTAGGTCACTAATATGGGTAAATTGGTATTGCTCATGTTCATTAAATGGACCCAGAAAATATTTGGTCAATAACCCCCTTACTATTTCATCGTTCAAAGTCAAAGGATTTGTAGATAGTTGTAAAGTTTCTCCACGAGTAGGATTTCCAATTTTGTGAACGATTACCTGCTCTAATTGTACACTGTCGATGCTTGTCATGTAGCGAAGATAACAAGCTGAAGTTGAGTTGGAAGTCTGGAGTTAGAAGTCTGCCTACCCAACAGGCAGGTTTGGAGTTAGAAGTCGGGAGTCTGGGTCTCTTTTTATGTATCCTGCGTTCTACATTTGGCGTTCTGCGTTCAGCATTCTGCGTTCAGTATTTTAAAGTAAGAATGGCTTGAAATAGGGTTTTAAACGGTTTTTTTGAAAGCAAATTCGTTTTTCGCCTATAAATAATGCACCTTTACAGAGTTTTTGCCGTCAATTCAGGCTAATACACGCATTTTAACTCTTAAATAAACCTCATGTATACACAGATTTGGAGCAAATACCTTCCCATTATTAAGATATTATTGAAGCGTTCTTTAAATGGCGATCAGGTGTTGGATCTGAATAGAATAGATTTTGAGCGTGCAGGCAGTGGACGTAAAGCTGGTTATAAATTTTCTATTGAATTTACCAAGGGCCGTGTGGCTAATATCATAAGTGGTTCACCGCTTGCTTCTGATCTGGCATTGGTTATGCTGGAAGATGCCAACATTAAAGCCATATTATTGCCCAATCATTATGTTGTATCTCTTAATACCAAGTTTCAGTTGAGCTTAAAGAATGTTACGCCAAAAGAAGCCGTTTCTGAAGAGATTGAAGGATAATGATTGTTTACCCCCTAGCCCCCTGAAGGGGGAATTAAGAACAAAAGTTTCTAAAGAGGCTGAAGAATAATTCTTGTTTTACAACATGCTTTTTACTGCACCCCCATCAACTGTAATGGTTTGTCCGGTTACATATTGGCTCATTGGGCTTAGTAGCCATAAAGCCAATCCTGCAAAATCACTTGCTTCACCTAATTTTTCTACGGGTATTTGGCTGATGGCTTTTTGTTTTACTTCCTCAAATGGCAGGCCTGTTTGTTCGCTTTTTTTGTTATAAATACGATCAATGGCGGGTGTATTGTGTGAACCCGGACCTAATATATTTAGTGTAACGCCTGTTTTGGCGATTTCTTGCGACAACGTTTTTACCATTCCCACCACAGCCACTCTAATTGAATTACTCAATACCAGGTTTTCTAGCGGTTGTTTAACCGACGAACTTTCAATATACACAACCCTTCCATATTGATGCGCTATCATTTTAGGTACAAATGCTTGGGTGATGGCCACTTTCCAACGAAGAATGTTTTTATATGCCGTATCCCAATCTTCCAATGTTGTTTCCAGAAATGTTTTTGCAGGAGGGCCGCCTGCATTTACCAGCATACCATGTAGTTGCCTATCACCAACCTTTGTTAACAGTTTTGCTATCGTCGCATTATCTGTAATATCACCCACAAGTATTTCTACCTGACTAGAAGCTGTTTTGGCTAGCGTTTTCAATTTTTCTTCATTACGTGCAACAGCGATTATAAATGCGCCTTCTTGTAATAATGCCTCTGCAATGGCTTTACCAAAGCCGGAAGTGGCGCCAATTACAATAAATAATTTATTTTTTATATCTAGATCCATTTGAATAATTTGAGGTAATATTTTGTATAATTAGTTAAAGATAATAATATCGCTAGCAATTTTTACTTTGCAAGATTTATCATTATATTTAAAACTAAAATCTAACATCATGTATACATCCTATTTAAAAAAGTATGGTTCTTTGCTTGTGGTAGCTACCTTTTTATGTTCTTTTATCAACTTTCCCGTTGAGCCCACTAATTTTTCGGGTACCTGGACTTTGAATGAAGGGAAAAGTGAATTAGGGCAATTTGGTGCCAGAGGGGTTGCCAGTAAAATGGTAGTTGAACAAAAAGGAGAGGATGTTACCATTACCAGAACATCTTCTACATTTCAAGGCGATGAAGTAACTTCTACAGAAACGCTAACGGCTGATGGCAAAACAACAGAGTCAACCGTTTTTGGCAGTTCTAAAAAGAAAGCCACCTTAAAATGGGCTGCTGATGGAAAGACTTTTGTCATCACTTTTAGTGTTGCTTTAGAAATGAACGGACAATCATTCGATTTATCCGGCACTGAAACCTGGAGCTTAAGTGATGATGGAAAATCAGTTTCGTTAAAAAATGCTTTATCCACTCCCCAAGGAGATATAGAAACCAAAGTTGCTTACGACAAACAATAATATGATAAAAGCCGACAATCGCATATGATGGCCGGTTAAACTTTTTTCTTTTACGCATATTCTTTACAAATGCAATCATTTCAATTGGGTGATGAATACCAAGGTGGTATCATTTTTTTTATTAATGAAACACATACCCGCGGTCTGATTGCCTCAAAAAAAGACCTATCCGGCGAAGCCGACTGGGATGAAGCCATGCAATTTTGCAAAGATAATCGGCATGAAGATTATACTGACTGGCGCTTACCTACAGATGTAGAACTCAATCTTTTATATGAACAAAAAGAATTGGTTGGCGGTTTTGTAAGATTCAGTTATTGGAGTTCCACCGAATATGCCCAACACTTTGCCTTCTTTCAAAATTTCTATACCGGAGAGCAGGATAATGATTTTAAGGATAATACTTGTTATGTGAGAGCGGTTAGGGAGTTTAGTCTGGGAAGCGAGGCGGATTAATTAGTAATTAGAAATTAATAATTAGTAATTACAGAAGTTGTTTGTATACGCATGTAAATAATCTTGTACCTGACAACTTTTTGTTCTCTAAATAAATGATCATATAGTACCACCGTGTTATATTTCCGCTTTAATTACTAACTACTAATTTCTAATTACTAATTAAACAATCCCCCTAGCAGTTTTGCAAACTTCTTCAACTCCCCCGTTTCTTCTGTACTAAGCATTTCATTATTTTCATATTTAGATCGCAGAAATAGTACTCTTTTATGTTGGGGATATTTTTCGAGTATAGCGGCAATTAATTTTCCGGATGCTTCGTCTTTTTTATAAATGGGTGATGAAAGGATGGGCTCTATAGATTTATACCGGGTAGGCATTTTTAAGATGATGGCTTCTAATGTTCCCAACCAGTTAGCAGGAATGGTTTCTACACTGCTTGCTTTTTGATACAATCCTTGTAATTGTTTTTTACTAAGGCTACCCCGCTCTTCATATTGATGCATCAAGCTCATCACAAACAAGGCATCCGGATTGTGTTGGTATAAAGCATCCAAAATTTTACCGATGATGTCTATGCCGGGTTTGGGTTTGTACATGAGGGGTATGAAGGATATGTAATCTGGTAAAATTAAGCTATACTTTTAATACTTTTCTTTTCTTCAAAATTGTATAGGTTATAATTGTTATTAATAATATTCAAAAATACCATTCGCAAATATTTTTTTTATAATTATAAAGGTTTAAAAAATCTAAAAAAACAAAACACCAAGGTCTTTCAATATGCGCTAACTTTACAGTAGTTTATTAAATTTTTACAAAAGAATGAAACCTTTTTGTACATTCTGCTTGTTGATAATTCTTCTATCCGGCTGTAAAAAAGCCCCTGAACAAACACAACCCCGGATAGAAAATATTTCTTCTTCTGTTTACGCATCCGGGGTAATCAAAGCCCGTAACCAATATCAAGTCTTTTCTTCTGCCAATGGATTGATTCAAGACCTTTTAGTTATTGAAGGCGATTTGGTAAAAAAAGGCGACTTATTAGTAAGGTTGGTAAATGATGCTTCAAAATTAAGCAATGAAAATGCCCGACTCTCTGCCGGCTATGCTTCCTTGAACGCCAATAGCGATAAACTTCGTGAACAAAAACTAGGCATCGATCTGGCCAAAAGTAAACTGATCAACGATTCGATACTGCTTGTTAGACAGCAAAATTTATGGAAAGATGGAATAGGTACCCATAACCAATTAGACCAAGTTGAACTCAATTATAAAAATTCACAAACTGCCTACCAAACCGCTCTCTTGCGATACAAAGAGCTTAGCCGACAAATTAATTTTTCGGCAGAACAAGCGGGTAACAATGTTAAAATAAGTGCAGTTCTCTCCGGCGATTTTACCGTGTATAGTAAAGTAACCGGTAGGGTATATAGTCTGCTAAAAAAGCAGGGTGAAGTTGTAAATATGCAGACCCCCATCGCCATTATTGGGGATGCCAATGATTTTTTTCTGGAACTACAGATTGATGAATATGATATTACGAATATACAAGTTGGCCAAGAAGTGCTGATTAGTATGGATAGTTATAAAGGAAAAGTTTTTACGGCAACAATTACAAAAATCGGCTCTATTATGAATGAGCGCTCTCGCTCATTTACCATTGAAGCCGGTTTTGTAACCCGACCCGAAACATTGTATCCCTTTCTTTCCGTAGAAGCCAATATTGTTGTTCAAACAAAAGAAAAAGTATTGACCATCCCACGCAATTATATCATTGATGATTCTTTGGTGTTGTTACCCAATAAAGAAAAAAGAAAAGTATCCATAGGGTTAAAAGATTATCAAAAAGCTGAAGTTTTAAAAGGCCTTACCCCGTCCGATATCATTATTAAGCCCGGTAAATGAATTATACACTCATTTTTAATATTGCCAAAGCTTTATTATTGGCTAGATGGCGGCAGACGCTGATTGCCGCCATCGGGGTTACTTTCAGCATTACTATGTTCATTACGCTTTTAAGTTTTATGACCGGCCTAAACGACCTGCTGGATGGCTTGGTTGTAAACCGTACCCCACATGTTCGTTTGTTCAATGATATTAAAGCCAATAATCACCAACCTATCAATGCCTCCGAGGCGTATACCAACAGTTATAATTTTATTGGCTCGGCCAAGGCGGGGAATAGCCGACAAGAAATTTATAATAGCAGGGCCATCATGAAAACAATTACTCAAGATAGTCGTGTTTTGGGATTGGCTCCAAAAATTAATGCACAGGTTTTTTTTAATGATGGCACCATAGACATTACCGGCGTGGTAAATGGAATTGATGTGGAAGCAGAAAGCAAACTATTTTTCTTTACCGATTATGTAACTACCGGAAATGCGCAGGATTTAAAAAATGTGTCTAACAGTATTATACTAGGCAAGGGTCTTGCACAAAAACTATTGGCCAATATAGGCGATGTGGTATTAATTACCACTTCTAAAGGAGAGTTGTTCTCATTAAAAGTGGTAGGATATTTTCAATCGGGTATATTGGATTTTGATAAAGTGCAGAGCTTTGCCTCAATGGCCACTACACAAAAATTGTTAGGAAAGCCGGGCGATTACATTACCAATATACAAGTAAAATTAAAAGACATTAAACAAGCGCCGGCGGTTGCAAAAGAATATGCCACACTTTTTCAAATTGATACAGAAGATATTCAAACGGCTAATTCACAATTTGAGACAGGCAGTTTTGTTAGAACATTGATCTCTTATTCTGTAGGCATTACCTTATTGGTAGTGGCCGGTTTTGGCATTTATAATATCTTAAACATGATGATATATGAAAAGATGGATTCAATTGCAATCTTAAAAGCAACTGGTTTTTCGGGTAGAGATGTAAAACTTATTTTTTTGGTCATTGCCATAACCATTGGTTTTTTTGGGGGCATGGCAGGGTTGTTGTTTGGATTTCTGCTCTCTGCCTTAATTGATCAAATACCCTTTAATACCGCCGCTTTACCTACCATTACCACTTATCCAATTAATTATAATCCGGTTTTTTATTTTATCGGTTCTTCTTTTTCATTAATCACTACTTATCTGGCCGGATTCTTTCCTTCACAAAAAGCCAGCAAGGTAGATCCGGTTATTATTATACGGGGGAAATAAAATACATGAGATGATTTTAGAAGCAAAACATATCAATAAAAGTTTTCATGACCCTGTTACCATTCCGGTACTGAACGATATTTCTTTTTCTATCAATAAAGGAGAATTTGTTTCTATCACCGGTAAATCGGGTTGTGGCAAATCTACCTTATTGTATATTCTTTCTACGATGGATACTGATTTTACAGGCGATCTGTTAATTGATGGAGAGAGTATGGTTAATAAAAAAGAAGCTGCTTTGGCAAGGGTTCGTAATGAGAAAATTGGTTTTGTTTTTCAGTTCCATTATTTATTGAATGAGTTTTCGGTGTTACGAAATGTGATGTTGCCTGGATTAAAACTAAACAAGTATTCTGAATCAGAAATTGCTCACCGTGCTAACGAAAAATTAAAAATGTTGGGCATTGATCAATTGGGCAGCAAAAAAGCGAATCAATTATCGGGAGGAGAAAAACAAAGGGTTGCCATTGCCCGTGCATTAATCAATGATCCACACATTATTATGGGCGATGAGCCAACCGGTAACCTCGATAAAAAAAATAGTGAAATTGTGTTTACCATTTTTCAACAACTGGCTTCAGAATTTAACCAAACCTTACTTATTGTTACCCACGACCCTGATTTCTCTGCCAAAACCAATCGCATCATTGAAATGGAAGATGGGCGAATATTGAAGCAATAAAGTATTCAAATACGCCAATTACGTTATTTGGGTAATAATGGTTTCCCTTTGGTTGTTTTTAACACATGAGCACAATAGAAACAAGGTCGCATTTTATGTGCTCTTTCTTAGTACCTAATATACCTATGTGTTAAAAAAAACAATTTATCAACTGCAAAAGTGAAATGAATATTTATTTCAACACATGCTTCTTACCATAAGTCTTCCTCGCTTTCACAATCTCTAAAAAATGATCATCAGCCCAATTGGCAAGATGCAAAAGCTGCATCAATAAACTGTTACCCATTTCAGTTAACTCATACTCAACCCTTGGCGGTATTTCAGGATAAATTTTTCGAAAAACCAATCCGTCTTCTTCTAAAGACCGTAGTGTTACCGCCAGCATGCGTTGAGAAATTCCTTTGATGTCAACTTTCAATTCATTGAATCGCATTCTTTTGTGTTGCCCTAAATGCAATACGGTGTATAAAGACCACTTATCGCCAAAGCGGGCCATGATATCTTTCACCGGACAACAATCTTTCTGCTTGCAATTGCCGTTAAAAACTTTAGCAATTTGCTCACTTATTATAAGTGATTGATTATCAATGCTATGCTTGACCATATGTTTTTTTTTCGTAATAGCGGCTTGGTTAGAAGCAGGAATTAATGTATCTTTAGGTTATCAAAAGTAACCAAGTAAAGTTAAATAACTGAAGTAATTATTTATTTTGACAAAATTTTACCCGGCTGCTCAATCATAACATAGAGAAACTGTTTATAGTGCAGTAAATACTATAGTAAGCATTATGAGGCATCAAAAGGAAATTGTAGAAATCATTGAACCCAAGAAAATTATTGTTGGAGACGTAAATGCACCGGTAGAATTAATGCAGTTTGGCGATTATGAAAGTGTTGAATGCGCAAAAGCAAATGAAGTAGTAGAAGCTATTTTAGAAGCCTATCCCGGCAAAGTAAAATTTATTTTCCGTCATTTTCCCTTATTGAAAATACACCAGAAAGCACACAAAGCTGCTGAAGCTGCGATTGCTGCCGGACAAGAAGGGAAATTCTGGGAAATGCACAAAGAAATATTTAAGCACCAGCGTAACCTGGGAATCATTAGTCTGAAATCTTATGCCAAAGATATTGGTACCACCAACAAGAAATTTTTAGATGATTTGATTGGCGGTATGTATGGCTGGCAAGTGCAAGGCGATTTACAGGAAGGCATGAAAATGGGTGTAACCAAAGTCCCTACTTTTTTTGTAAACGGGAAAATATTTGATCAAGAAGCCACTGTAAAAACTTTAAGCGCACATATTAATGGTTTATTAGATAAAAAGAAAGTGGCAAAAAAGCCGGCTTCTAAAGTGAAAGAGCCTTCATTAAATTAATGATAAGTATAGGATTAGAATGGATATAAAAAAGAACGAAGAAAATTTTCTTCGTTCTTTTTTTTGTGGTTCATACCTCCTTCATGATTGTTGATGACGCCATTGTTGCTCGCCGACCAACAATCAACTATTTCACAATCTTTCCAAACTCAACAGCAGCCTGTGCTGCAGCCAATCTCGCAATAGGCACTCGAAAAGGAGAACAGCTTACATAATTCATTCCTATACGATGACAAAATTTTACACTCTCCGGATCACCCCCATGTTCTCCACAAATACCTACTTTTAATTTGGGTTTTGTTTTGCGTCCACGATCGGTACCTATTTTTATCAATTCACCTACACCTTCCTGGTCAATGGTTTGGAAAGGATCGTCGAACAATATTTTTTGATCGAGATAATTGGGTAAAAATCCGCCCACATCATCTCTGCTGAATCCAAAACTCATCTGCGTTAAATCATTGGTTCCAAAACTAAAGAAGTCGGCTACTTGGGCCATATTACCCGCTTGCAATGCTGCTCTCGGAATTTCTATCATAGTACCAAATAAATAAGGAATACTTTTTACTTTCTTTCTTTCACACACTTCTTTATACACCGTATCTACAATCAATTTTTGATGCGTGAGTTCATTCACTGTACAAGTAACCGGGACCATGATTTCAGGAAATGCTTTTTTGCCCGATTTGATAATTTCTACAGTGGCTTCAAAAATGGCTTTTATCTGCATTTCGGTAATTTCAGGATAACTAACACCCAATCGAACACCTCTATGTCCTAACATAGGATTGTTTTCATGCAGTGCCAATACCCTTCTACGCAATACACTCATACTAATGCCCAGTTCTTTACTTAGTTGATGCAATTTTTCTACATCATGCGGAACAAATTCATGCAAAGGCGGATCGAGTAACCGAATGGTAACCGGATGTCCTTTCATTACATTCATGGTGTCTTTGATGTCTTTTTTTACAAATACAAATAAATCATTCAAAGCCTTTCGACGTTCAGGTTCTGTTTTACTCATAATCATTTTGCGAAGCAGGAATAAGGGTTGCTCACATCCTTCACCATAAAACATATGTTCTGTGCGGAAAAGACCAATACCCTCTGCTCCAAACGACATGGCTTGTGCCGCATCCTGTGGCGTTTCGGCATTGGTTCTTACGCCCATCAATTTTGTTTTATCTACCAATGCCATCAGATTTTTATATGATTTATTTTTGTTTAAATCAATGGCCACCAAAGGCATATCACCTTCATACACCAAACCTCGGGTTCCGTTTAAAGTAATGATGTCTCCTTCTTTTACCACCACGCCATCTTTCGCCTTAAAGGTTTTTGTATCACTATGAATTTCTATATCATTACATCCCACAATACAACATTTACCCCAACCTCTGGCAACCAATGCAGCATGTGAAGTCATTCCACCTTTGGTGGTTAAGATGGCTTGCGATTTGTGCATACCATCTACATCCTCGGGAGAAGTTTCTTCTCTAACCAAGATTACTTTTTCTCCTTTGGATGCCCATTCAACCGCTTCAACGGATGAAAATACCACACGGCCTTTCGCACCACCCGGACCGGCCGGTAATCCTTTCGCAATTGGTTTTGTAGCGGCTTCTATTTGGGGATCAAGCATGGGTAGTAATAATTCTACCAACTGATTGGGGGCTACCCGCATGATTGCGGTTTTGATATCGATTAGTTTTTCAGTATACATTTCGGTAGCCATTCTAACTGCTGCCACCCCATTTCTTTTACCCACCCTGCATTGTAACATATACAGTTTCCCCTTTTCTATGGTAAACTCTATATCCTGCATGTCTTTATAATGCTTCTCCAATCTGTTTTGAATTGAAAAAAGTTCCTTATAGGCTTTGGGCATTATTTTTTCTAGTGTGTTTAAGTTTTTACTTTGGTCATTTTTTGAATACGCATTAATCGGGGCCGGAGTTCTAATACCCGCTACTACATCTTCTCCCTGTGCATTCACCAAGTATTCGCCATAAAATTTGTTTTCGCCGGTACCGGGATTTCGGGTGAAAGCAACACCGGTTGCGCTGTCGTTGCCCATATTTCCAAAAACCATGGCTTGCACATTTACTGCAGTGCCCCATTCATTTGGAATCTTTTCAATTCGTCGATAATCAATAGCCCTTTTCCCGTTCCAGCTGCCAAAAACGCCTCCAATGCTGCCCCATAATTGCTCATGTGGATCTTCTGGAAATGGCTTACCCAATACTTTTTTAACGGTTATTTTAAATTCTTTTACCAACTCTTTTAATTCGGGAACCGTTAAATCTGTATCGCTGGTGTTTCCTTTTTTGTGTTTGATAGCTTCTAATTTTTCGTCCAATACTTTACGAATTCCTTTTCCGTGTTTGGGTTCTATGTCTCCGGCTTTTTCCATTACTACATCTGCATACATCATTACCAATCTGCGATATGCATCGTAAGCAAATCTTTCATCACCGGATTGAACAATTAAACCCTTAATGGTATTATCATTTAAGCCAATATCCAAAACCGTATCCATCATACCCGGCATACTGCGTCTTGCACCGGAACGAACCGATAACAAAAGAGGGTTCTTTTCATCGCCGAATTTTTTACCGGTAATCTTTTCTATTGAATGAAGGGCAGCATTTACCTGTGTTTTTAAAACAATAGGATAGGTGCGTTTGTGATCGTAATAATATGTACACAATTCAGTTGAAATGGTAAAGCCCGGTGGTACCGGTAATTTTAGCTTTGGGTGACCTGCCATTTCTGCGAGGTTTGCCCCTTTGCCACCCAGTAAATTTTTCATGGATTCATTGCCATCCGCTTTGCCGGCACCAAAGAAATAGACATATTTCTTTGCATTGATTTTCTTGGTCATAAGTACGAATTTTTAATCCCCTAAAATTAAAGTGGTCAATCAGGGTTAGTTATGACAATTGTCATAAAATAATATGTAATTAATCATCTTACAGTTAACTAAAGACTATTTAATGAGTAAAAAAAGGTTTCACAATTGGATACTGGGGCATTACAATGCCAATGGATTGTATGTTCAAGTATCTTTATGCCAAAACTTCAATCGATGCGTCATATTTGTGTATGTTTATTTTTGGCATTATTATTCAATTTGCCATTATCAGGTCAAAAAATTGAATCCTTATTTGTTGAGTCAGCCATAAAAAAGCTACAGCATGCCAGAGAATACACTTTACAAGTAGCTAATCTAATGCCGGAAGAAAAATATGCATTTACACCTTCGACTCAAGAAATGTCATTTGGCGCACAGCTACTTCATTTGTCTGCTAATTTGGGTTGGCTAAGTTCTTCTTATATAGGTGCAGGAAAAAATCCAATAACCAAAGAAGATGCAAAATTGGTTAAGAAAGAAGAAATTATTGGCATTTTGAATAAAGCCTATGATTTTTCGCTAGACATTTTAACCAAATTTGATGCACAAAACTTATCTGATTCGGTTATTTTTTTTGCCGGTCCAATGAATAAAATGCAGATTATTAATTTACTGAATGATCACCAAACGCATCATCGTGCACAAATACTGGTGTATTTGAGATTACAGGGGATAAAGCCCCCCAACTATATTGGCTGGTAAAGGATGGCTTCCGATTTAAATGGTTTGTAAGTCAATTATTCTGCATAATTATTCAGCGCCGCTTCCCAATTATAAGGCTTGAAGAGAATGAAATAATTTGACACATCTTTATTCAGAATTTTTTTTATTATTTCTTTGATTCCTTTCTTGCCTCCAAAATCGGCAATAAACCAATCCATAATTTTCGTTACATGCAATTCTTTTTGGGAATCATCAAATTCGGTCTCGGCATTGAGAAATGTTTTGGTTGCTACATTCAATTGTTTGTCAATGGTTGAATATCTATAAAAAACTATCGGCGGACAGCTCTTAGCTCCACAGTTTAATGCAAAATGAATACGGTAATCAATTTTTGATACTGCCAATTGTTTAATTCGCTTTTCAGGAAAGAATTCAGCAAAATATCCTTTGCTATATTTCCAACGATATTTTCTTAAGATACCATGTTCAATATCATCGAGACTAAAAGAATGACCGGCTATCAATACTCTTTTTTTTGTAAATATTTCCGGGTTTTTTAATTTTTCTCTTTGCGCCAAAATTTGAAACCAGGCATTGTACATATTCAGCCAAAATGTTTTTATGGCATCATCATTGTTTAGTCCATTGACCAGTCTTTGCATATTTGTGGTAGCCATATCTTTTTCAATGTCCTTTGTCGATTTTTTTGTTTTTACTTGATATAACAATTTTTCAGAAAGCAGCAGCAATGAAGTGTCTGGTAATTCATATGTATTATGTTGGAGTAATGTGCTTGTGGAAGGATTGCAAAAAGCCACAAAAATTAATACACAAAAAAGAATTCCTATTTTATATTTATCAAGTAATCGCATATAGAAAAAGTCAGCATTGTAAAAATTAAACACGCTGCAAGTTAAGTATAGTGAGTTTTTTAATGTAATTGATCTTATCTACACAAGTTGTTGCCAACCTAATTTTATTTTGAGAAGAACTGTAAAAGCTTTGTATGCTAGTACATTGTTCCTATAAACGCTTGGTCTTTACCGGACTGTTTGACCAATTTGGTAAATGAAAGTTCCAAATGTGCAAATGAAACCAAAGATTCGTTCACCCTATCGCTATCTGTGTCCTACTTACCACCTCGAGTTAATAAATAGTTGAAGCGTTTTTTTTATTTTTCAAGTTAAGAAAATTTTTGAACATTTTCGCCAAGGTTAAATTGCTTCTATCAATAAACTGTATTTTGAAATCTTGCAAATACTTATTAAATGACAATAGGATTATCAGATATTTATCT
>JANOVY010000204.1:0-21760 GCA_031417635.1 Bacteroidota bacterium | reverse complement strand
ATGCACCTGGATGAATCCATGTCATTCACAATGCTTACCGGCAGTGTATTAGCACAAATACTATTCGCTTTCTTTTCAATTTTTGAGCTTAGAAAATCAGAAAGACTTACAAAAAGTGAAAAATCTAGATGGACTACTTATTTACTCCTATCACCTCCAATATTTGGGATGGTTTACCTAATATCTTTACGGAAAAGAATTCTTCTATATTAATTTCAATCAAAAGCGTTAAAACTACACTCTTTAAAACTCTCCAATTGCTAGGCGGCACTATACTACATATGCCCCCATCACTTCCCCATCTACAACTTCTACTTGAATATGTTCCTGCAAAGTGGTGGCAACAGAAAGGCCTACGTAGTCTGGTTTCACCGGGAACAATTTATGCATTCGTTCTACCAATACAAGCGTTTGAATACTTTTGGGGTAAAAATCAAGAAGGGGTTTCAATGCATAGAGAAGGGTTCTACCACTATTTGTTACATCATCTACAATAACAACATGTAAATTATTCAAATCCACTTTTTTACTCAAGGTAACAGCAGTTGGGTGAGATTTATCCATAGTCACTGAAATGATCTCTATTTCATTCTTAATATGATTGGAAAGAAATTTTCCCAATTTATTAGCGATTACTGTTCCACTATTCCGAATGCCTATAATGATAAGGGGGGCTAAATCCTCACTTAAAGTTTCGGCTAGTTCCAAAGCCATCCTATTTAATTTTTGGATAGCCAACTCCTTATTAAGGATATAATTTTTTGGGGACATAAATTTGGTTTGGTTACCAAAAGTAATAACAAAAAAGCCAAATTGGCTTCACATTTAAGAGAATCAAAAACTACTTAACTTAGCAAAATATCTTTTGTATATGCATTATATTCAACAAATTGCTTTTCTTGCCCTTGTGGCAACTGCTATTGGTTTATTCGCCAAAAAAGCCGGGGAGATCAGAAGGAATATTTTTTTGGGCAAAGAGGAAGCGCTGAACGATCAACCTTTAAAACGTTGGCGGAATCTATTTTTATTGGCTTTAGGCCAGAAAAAGATGTTCAAAAACCCGCTTGTTGCTATAATGCATTTTGTGATTTACGCAGGCTTTATCATCATTAACCTGGAAGTTTTGGAAATTGTGCTGGATGGCTTAATAGGCACACACCGTCTGTTTGCTCCATTTTTAGGCGGACTATATAATTGGCTTATCAATGCCTTTGAAATACTAGCAATCGGTGTAATTATTGTATGCATCATTTTTTTATGCAGGAGAAATATTATCAAACTCAAACGTTTTATCAATAAAGACCTTGATGGATGGCCTAGGACTGATGCAAATTATATTTTAATATCTGAGATCATTTTAATGAGTTTATTTCTTACAATGAATGCTGCCGATTTGGTATTGCAATCGGCCGGAAATGAACATTATCAGCAAACAGGGAGTTTGTTTTTTTCTAATCTACTTACCCCATTTTTCAGTGGCATGACTGAGAACAATGTCTTAGCAATTGAAAGAACTTGCTGGTGGCTGCATATTACCGGCATATTTGCTTTTTTAAATTATCTGCCTTATTCTAAGCACCTGCATATTATGCTTGCCTTTCCAAATGCTTATTATGCAAGGCTAGAGCCAATTGGAAAGATGAAAAATATGCCATCCGTTCAAAATGAAGTGCTATATGCCATGCAGCCAGAAACTGCGCCTGCTGATGCAGCCCCACCTACACATTTTGGTGCTAAAGATATTTTTGACCTTAGTTGGAAAAATTTATTAGATGCTTATAGCTGCACAGAATGTGGGCGATGTACGGCAGCCTGCCCTGCAAATATTACCGGCAAATTATTAAGTCCAAGAAAGATCATGATGGCTACCAGAGACAGAATGGAAGCTATTGGAAAAAATATCAATCAAAACAAACAATTTGTAGATGATGGCAAGTCCTTGCTACATGATTTTATTAGTATAGAAGAGCTCCGAGCTTGTACTACTTGTAATGCCTGCGTAGAAGAATGCCCAGTAAGTATATCACCATTAGAAATAATTACAGAATTGCGCCGCTCTCTTATCATGGAAGAAAGCAATGCACCTCAAGAGTGGAATAGTACTTTTAGTAATATTGAAAATAATTTTGCTCCTTGGAAGTTTTCTCCGGATGATAGAGATAAGTGGACGAGAGAATAATGGGTGTTGGTTTCAGGATGCTAGATACTGGAAACTTGATGTTGGATACTGAATTAAATTGATTTATATGCTGTAAATAATGGATGATGTTGCAAATCGATTGGCAAAACTTATCACAAAGGAACTTTTATACTTGAATAAATATGCGTTTTACCTCATTCCCATTTTCAATAACCGATTTTTCGATATTAGTACCTGAAATAAAAAATGGGACAACCGGCAATGCCGAATGGAGAACTATTTTTAGGGACGAAACTAGAATTCGAATGGTTACTTATTCTCCCAACTATTTAGCAGATCATTGGTGTAGCAAAGGCCATATTATTTTTTGTGTTGAAGGAAACATGGTAACAGAACTTGAAGATGGAAGCAAACACAATCTTACCAAAGGATTGCTTTATACAGTAGGCGATAATACGGGTTCTCACAGAACCTATTCTAAAAATGGTTGTAAACTAATTATTGTGGATTGAATTGTAACATATCATTTTCAACTTTACATAAAATGATATAGTTTACACAGTCAATTAGCAATTCGCAATTTACATCCAAGGCCTAAACAACATTCGATAAAGTTGGAAGATTGCCGTGATAATAAAAACAATTCCCATAAACTGATTAAGTGTTTTATTACTGGCTTTCATTTTAGTAACCAACCAGTTTCCCCCATGAATATAAACTGCCAAACCCGCTATGGTACCTGTTCCTGCGCCAATGGTAAATTCATTGTATGATATTGTTGTAATGGGTAATATCCCGGCTTGGACGAGGGTAGATGTCCATAAGAACCAAAAAGGAATTTGAACCGGATTCAATGCACTCATCGTTATTCCCAGTAAAAAACGATTGAGTGAATTGTTTAGAACCAAGGCTTTTTTTTCAGTTTGTTGCTTTCGTGCCATCAAAAAAGCCAATACACCCAACACCAAAAAAAGGATAACTGTTAACCATCCCAAAGCCAGAAAAAAAAGTTTGTGTTGTACAACCCATTCCATACCCGTTAAGGCAAAACGCAAATAAACCATTTCCACTATCGCTACACCAATTGCATATTTCCATGCATTGTGTAAACTTTCCTGAATACAAATCTGTGTAGCAGTAATGCTCATATTTCCCAAAGGCAATTGCCCCAGAAAACTGACTAGAAAACCCATAAAAATAATATAAAGCATAATTACATTGAATGTACAAAAAGTAATTGAATAGCTAAGGTTGTACAAGCTAAGCTCTTAACTGAAATTCACCTAAATTCGTATAAATTTACTAGTATGAAAGTGAATACAATGGCAGACATGATGACAACCGGAGAAACACCAGAAGTATTGTTTTGGGTAGGTTGTGCAGGTAGTTTTGACCAACGCGCCCAAAAAATCACAAAAGCATTTGCAACCATTTTGGATAAAGTTGGTATTAAATATGCCATTCTGGGTAAAGAAGAAGCTTGTACCGGTGACCCGGCAAGAAGGGCTGGGAATGAATTTTTGTTTCAGATGATGGCTTACCAAAACATACAGATTTTGAATGGATATGGCATAAAAAAAATTGTGACTACCTGCCCGCATTGTTTTAATATTCTTAAGAATGAATACCCTGAATTAGGTGGTAATTATGAAGTGATACATCATACCAGTTTTTTACAACAGTTGATTGATGATGGCAAATTAAAAATGAAAGAAGATGGGTCTTTCAAAGGCAAAAAAATTTCTTACCACGACAGTTGCTATTTAGGTCGTGCCAATAATATTTATGAAGCACCTAGAAAAGTTTTAGAAGCATTGGATGCAGAATTGGTTGAAATGAAGCGTTGCCGAAGTAATGGCTTGTGTTGCGGTGCCGGAGGTGCACAAATGTTTAAAGAAGATGAACCCGGTGATAAACGAATTAATATTGAACGCACAGATGAAGCACTGGCAACCGGTGCCGGTTTTATTGCTTCGGCTTGCCCGTTTTGTAATACAATGATGTCTGATGGGGTTAAAAATCGAGAAAAAGAAAATGAGGTAGCAGTTTTGGATATTGCAGAGATGATAGCAATGAGTATGTTGTAGTCATTTCCATATTTTCTAGCAATCTACCCCTTAATTGTTGCGAATTTCTGTGTTTGATGAATATTAAAAATTACTGTTGCTAAAACACTAATTTTGCCTTATGAATTTCGAATACCAACACCTTATTCCGGAAGGTTTTCATCCGAACTCAAAAGTTTGGATTTACCAAAGCAGTCGATTGTTTTTAATCAAAGAAGCTTTGCAGATAGAAGATATGTTGAATGATTTTATTGAAAACTGGAACAGTCATGGAACACCTGTAAAAGGATATGGCAATTTATTATTCGGACAATTTATCGTGTTGATGGCAGATGAAACCAATGCCGGTGTAAGCGGCTGCAGTACCGATAGTTCTGTAAGATTAATCAAACAAATAGAACAAATCTTTAATGTAGATATGTTTAACCGGCAGCATCTAGCTTTTATAGTAAAAGAAAAAATACAAACCATTCCTTTGGCACAATTAACATATGCCTTAGAGAATAATTTCATTTCTACTGAAACGCTTTATTTCAATAATCTTGTTGCCAATAAAGAGGCTTTATTGAATAAATGGATGGTACCAATTAAAGACAGTTGGCTATTATCAAGGATTTCCAAATCTCAGTTTACCGGGAGTAGTGAAACCAAAGAATAATTTAGTAGACTTTTCAAATCGCTATTATACGCATGCGAATATTGATACTTAGGAAATTTTCAAAACAGCTATTCTTAATTCCTCACTTTTTTGTAAATACTAATAGTCCAATATGTATACTGTTTATGGAATACCCAATTGTGATACAGTTAAAAAATCGATAAATTGGCTTACAGAACATAAGATTTCCTTTATTTTTCACAATTATAAAAAATTAGGCATCACTCCTCAAAAATTAAAGAAATGGTCCGCGCAGATTGGATGGGAAAGTATAGTAAATAAAAAAGGGTCTACCTGGCGAAATCTAGGAGAAAAAATTCAAGCCACCATCACAAATGAAAAAAAGGCCATTTCCTTACTAACAGAAAATACGAGTGCTATCAAACGTCCAATAATTGAAAAAGGAGATATTATAATAACACTCGGGTTTGATGAAGAAGTGTATACAAAAGTTTTCAATACATAACTTTCAGTACAACATCAAAGCAATAAGCATTCGAAATAAAGATTGCCGATACTACTTCAACAACTCTTTTAATTTTCTATTCAAATCTTCTCCTCTTAAATCCTTGGCAATTATTTTTCCTGTAGGATCAATTAACATATTTGCAGGAATACTTTGAATTTGGTAAAGCTGGGCAACTGCATTACTCCAGTATTTGAGATCACTTACATGCGTCCAGGCTAGTCCATCTGCTTTTATAGCTTCTAGCCATTTATTTTGCGTTTGATCCAAAGAAATACCCAATACTGTAAAGTTTTTACTTTTATAAGTATTGAATGCATTTACCACATTCGGGTTTTCCATTCTACAAGGTCTGCACCAACTTGCCCAAAAATCAATTAATACATATTTACCTTTGAATGAGGAAAGGGATACAGGTTTGCCATTTACATCATTTTGCGTAAATTCAATCGCTTGTGTACCTATGGCTCCGGGTTTTGGTGTTCTGGCAGCAGTTATGTTTTGTTCAATGATTCTTGCATAAGTGCCGATTTTTGCTTCGGGCTGCAAACGATTATACCTTGCATCTACATCATCAATACCATCGAGTAAGGGGGCTGCCATAAATAAAACAAAAGAACTTACGGGAGAAGAAGGATGTACTTGCAAAAATTTTGTTGTTTCGTCAATTGTCTTTAGTTTATATACATTATACTCCCCAATTAATGAATCCCTTTTGCGCGTGTCTTTTTCAGGATTGATCAAAGAAGCGTAGATTTTCAATTTATCAATTAAGGGTGTAAAACGCTCTTTGAATATGTTGTAATCATTTTGCAATGTGGTGCCTTTAATTTTTACATTTTTTAAATCTGCATAATTGCCCGAAACTGCAATTGCATCATTTTTCATATAGAGATCTATCGTTTCGTTATTCCCACTGAATTTTATTTGAAAAATATCCGGTTCATTCAACATCCCGGTAAATGTAAATGCGCCATTGGTGACTTTATCGGAAGCAATTGTTTTTCCATCACTCCCTCCTAAAAGTATCACTTCTGTGTTATCTTTTACCCCTGAAACATTTCCTTTAATTAGAAATCCGGCAACCGGTTGTGCTATGCTCATGGCTGGCATTAATAGCCCAAATAATATTTTTTTCATACTCATTTTGAATGACGTTTTTGTAAAATATCTATAACGTTTTGCAATTTAAACCCTTTTGCGTTAAGTAAAAGTAAATAATGAAACAACAAATCTGCCGATTCGTTCAAAAATAGGTCATCATTATTGTCTTTTGCCTCAATTACCATTTCTACTGCTTCCTCACCAACTTTCTGAGCAATTTTGTTTATCCCCTTTTCGAAAAGGCTTGCTACATATGACGCAGAAGGAGGGGCTTCCTTACGCAAACGAATGATTTCCTCAAGATATATTAAAAAATTATCACTATGATTGGTTTCTGACCAACAAGTATCTGCCCCGGTATGACAAACCGGACCCAATGGGTGTACATTAATTAATAGGGTATCATTGTCACAATCGGCTGCCATGCTTTTCAGTTCCAAAAAATTGCCACTCTCCTCCCCTTTTGTCCATAATCTTTTTTTGCTCCGACTGTAAAAAGTTACTCTCCCGGTTTGTTCTGTCTGGAGAAGTGCTTCTTCATTCATAAAACCCAACATCAATACTTTATGGGTTGAAAAGTCCTGAATAATGGCAGGGACTAATCCATCTTTGTATTTTGTAAAATCTATTTTCATGTTTCTTACTTTCGGTTCTTTATTGGCAGATTGATCACCCATGTATACATTAGTAAATCTGGTGTGAAATGTCAAAATTGAGAAGTGAAAATTTCACATTTGACTTTTCACTAAACATTTTGTCAATTTAAGTCTAACATAACACCGGCATAATGTATTTCTACTCAAAATTGTCTTACAACAATCCCATGTTCATTCAAATATGTCTTTAATGCCGGTATCCCTATTTCTTTGAAATGAAAGATACTTGCTGCCAATGCAGCATCAGCTTTTCCTTCGGTAAACACATCCAAAAAATGTGCCATTGTACCACCACCACCTGAGGCAATTACCGGTACAGGCAAATATGTTGCCAAAGTTGCGGTAATATCTAATGCAAAGCCCTTTTTGGTGCCATCGTGGTTCATTGATGTTAATAATATTTCACCAATACCCGCATCTACAGCCTGTTTTGCCCAGTCTAAGCACCGAGCATTTGTTTTTGTACGACCACCATTCAAATACACATACCATTCCCCATCAGCTTCCTGTTTGGTATCAATGGCTAATACAATACATTGGCTACCGAATTCTTTGGCCAGATCCATGACTAGCTGTGGATTATTAAACGCTGCTGTATTTATAGAGATCTTATCCGCACCATTTTGCAATAAAATACTTACATCTGCCACACTACTGATACCACCACCCACAGTAAATGGGATATTTATGTGATGAGCAATGTCATTAACCAGTTCACTTAAAGTTTTACGTTTTTCAACTGTAGCGGTTATGTCTAAAAAAACCAATTCATCAGCTCCTTGTTGGGCATAAAAAGCACCCAACTCAACGGGATCTCCTGCATCGCGTATGTTTTCGAAATTTACACCCTTAACTGTACGACCATCTTTGATATCCAAACACGGTATGATTCTTTTTGTAAGCATATTATTCTATTGTGACTGATTGTCCTTGTATAACTCCATTTCGGATGATAATACAAAGGCACTGTTTACAGGTTTGTTAGTTCAGCGAGTGATATCTTATTTTCATATATCGCTTTACCGATGATAGCACCGGCGCATCCGATTTCTTTTAATTGACGTAAATCTTCAACACTACTTACCCCCCCACTAGCAATGAAATGAAGGGTGGGAAATTTGGCAATAATATTTTGATAAAGTTCTATAGAAGGTCCTTCTAACTTGCCATCTTTACTGATATCTGTACAGAATATTTGTTTTAATCCATATGTGAGATATTTTTCAATAAAAACATAAATATCAATGTCCGTCATTTCAAGCCATCCGCCAATGGCAATCTTCTCTTCTTTAACATCAGCCCCTAATAAAAATTTATCCGCCCCATACGCTTTGATCCAATGCCCAAAGAGAGATTCATTTTTAACAGCCAGGCTTCCGATGGTTGCGAAAGCTGCACCGGAATTAAATACAACTTTCAGATCTTCCTCCATTTTAATACCCCCGCCAAAATCAATTATTAAAGAAGTATTGGATGCAATCATTTCGAGCACTTTCCAATTTCGTACAACACCTGCTTTTGCACCGTCAAGATCAACCAAATGTAACCGTTGAATTCCCGCGGCTTCAAATTGCTTTGCAATTTCAAGGGGCTTTGCATGGTAGATTGTTTTTTTGTCATAGTTACCTTGGGTTAATCTGACACATTTACCATCAATAATATCAATTGCGGGTATGATTTGCATAAATTTTTAATGAATTAATTATTGGTATTTACAAAATGATTTATAAGTTTATAAAATTTAATAAAATCTGTTCTCCGATTGCTGCACTTTTTTCAGGGTGAAATTGAACTCCATAAAAATTATTTTTATGTAGTGCTGAACTATAATCTTGCATATAATCTGTTGTAGCTATGGTATGTTCTCCTATCGTTGCATAGTACCCATGTACAAAGTAACAGAAGCTGTTTTCAGGTATTTTGTTAAACAGTGGCGTTTTAAGATGGCATATATTATTCCAACCAATCTGAGGTATCTTACATGTTGTTTGCTCGAATTGAACGTAAGATTTTTGAGATTGAAAACCTATTACCTGTTCTTCAAAGATACCCAGACATTCAGTGTCATTTTCTTCAGAATGAGTACACATTAATTGCATACCTAAACAAATACCTAAAAGTGGTTGTGTTAGATTTTTGATTACACTATCCAAGCTTCTTTCCTTTAAGTAATTCATGGCTGTACTTGCTTCACCAACACCGGGGAAGATCACTTTATCTGCAGTTTGAATTTGTTCAATATCATCGGTAACCAAGGCTTCTATCCCAATTCTTTCCAATGCATAGAGTACAGACTGAATATTTCCGGCGTTATATTTGATGATAGCCAATTTCATTGTAAAAGGTATTTATTTTCTACTTGTGGCAAATTCAATAAATTTTATTTTATTGCCATATTTTAGTCAAGAAATTTTTAGTTGCTGATTGTATATCACTGTTTTCTGTCAAGGCTTGTATATAAGCACTACCAATAATGGCTCCATTCGAAAATTTACAGGCTGATTGAAAGGTTTCTTTATCCTTAATACCGAACCCAACTAATACCGGGTTTTTCAATTGCATAGATTGCAATCTTTCTAAATATTTTTCTACGTCAGCAAAATCTTTGTCACTTCCGGTAGTAGCTGATGAACTTACAGCATATAAAAACCCGTTACTAAGCTTATCTAATTTCCTAATCCTTGCCTCTGATGTTTCGGGTGTGACAAGAAAAATAAAGTCCAATCCATTTTTATGTATAATGGTTCCGTATTCATTTTCAAATTCATATTCCGGGAGATCAGGTAATATTAATCCATCAATCCCAATAGCCGCCGCATCAATACAAAATTTTTCAAACCCATATTGTAAAACAGGATTCATATAGCCCATTAAAATAACAGGTACTGTAATATTCTTTCTGAATCCCAACAATTGTTCAAACAGTACTGCAATACTCATACCATTTTCCAATGCTTGACTACCACTGGCCTGAATGATGGGACCATCGGCTAAAGGGTCGCTATAAGGCATACCTATTTCAATAAGGTCGGCTCCATTATCCTGCAGGGCTTTAATAATAATGAGTGTGCTGTTTAAATGTGGATAGCCTGCTGTACAATATACATTCAGCACTTCTTTTTTCTTATCGTTAAAAATATTTTTAATTCTGCTCATAATATTTCTTTCATATAAGTTGCCAAATCTTTATCGCCTCTTCCACTTAAACATACGACTACTTTGTCTGAAGGTTTCAAATTTAATTTTCCCAAGATTGCAAATGCATGTGCAGTTTCCAGTGCCGGTATTATCCCTTCCGTTTTGGAAACATGAAAAGCTGCTTTCAATGCTTCATCATCAGTAGCACTTAAATACAAACCCCGTCCACTTTCAAATAAGTGTGCATGCAAGGGACCAACACCGGGGTAATCAAGACCAGCTGAAATGCTGTGTGGTTCTACAACCTGGCCGTCGGCAGTTTGCATTAAAAGGCTTTTGCTTCCATGTAGGATGCCTGGTTTACCCAATTGTGTTGTGGCTGCACTCATCCCGCTATTCACTCCATGTCCGGCTGCTTCTACTGCTACCAATTGAACTGTTAACTCATCTAAAAAATGATAAAACGCACCTGCTGCATTGCTACCACCACCTACACAGGCAACCACATGTGTGGGCAATTCACTTCCTGTTTTTTCTTTTAACTGCCATCTTGTTTCTTCGCTAATCACACTTTGAAAACGTGCAACCATATCAGGGTACGGATGTGGTCCAACAACACTTCCAATAATGTAATGCGTATCCAGCGGATTGTTTATCCAATCTCTAATGGCCTCATTGGTTGCATCTTTTAAAGTTCTACTGCCACTCAAAGCCGGAATTACTTTGGCTCCTAACATTTTCATTCTAGCCACATTGGGTGCCTGCCGTTCAATATCTTTTTCGCCCATATATACAATACATTCCATGCCTTTTAATGCACACACTGTTGCAGTAGCCACTCCATGTTGTCCTGCCCCTGTTTCGGCTATAATGCGGGTTTTACCTAACTTCCTGGCCAATAAAATTTGGCCGATGGTATTATTAATTTTGTGCGCACCTGTATGGCAAAGATCTTCGCGCTTTAAATAAATAGAAGCGTTAAATTCTTTGCTTAACCTCTCAGCTAAAAATAATGGAGTAGGTCTGCCAACATAATCTTTCAACAATAATTGAAACTCTTTTTGAAATGAGGGTTCATACATGATATCGAGATACCTTGCTGTCAATTCCGCTACATTTTTGTGTAGCATTTCCGGTATATACGCCCCACCGAACTGACCGTAATAGCCTTCGATGCTGGGTTTTTGAAATGTGTCTGTTGCTGTCATTGTATTCATTTTATTAAATCTGTTTTATTGCCCCGATAAAATTTTTTAATTTCTGCATATCTTTGATACCGGGTGAAATTTCGAATTTACTGTTAATGTCTAATGAAAAAAGATCTTTGGCAACAATGTCTTTCGAAAATTCTCGTAATCGCTCTGTGTCGCCTGGTTCAATACCACCACTCAGAAAAAAAGATTTCCCAATAGACAATCCCTTCAACGCATTCCAATCAAATTTTCTTCCGGTTCCGCCATAGCCGGCTCCTTCAGTATCAAACAAGAACATATCAGCTATATCTCGGTAGTCTTTCACTTTCCATAGAATGTTATCATCCTCACGAATGCGAAAAGCTTTTACAACTGTTACATAGTCAGCAACCTTTTCGCAATACTTGGGTGTTTCATCTCCATGCAATTGAACAAGATATAAACCACAATCATCTACGGTTTGCAAAACTTCTTCAATAGGCGCATTTACAAAAACACCAACTTTATTGATTCCTTTGCCTTTAATTTTTTTGATATCAGGCCTTGACATGTGTTTAAATACGTAGCGTGGCGATTTGGGATAGAAAATAAACCCGGCAAATTCAACTCCCATCTCATCTAGCTCCAATACTTGATCGGCATTTGTCATACCACAGACTTTTATACGCATACTAGGTTGCTTTTAGTTGATTAACAAAATCAGCAAAAGCAATCGAAGGATTCGCCTGTTTCATAAAGTTTTCTCCAATCAAAAATCCTTTGAAACCTGCGTCACGCAAAGTTACGATAGTATCAACGCTTGAAATACCACTTTCGGCAATAGCCGGCTTATTGTTGGGTATTTTGTTGATAAGATCTATTGATGTATTAATATCAACTTCAAATGTTTTCAGATTTCGATTATTAACCCCTACCAAATCAATATCATCACATATATGAAGTAACTCTTCTTCATTATGAATTTCCAATAGTACTTCTAATCCTAATTGTTTGGCTGTTTGAGCCAATTGTTTAACCATATTAGGAGATAAACATGCTGCTATTAACAAAATCACTTCAGCACCGTAGGATTTTGCTTCAATTAACTGGTATTCATCAATCATAAAGTCTTTTCTTAACAAAGGAACTTCATTAATTGTTGCAGCGAGTAAATCTTCAAGAGATCCTCCAAAAAAAACTTCATCAGTTAATATTGATATCCCCGAAGCTCCATGTTTAACATAGGCAGCAGTTACATCTTCAACACTCGCATGATTGTTAATAATCCCTTTGCTAGGAGATTTTCGTTTAAACTCCGCTATAATTCCGGTTTTATTTGTATCCAATAAAAAATTCTTCAACGACAAAGTTTCACTTGAAAAAAATTTTCTTTTCTCTAAATCCACAATGGGCATCTGTTGCTTACGAGAGGCAACTTCAATTTTTTTGTGTGCGATGATTTCATCTAAAATATTCATCTTATTGAAGGCTTAATAATGATTGTAATGTTTGAAATGCCTTACCACTTTCTAAACTTTCTACAGCGGTTTGATATGCTTCTGCATATTTTGGATATTTGCCGGTGCAATGCAATGCCATTGCTGCATTTGCCAATACAACAGCATTCTGCGACCAGCTACCTTCTCCTTTAATAATTTTCATAAAAATCTTTGCGGCTTCCTCAACAGAATTACCCCCGTAAATATCTTCAGCCCTAACCATTCGTTTACCGAGTTGTTCGGGTGTCATTACTTTTTCACCTTCATTCGTGATGACTTTTGTATCGCTTGTTAATGAAATTTCATCATATCCGTCAAGACTGTGAATAATCGTAAAAGCTTTTCCGGTTTGTTGCAACAAATAATTATAAATGCGAGCCATTTCAAGATTATATACGCCCACTAATTGATAGGTAGGGGATGCCGGATTCACCATAGGACCCAACATATTAATGAATGTTCTGACACCTAAATTTTTACGGATGGGGCCAACAACTTTTAATGCAGGGTGGAACAATGGTGCATGAAGAAAACAAATATTTGCCGTTTCCAGTTCTTTTAATAAAAGGTCATTGTTATTTTTAAATGTATAACCAAGTTGTTCCATTACATTAGATGAACCACTGATTGATGATGATCCATAATTTCCATGTTTGGCAACTTTTTGACCCGTGCCAGCCACAATAAAACAAGACAAGGTTGATATATTGAAGGTATTTTTTCCATCTCCGCCCGTACCCACAATATCCATTACTTCATATCCATTTAAGTCAATTTTTACAGAAAGTTCTAATAAAGCGTCCCTAAATCCTTGTAATTCCTCAATGGTAATGCTTCGCATGAGAAACACAGTAATGAATGCCGACATTTCACTTTCATTGTATTGTCCGAGTGAAATGTTAAGCAAAACTTCTTTCGCTTTTTCCCTCGATAAGCTCTTATGCTCAAAAAGATATTGCAGAATTTTCTTCATCATTAAATTTTTAACCAGTTTCGAATTATTTTTTCACCATCCGGTGTGAGGATGCTTTCAGGATGAAACTGAACACCTTGCACATCATATTTTTTATGTTGCAAAGCCATGATATAATTATTTTCATCACGGGCAGTAATTTCTAACGCAGAAGGAAAGTTGTCATCACTAATTACCCAGCTATGATAACGACCCACTTCAACTGTATCAGGCAGCCCATCAAACAATTCACTCCTTTTGTCAGACTCTTCACTCTTAATAGTAATAGGAGTTGCCACCCCATGATAAACTTTTGATAAATTAATAAGCTTTCCGCCAAAGGCTTCACCAATAGCCTGATGCCCCAAGCAAACACCTAATATAGATTTAGTGGCAGCGTACTCATTTATTAAGTGTAGCAGCATACCCGCTTCAGATGGAATTCCCGGTCCCGGAGAAAGTATAATTTTATCAAATTCATTCACTTTTTCGAGGGGTATTTCATCATTTCGGAAAACACTAACTTTATGATGCGTAATTTTTTCAACCAAATGAACAAGGTTGTAAGTAAAAGAATCATAATTATCAAAAACTAAAATTTTCATTATTCCCATTTTTTCTATGGCTAATCCCCATAAGTTGTAAACTAAATTTCTTCCGCTATTTCAATTGCCTTTTTTAGGGCATTCAATTTATTATTAACCTCTTGCAATTCATTTTCAGGTAAACTTGCTGCCACAATACCTGCACCCGCTTGATAAATCAATGTATTGTTTTTACTAAGGAATGTCCTAATCATAATAGCATGGTTGCAACTACCATCAAATCCCATGAACCCTATTCCACCTCCATAATAGCTTCTGGCAGTAGGTTCATACTCATCAATAATTTCCATAGCCTTAAATTTTGGTGCCCCACTTAAGGTTCCTGCCGGAAATGTTTTGGCCAACAAGTCAAATGGATTCTGTCCGGCTCGCAATTTTCCGGTTACTTCACTTACCAAATGGATTACATGACTATAATAATGAACTTCTTTAAAATGGCTAACTACCACTTCATCACAACAACGACTTAAATCATTTCTAGCCAGGTCAACCAACATTACATGTTCCGCATTCTCTTTTGCATCTAGCAACAACTTTTCAGTCATGTGCTTATCAGACTCATCATCCCCTGTTCTTTTAAAAGTACCGGCAATGGGATGAACGATTGCTTTTCCATTTTGTATAATCAATTGTGCCTCCGGCGATGAACCCATTAATTTATAATCACCATAATCAAAGAAAAAAAGATAGGGAGAAGGATTGATACTTCGTAATGACCTATATACATTGAATTCATCTCCTATAAAACTTTGTTGAAACCGCCTACTCAAAACAATCTGAAAAACATCTCCTCTCATACAACGTTGAATTCCTTTTTTTACAATACTTCGGTAAGCTTCATCAGTCATATTTGACGATTCCACTCCTTTAGCTTTAAATGGAAATACAGGTACATCTTTACTTTTTATTAAAGATTCAACAATAGATAATTCAGATTCAATACCGGGAATTTCATTTTCGCAAATAAACAATTCATCTTTAAAATGATTAAAAGCGATCACATACTGATATAAACGATAGCGCATTAGGGGTATAAAGGGATCTACACTATTGGCTGTTTTTAACTGAATGGAATCAAAAAATTGTACCGCATCAAATGATGTATATCCAAATAGCCCTTGTGCAAACTTTCCCTCTTTTGCAGAGGGGGTATGCACATGAAATCTTTGCATAAAATTCCATAACAACTCAGGCACTTCTGATGAATGATTTACCACTATTTTTTCAGGATGCTGACCGGGCAGTTTATACTCAATATCTTTTGTGGAACCAATTTCTATACCGGCTATCGCATTGATACCAATAAAAGAATAACTGTTTTCAGATGCATTGTGATCTGTGCTTTCCAATAAGACAGTGTCTCTAAAACGATCGCGAACTCTGAGATAAATACCCACCGGCGTAAACACATCGGCCAACATTTTTTTACAATTGGTTTGTAGTTCTATTTTTTTCATATTCACCCCTACCTCCTAACGAGGTTTTTTTACCCTAAATCCCTAAAGGGACTTAAAGAATGTGATTAAATCCCCCCCGAATAACTCCTCCTTTGCACCGACGCTAAAGCTTTAGCGCACGCATCAGGGGGCTGGGGGGTGGTGGTAACAAAAAACCCCGACAAAATTTGTCGGGGCTCTGAATATTATTCAAATGGTATTGGCTATGCCATTACAATCCCCGAACAGAGTTT
The DNA here is from genome assembly GCA_031417635.1 of Bacteroidota bacterium. Classification (GTDB taxonomy): domain Bacteria; phylum Bacteroidota; class Bacteroidia; order Chitinophagales; family Chitinophagaceae; genus Sediminibacterium. The sequence continues at coordinate 5,614 of JANOVY010000204.1, read as the reverse complement.
GAATGCCACCACCAATATTTGTTTGTTAACTGCTTCATTGTAATACAAATTTGCAGTAGAATTTTGTCATTAACAAATTTTTTTTTCTTCAAATGAACTGTCAGTAACTTTACCTTTGAATTAAAGACTATGAAATCTATCATAATATACTTCTGTTTCTTTTCTATTGTACCTATTTGTGTGTTGGCCAACCCAAATCCGGATGATATCTTGGGTATATGGCTCAATGCCAATGGGCAGGGGCAAATACAAATTTATAAAGAGGGAAATAAATATTTTGGGAAAATATTTTGGCTAAAAGAACCTAATGGACCAAAAGGAAATCCCAAAAAAGACATCAATAACCCGGATAAAACATTACAATCGCAACCCCTTTTGGGTGCTATTTTATTACGCAATTTTGTATATGATGGCGGAGAATGGAACAATGGCCGAATTTACGACCCTCAAAACGGGAAAGAATATAAATGCTACATAAAGCTTAAAGACCCAAAAACGCTTAGTTTACGAGGCTATATAGGATTTTCTTTGTTAGGGAGAACAGAAATATGGACAAGGGTAAAGTAGCTTCATTTTCAGTCGACTGAGGAAAGTAAATTTACTCCCGTTTGACATATAACACTCACGAAGTCTACAAAACTCCCTTCGTAGAGGGAAGATAATTCGACATTGGGTCTCTTTTCACTGCCATCCGTATTGCTTTGGCGAATGCTTTGAATATAGCTTCAATTTTATGGTGCTCATTGTCTCCTTTGCATTCAATATTTAAATTACATTTTGCCGCATCACTGAATGATTTAAAGAAATGGAAAAACATTTCAGTGGGTACTTCTCCAATTTTTTCACGAGCAAACTCCGCATTCCAAACCATCCAATTTCGACCCCCAAAATCAATTAATACTTTTGCTTCTGCTTCATCCATAGGCAAAGCGAAACCATAACGTTCCATTCCACGTTTATCGATTAATGCTTTTGCCATGGCTTCTCCTAAAGCAATACCTGTATCCTCTATCGTATGGTGTTCATCTATGTGTAAATCACCTTTTGTGGTAATATGCAAATCCATTTTCCCGTGTCTGGCAATTTGGTCAAGCATATGATTAAAAAAACCAAGACCTGTATCGATATTGGATTTTCCACTTCCATCCATATTCAGTTCAATACTAATTTTTGTTTCATTTGTATTGCGAACATGAACCACTTTTCGAAGGCCCATTTTCAGAAATGAATAAATTTCTTGCCAACTATCTGTCTCAAATACTATAGTACTTCGAAGCGCTGATTCTTGTTCATCTGTTAAAGAATGTAAATCGGATCGCAAGTAAATAGCTTTGCAACCCAAATTTTTTGCTAATTGAATATCTGTCCACCTATCTCCTACCATGAATGAATTCGCTATATCAAATTTTTTTTCTTTGATAAAATGTTCCAGCATTCCAATACCGGGTTTTCGGGTAGGTTGATTATCTTTTGCAAAAGTCCTATCTACATGTATTTCATCAAATACAAAACCTTCTCCTTCTAAAGTGCGCAACATTAAATTTTGATAGGGGAAAAAATCAAATTCCGGGTAGTCTTCGGAACCTAATCCGTCTTGGTTGGTGACCATTACTTTATAATAGTCTAATTCAGCTGCAATGCGTGATAAGGCAGTGATTGCTCCCGGCAAAAAAGATGTTTTATCAATATGGTCTATCTGAAAATCGGTTGGGGGTTCAGTAAGTATTACACCATCCCTATCTAAGAAAAGTACACGAATACTTCCCGAAAGCTCGCTCCCCTCACCTAGAAAGGGGGAAGTAGAGGCAGACTCCACTTTTGTTAATTCATTCATAAGATGCTTTGTACCATTAATATGAAACCATCTAGCGGTAAAAATTCAAAAAAGTGAAAATTTGATCAATCACTTTTCTCTTATCGCTTATTTTATTTTCGCTCTCTCCGTTTTTACTTCAGTTGGCGTAACGGCGGAAGCTTTATTTGACCAACTATTTCGAACATACGTAAGCACGTCAGCAATTTGGAGGTTGCTTAGCTCTTTGTGTGAAGCCATAGAATTGCTATAAAATTCACCATCAATTTCAACCCTATCTGACATTCCTTTTAAAACAATGCCAATGATTTTTGCTTTGTCATTTCCTATTACAGCAGAAGCCCCATCCAAGGGTGCATTTAAATGTGGCACCCCACCTCCATCCATCTGATGACAGGATAAACAATTTTTTAAATAAACGGCTCTCCCTCTTTCAATAGACTCATTGATAGAAACGGGTGGATTTTTTGAGACTTGTTTTTTTGGTGCTGTTTGAAAACTCAGTAAAATGGTTATCAAAAAAATAAAGCCCATTATTTTCTTCATCAATATATTATTTGCTGTTATAAAAAATACGATAAATAGTTCCTTTTTGATCGTCTGTAACATACAATGAACCGTCGGTACCTTCTGCAAGTCCACATGGGCGATGAATGGCACTTCGGGTACTGTTAATCACTTCTATCCCTGCAAAACCATTCGCAAAAACTTCCCATTTGCCGGAAGGCTTCCCATTTACATAAGGTACAAAAGCAACATAATATCCTTCCTGTGGCAATGGGGTCCGATTCCATGAACCATGAAAAGCAATAAACGCCCCATTTTTATATTTTGCCGGAAATTGATTCCCTCTATAAAACAACAGCCCGTTTGGCGCCATATGTGCCGGGAAAGCCATGGTTGGGTTAATTGCATTTTCACCACCTTCTTTTTTACCATCCCCACCATATTCAGGTGCTACCATTTTTTTATTGGTAAAGGGATCATAATAAATATACGGGAAGCCTGCATCATCCCCTTTATTGATGGCGTACATAGTTTCAGCCGGCAAATCTGCATTTTGTTGTTCTGTATAAATACCCGGGAAAAGATTATGCAAATCATCTCTTCCATGTTGCAGAACAAACAGTTGATTTAATTCAATATTCCAATCGAGTCCAACTACATTTCTTAAACCGGTAGCGAATCGAATACCATCTCCATATGTTTGATTTAATTTATCTGCTTTAAACTGCCAAATTCCACCTGCTGAATCAAGTATATTGCACGGCATCTTACCCATTGAACCGGGCGTACCTGCTTTTTCTTGACATGAGTTTGTATACGCACCAATATTTACATAAATATTACCGGCATTATCCAAGGTCAGAGATTTGGATGCATGCTGACGACGATTGAGTAAACCTGTAACAATTTTTTCCGGTTGCTCCGGATTTATTACATCTCCTTTTGTATCTAATTTATATCGGAAGACATCATCATCAGAGGAAGTATATAAATAGTCATTTTTGATAGCAATGCCAGTTCCAACATAATTACCAAAATGGAGACTGTCATCTGCTTTGCCGTCTCCATCGAGATCTTTAAGTCGCAAAATTCCATTCCCATTTATTAGTCTTCCCAATTTAATATAAACGGTCCCTTGTATAGTAACTGCAATATGCCTAGCCCTTCCTGTATTTTCTGCAAATGCGATCGCTACAAAACCACTGGGCAATTTCAATCCGGCATTATTAGCATCGGCAATCATTGTCATTTTTGGCAATACTTTGAGTGAATCAGCGGCAAATGTCTCAAATACTGAGATTGCGGCAATCACAAAGAAAACCAGAAGGAATTGTAACGACTTTTTCATTTGTAAAGTATAATTTAGGATTGAAAATACAACTCATAATACAATTTTCAAGAGATTGTTTACTGATGATGCCATTCTAGCATAGCATCTACTAACATTGTGTTCTCTTTTTCGGTTCCAATAGTAATTCTAAGGCAGTCATCACATAAGGTTACATTACTTCTATCCCTTACCACAATTCCTTTGGTAAGAAGAAAATCATAAATATTCTTCGCATCACTAATCTTTACAAGAAAGAAATTTGCATCTGATGGGTATACTTTAATGACTGTTGGCATCGTTTGAAAAACCGCTGACAACGCCTTTCGCATGTCTACTAAAAGACCAATCATACCATTTACCTGTCCAACCTCTTCTAAAGCTTTCAAAGCCAATTCTTGTGTAGCTTGTCCAATATTGTAAGGTGGTTTCACTTTGTTTAAAACATTGATGATAGCAGATGAGGCAAAAGCCATTCCTAAGCGAAGACCTGCTAATCCCCATGCTTTACTAAATGTTTGCAATACAACTAGATTTGGATACTCATTCAGCTCTGGTAAAAAAGATTTTTGTTGAGCAAAATTGATATAGGCCTCATCAATCACAACGATCCCTTCAAAGTTATTAATCACCATTTCGATATCAGCCCTATCTAGTGAATTTCCGGTAGGATTATTAGGTGAACATAACCAAATGATTTTGGTTTGGGCATCTATTAAATTTTCCAGATGAATAAGATCCAATTGAAAATCTTCCAACAATGGAGCCCTTTTTATTGCGACATCATTAATATTTGCACTTACCATATACATTCCGTAGGTAGGTGGACAAATGATTACATTATCTATGCCGGGCTGGCAAAAACATCGAAAAAGTAAATCAATACACTCATCACTTCCATTTCCTAAAAAAATATGCTCAGCATCAATATTTTTTACAAAAGAAAGTTTTTCTTTAATAGCCAACTGGTGAGGATCCGGGTATCGGTTATACCATTTTGTAAGTGGGGAGCCCAAACTATTTTCATTGGCATCTAAAAATACTTTTGCTTCACCGCTAAACTCATCTCTTGCGGAGGAATAGGGAGTTAATTTTTTTATGTTTTCTCTGATGAGTCTATTAAGTTCAAACATTTCATTAAATTTTTGATTCAAACGACTATTTTTATCAAGGTTATAGATATAACAATAATAAGAACTGTTCGCAAACAGCAGCGGGGTTTAATACGATTAAATTTAGATTCTGATACAAACTGCATTTGCGTGTGCTTTCAAACCTTCGGCTTCTGCCATTAACATTACAGATTTACTAATTGTCGTTAACCCCGCTTTTGTTAGTTTTTGATAAGTAATTTTTTTTACAAAACTATCCATACTTACCCCACTATACGCTTTCGCAAATCCATTGGTAGGTAAAGTGTGATTGGTTCCACTCGCATAATCGCCAACACTCTCCGGCGAATAATTGCCTAAAAAGATAGAACCTGCATTACTAATTTTTTCTGCAATGGTTTCATCATTTTTACAGGCAATAATCAGATGTTCAGGAGCATATTCATTGATCATTTCAATGGCTTCATCCAAATTATTTACAATCATGGCTGAACTATTTTCCAAAGCTTTGGCAGCAATATCTTTCCGCGGTAAGAGCTGAAGCTGTTTTTGTAATGCAACTTCAACATTTTTAACTAGTACTGCTTCAGTGGTTACTAATAAAACCTGGCTATCCACGCCATGTTCTGCCTGACTTAACAGGTCTGCTGCAATAAATTCAGGGTTCGAAGACTCGTCTGCCAACACACATACTTCACTTGGGCCGGCGGGCATATCAATTGCAATACCTTCCTGTTGTATGAGTTGTTTGGCACAGGTTACATATTGATTACCGGGCCCAAATATTTTATACACTTGTGGAACTTTTGGGGTTCCATAGGCCATGGCTGCAATAGCCTGTACACCCCCTATTTT
>JANOVY010000203.1:0-2293 GCA_031417635.1 Bacteroidota bacterium | reverse complement strand
ACGTTCATTTTTTCATCCTACTCTTTTATATCCGGTTAATAAGCACATGCGAATTTATCATGAGGAACAGTTCGGTCCTATTATACCTGTTGTAGCATATGATGATATTGAAGAGCCGATTAACTATGTAATTGAATCTACACACGGGCAACAAGTAAGTATATTTTCCAACAACCCCAACGAAATTTCTCTACTCATTGATCCACTGGTTAACCAAGTAAGCAGGGTTAATATCAATAGCCAATGTCAAAGAGGTCCGGATGCTTTCCCTTTTACAGGTAGAAAAGACAGTGCTGAAGGAACTTTATCGGTGGTGGATGCTTTGCGGTCTTTCTCTATCAGAACGCTAGTGGCTGTTAAACTTACAGAGGAGAACAAAGCAATTGTCAACGAAATCATTTCTTCTAATAACTCAAATTTTTTAAGTACCAAGTATATATTTTAAATGAAGCAACAGAAGTAAAGGATTTTATAAATCAATAATGCATTGGAAAAACCGGTAAAGCAAGATATTGCCATCGTATGGTTTAAAAGAGACTTGCGTTTTACAGATCACGCACCCCTTTACTTTGCACAAAAAGGAAAGCTGCCTGTTTTACTCATCTATTGTTTTGAACCTAGTCTGATGAGCTACGCAGACAGTGATGTTCGTCATTGGCGTTTTGTATTTCAATCCTTGCAAGAAATGCAAACAAAGCTTGCCGACTTGAATGCATCAATCGCTGTTTTTCATCACGAGGTTATTGATGTTTTTCAAAATATCCAAAAACAATACAAAATCAATACTATTTTTTCTCATCAGGAAATCGGGAACCATATTTCTTATCAACGAGATATAGCTGTTCAACAATTTTGTAGTAACAATAATATTCAATGGAAAGAATACCAGCAGAACGGCGTTATACGAAAATTAAAATCTCGAAAAGATTGGGAAAAAAGATGGAAGCAGAAGATGGAATCTTCTCTTAAACTGATAGATGAAAATAATTGGAATTTATTGTCGATTGAAAAGGCTTTTTATCAATCTATAAAGGGACCAGATTTGAATGAGCAAATCACCCAAAATAATCCATCATTCCAAACAGGCGGAGAGTTGTATGCATGGAGGTATTTAGACAGTTTTTTAAAACAACGGTACCTCAATTATTCCAAACATATATCTAAACCTGCTTTAAGCAGAAAAGGGTGCAGTCGAATTTCTCCTTATCTCAGTTATGGAAATATAAGCATGCGGATGGTGTATCAGTTTACCATGCAACAGTATGCCAACGCAAGTAATAAAAGAGCCCTTGCTAATTTTATTTCGAGGCTCCATTGGCATTGTCATTTTATGCAAAAATTTGAAGATGAATGTAGCATGGAGTTTGAAAATGTAAATAAGGCCTATGATCAATTAGTGAAGCCCAAAAACGAGCTGTATATTAATGCATGGCAAAATGGTAAAACGGGTATTCCCATTATAGATGCTTGTATGCGTTGTTTGGTAGCTACTGGCTATATCAATTTCAGAATGCGAGCCATGGTAGTATCCTTTTTTGTATTTAATCTTTGGCAAGACTGGCGCGAATTACATTTTTTAGCAAGACAGTTTTTAGACTATGAACCGGGAATCCATTACCCACAATTACAAATGCAATCGGGCGTTACAGGAATCAATACCATTCGCATCTACAACCCAATTAAAAATTCTCAAAATCATGATGAAGCCGGTGTATTTATTAAAACTTGGATACCCGAATTAAAGGATGTTCCTGCTGCATTAATACACGAGCCATGGAAAATGAGTTTAATGGAACAGCATATGTATCATGTTATAATTGGAAAAAGTTATCCCAACCCTATCGTAGATATTGAAGCCACTAGAAAAGCAGCAAGCGATATTGTTTGGAGCTTCAGAAAAACCGATGCGGTAAAAAAAGAAGGCAAAAGAATTTTAAGGAAACATGTGAATACGTCTGCCTAAGAACGATTCATGGCTAATGATTGCCGGGAAGTTTGTTATTAATTGTATTAAAAATAAAACCACCACAATGGAAAATCCAGTAAGGCTGATCACCTATTTCCGTTTTCAAATGACCAAGAAAAATATTGATTATCAATACTTTTTCTGATCAATCCCTACCGGATTTGGCTGGTCAAAGCCACCGGATTATCCAGTACCTTGCTTAAATTGATTATGTGGCGTAAATGTGGCGTAATTGAAAATAAAAAAAGGGCTACATTTCTGTAACCCTTTGATATTCAATGTGGGCCCACTAGGACTTGAACCTAGGACCACCTGATTATGAGTCAG
>JANOVY010000202.1:0-4703 GCA_031417635.1 Bacteroidota bacterium | reverse complement strand
AATTTGCTTTCATCATTTTGTCCGCCCAAAGCAATATGCAACATGATACTTGTTGATGGAGATACCGCTTTCACAGCCTGTATACCTGCATAGATCAATTGTGCCAGGCTGTCCATATTATTAATATGACCATGCGGCCATACCATACCGTGATTGATCTCGTTACCGATCTGTACCATGTCAGGCGCAGTGCCCTGTCCTTTTAATGCCTGCATCACTTGCTTTGTATAATCGTACAAAGCTTGTTTTAATTCTGTTATCGTTTTACCTCTCCATGCTGCAGGCATATGAGCGTGTTGGGGATCTGCCCAGTAATCGCTGTAATGAAAATCGAGTAAAAATTTTATACCGGAAGCTTTCGTTCTTTTGGCCATCCGCAGGGTATGTTCCAAGTCACAGAATCCTTCTTTAGGCGAATAGCCACTATCCCTTGCCGGATCATTGAAGATACGCAAGCGGATATAATTGAAACCATGATCCTTCAAAATATTAAATACATCTTTTTGTTTTCCATCGGTATCATAGAATTTCTTTCCACGGCTTTCCAGTTCAGGAAGGTGAGAAATATCTGCGCCGAGCATTTTATCAACTTTTGTTTCTTTGAATGGAAGAATCGGGAATGTATTGCCGGATGTGGTTACATGATGAGGAGTGCCAGGTTGTATCGTCATAATATCAGTAGCTCCAGCCCATATACTATCAGTCTTTGCTTCAAAATGTATTACTGATTTGGTTAACCCGGCCTGCAATATCACCTGGCACTTGCCATTGAATAAATGCCTTTGTGCAACGGTATCATTGTATTTATCCTGTTCATGGCTGCTGGGGTCACCATTGCCTGCGCCTATAATTTTTGCATCACCTGTTACAAAGAATTTAATAAGATTATTTGCAGTAGGAATCTCACGCCCCTCGCCATCGATGACACTTATATTTATGACTGTTGCATCTTTGCCATCAGCAATCATGGTAGTTTTATAAGGGCTTACTACAACATCAACAGCCTTTCCGGTTGTTTCAACTTTTGAACTAAGCTTTCTTCCCTGTCCGACTGTGCCATCCAGGCGGGCTTTTTTATAAGCAATTGCTTCCAATGTTCCGGGTTCGTATTTTACCACCCATTGCAAATGGCCATTACGTGGCATATTTTTTTTCCCCAGGCTTTTCCCGTTGAGAAATAATTCAATATTATCTGCATTGCTGTTCACCCATACATCAATGGGTAGTCCTTCTTTACCGGGCCATGTCCAGTGCGGTGAAATATGTAAAACATCTTTTTCTGTCCACCATGACTGATAGTAATAATAAATATTTTTAGGAAAACCGCAGACATCCATAATACCAAAATGTGAACTGATATTGGGCCATTGATAAGGAGTAGGTTCGCCACGATAATCCAAGCCGGTCCAAACAAAACCACCAAGCCAGTAATCATTAGGTGCAGCCAGTTTCCACCAGGTTTCTGCTGTACTGGCCCACCAGGGAGCTGTGATATCCTGGTCGGGAAGATAAGCTTTTACTGTATCTTTCATGTACTCCCCACGGGTAGTTACCGTACTGCCCATTTCTGTACCAATGATTGGTTGGGTTGGATGATCCCGGTGATAATCAGCAACTGCAGATTGCCTGTAATTAAAACTACGAACAGGGATGATTTCATTGATACCATTGTATACATTGCCTACATCAGCAGCATACGTGCTTACACGTGTAGGATCAAGTTCTTTTTGTTTAGCTAAAAGCGATAAAGCAATGAGTTTGCCGGTTCCGGTTGTATGTACCCAACCTTCTTCATTCCCAATAGACCACATAAATACAGATGCCCTGCTTCTGTCGCGCCTGATGAGCCATTCCCAGTCATTCATATATTGGATACTGCTGTTGAGTAACCTGTTCTCATCCATCACCAGCATACCAAGGCTGTCACAGGCATCCAGTAATTCTTTCGTTGGTGGATGATGGCTGGCCCTGTAAGCATTTGAACCCATTTGTTTTAATAAAAAGATGCGGTAGTATTGAAGATAATCCGGCAATGCAGTTCCAACACCTGCATGGTCCTGGTGGTTATTGGTGCCTTTGATCTTAATATATTTTCCATTGAGGAATAAACCATTTGTTTTTATTTCGAGGGTACGTATTCCGAAACGAAGCTTATCAGTATCGATTATTTCCCCATTTGATTTAACCACCGGGATGACACGGTACAGATATGGATCTTCCAATGACCAAAGCCTTGGTTTATTAACTGTTATTTTTTGTTTGATCGTTTTCTTTTCATTTATACTTAGTGAAACAGGCTGATCATTTGTCTGCGCGATCATTTTTCCATTTCTGTCAGTTATGATGGCAGACACGGTGATTTTTGAATAATTATAAGATTCATTTACCAGCGTTGTTTCAATATTTACTGTTGCTATATTGTTTTGAACAGTTGTATGAACATAAACCGGGTTTTCATCCAAGTGTATGGGATCGTATTGATTCAACCAAACATGTCGATAAATACCGGCTCCTTCATAGAACCAGCCTTCATACTGTGTTGCATCCGCCCTTATAGCTAAAATATTTTCTTTTCCATAACTGAGGTAATTGCTAACATCATATGATACTCCAACATAGCCGCTCTTATTATTGCCCAGGTAAAAACCATTTATCCAGAAAGAGGCATCACGAAAAACGCCATCAAACTGAATTTGAAAAAGCCGGCCAGAATCTTTTTTGTCAACAGTAAAATGTTTCCTGTACCATCCGACACTTGTTTCGGGGTATTCACCCCCAACAGGTTTATAGCCGTGCGACTGAACATCAAAATTAGTTGAATTGATAAAGGGCAATTCAACAGCCCAGTCGTGTGGAATGGAAAGTTGTTTCCAGTTACTATCATTGAATATTGGATCAATAGCTGTGTTTTTTGCAGCACCCGTTTTGGCAAAGATGGTTGCAATGCCGTAATTAAAATCTTTCAATGGATCATTGGCGTTTCCAAAAGCAAATTTCCAGTTATCGTCAAAATTTATTCTTGTACGTTGTTGTGCAGAAGAGTTGAGTGAGCCAAATAGTAGCAAGCTAACCAATAAGTAATGTATGTTTTTTCTTTTCATTTTTCTGCTTTGACCTCACCCCCAACCCCTCTCCAAAAGAGAGGGGAGCAGCATTTTACGGTTATGAAGTAATTTATATAATCAAGGAATTCAAGTTTTATAAATTAAAAGCATTCAAAGCAGCCGTTGGCCTTCCAGAATTATCAAATGCACCAAGCGAATAACCCTGCCAGTTATTGAAAGCTTCCGGCTCCCAATAAATTACGCCTAATCCCTTTTTATTAGTCAGCGACTTTACCTTTTTGATGAGGTCTGTAATGAATGAATTGCAGGCAGCTGGCTGGTCCCAGCTCATACCCACTTCGCAAACCATCATTTCCGAACCAAATCTTGAAACCATATCATTCATATTTGTAAGGCATTGGCTGTTTAATGTTGCCCAGTTGGTCGAAGACGGATACAATGACATACCTATCACATCCCAGGTGGCGCCAAATGATTTCAATCCATCTAAGTTCCACCTGAATAGCCCATTGTCGTAGCCATTAGAAATGTGCACCATAACTCGGATAAGAGGGTTGACAGCTTTTACAGCATTGTAACCTGCTTTGAAGAACTTTGCATAATTAACCATATTTGTTGATGCCTTTCCTTCGGGCCATAACATACCATCATTGGTTTCATTACCAACCTGCACCCAATCTGGGGTAATACCATTTGCTTTTAGAGCAGTCAGAACTTCAAATGTATGATTGTATACGGAGGTCTGAAGTGTTGCAACATCCTGCCCGGCCCAGGCCGTAGGTTTATTTTGTTGTCCAGGGTCTGCCCATGTTTCACTGTAATGGAAATCGATCATGATCTTCATACCAAGTGCTTTTGCACGAATGGATTTTGCAATAACATCGGCAGTATTATTCCACCCGCCGACAGGGTTTACCCAAACCCTTAGCCTGATGGAATTGATACCCAAGCCTTTCAGAAGTAGCATACATTCCTTTTCTGTCCCGGAATTATCATAAAATTTTATGCCTGTTGCTTCCATTTGAGTTATCCAACTTACATCTGCACCTTTTGCAAAAAATGTAGTTGGAGCAATGATGGTATCGGTAGTAGACTTTTTACATTCGGGTAATGCAAATAGGAAGCAAAATTGAAATAAGACTTGAATTAATTTCATGGTTTTAATTATTATTTAACCGCTAAGACGCAGAGTCGCTAAGATATTCTTTGTACCTTAGCGCCTTTGCGGTCATATCTTTTTTCTTACTGATGAATTCCTGAAAACAGGAATAGGTTCTAAAATTTTCTTTTGTGGTGGATTTTTCTTAATTCCATTTCCTTTTTCTTCAATAAGTTTTAACATCAGTGAAAAAGCCTCTTTCCCCATTTTTACAGTTTGCTGATCAATAGTTGATAGAGAAGGAGTGATGTGTTCACCAAAACCTTCATTGGCAAAACCGATGATTCCAAAATCATTAGGGATTGAAATTTGTTGTAGTTTCAATTCTTTGATAGCACCCAGAGCGGTGAAATCTTCTACGGCAAATACGGCATCCGGCCGATTGGGTACTTGAAGGAAAAATTGAATGGCCTTTTTCCCGGCTTCAATGGAAACATCTCCATTAAATACAAACTTTGGGTTATACTTAATGTTGTTTT
>JANOVY010000201.1:0-4405 GCA_031417635.1 Bacteroidota bacterium | reverse complement strand
AGAAAAGAATACGACCGAATACTATCTTATAATAATTGACAGTTCCCTGTTCAGGAAAGAGCAAAATTCGGAACTCCCGCTTAACAGGCTTGGCATGACTGGCTACCTGAGTAGAAAACGCTTCCATTTTTGTTATCAGGAAATTCTTTAGTTCTTCATTTTGCCGTATTGAATTTTCTTCCAAACGTTTGAGGATAAGAACTTGTTCCTCTGCAAACTGGCCACTTTTTTGGGCCAATAGATTACCATGTTTTTGTTCTTCCAGAACTTCGGTTAACACTGTTTCAATGATATCATTTTCCATAGCGTCGGTTTATAAATGAAGGGATCGTTTTTTCTTTCTTTTCTTTTGTATTAATTGATGTGGTGTATGATCATAATCATGTTCTGGTCTAAGTAAAATCTCAAGGGCTTTAGGCAAAGAGTGTTTATTATCCTGCACCATACTTTTTGTCATGCCAGAACGGATGTTTTTTGGATCTTTTATAAAGGCGTTTTCTTTTCGTAAATCATTGCTAATAATTAATTGTTTTTGGGTAAGGGTCAACTGTAAAATCTTTTCAATTTTTGATAAAGAATACCCTAACTCACTTCCCTTTGCGTACATCTTTTTTTGATCCCGAAAAGCAACACCCCTTCCTTTGATTACTTCATAGTTCTTTTGCTTCATCAGGCTTTCAAATTCGCTAAAGGTTTTACTTTTTAAAAGTGAGATTCGTATGTCCGTTTTCATCGCTTCTTTTCGACTATCCAGACGGGGAGTAACGGACATTTCTTTTGACAGGAATGCCCGGGGACTTAAGACCTGTTTTAGGTTATATTTGATTTCCATTTTTCGGCAATAAGCCGCTATCTTTTTATAGTTATTGCTATCGCTCAAAGTCTTTCCGTCAAACCCTATCCGGTTTATCACAATATGCAGGTGTAGGTGATCGGTATCATTGTGGGTTGCAGCTATGAACTGATTCTTCTCAAATCCCAATTCCTTTGCACAGTCTTCCACCATGGCCAGTAGGGTAGCATTATCCGGTTTTTCACCCGGTGATAAACTTAAGATCACATGCATTACCGGCTTACTTAATTTGGGATTCAAAAACCGAACATCATTGAACTGTTCAATCAACTCTTTCTTATCTCCAAAACACTGGTTAAAACTGATGAGTTCTGCGCGATTTATTGATGTAAATTTTGTAGCAGAATCCAGCTTGTTTTCGAGCACATAACTGATACATCCGCGGAAGGATTTTCCGAGTATTATTTTGCCAATCATTTGAAATGATTTTTAATATCTTTTGTAAGCTGTTTTACCGATAAACTAAGCTGGTTTAGTTGTGCTCTTTCGAGTGCATTTAATTCATCCAATTGGTTTCTTTTTTTGGCGATCTGGTTAAGGTTTGCAGCCATGTGATTGAGCGTTCCTGTAATCTGTAAAATCTCTTTGGGAACGATGATCTTAGGCATGCCAATTTTTCCTTTCATGCCCAGTTCCCGCAAATATTCCGAAACCGTCAATCCACTATTTTTTGCATTGGCTTTAATCAAGAACTTTTCAAGAGAGTTACATTTTACACCCAATAATTTATTGCGCTTGATCTCCTTAGTTGGTCGTCCACCTTTGTTTCGATTCGATGATTTTGTTTCTGTTATCATTATCATATCTCACTTTCCTTTGTTTTCTATATTTCCTTTATGAATCCCGCCGGTGGCGGGATGAATAAAGCCAGCCAGTTTCGGTTTAACCGAAACATAGCTGGCTCCTGAAAATTCAAAGCCTCTTTCCTCTTTTCAGCGATTGACTTACCGCATGATACTCTTTCATTAAATACTCATTTAAGTCTTTGTGATTTTTATAAGTATCGCTCTCATCCCGGTACTTTCTATTAATTGACAATACTTCCTTTGTAAGTTCTAAACCCTTTTTGTCCCGATCCAGGTACAAATGAATGGACGAATATTTTTCAAGCATTGGCTTCACCTTCTCCAGGAAGCCAATTGAATTAAGGATCAGAAAATTGGGCTGCTGTTTTGACAGTAGGACAAGCCTTGGTTGGTAGATAGCCTTGTAAGAAAGAAAGTCCATAAACCCCTCAAACACGAGTATTTTTTTTGACAGGTCCTTACCAAATAATGTCACTTCTTTAGGGCTGCTGCTACCCTTAAAATTGGCACTTCGTAATTCATACCCACCGGCACTATTTTTAAAACCGATTGCAGTATATTTTTTGTTGTATAAATTGAAATCGATTTCTTTACAAAACCTGTTGGCGATCTCCAAAGGAATTTTACGGAATTGCAGATAGTTTTTCAAAGACAATAACCTGATTGGACTGTGTGTATCGGCAACGATGATCTTTTCTTTTTCAACAGCTCCCGAATAAGTGACAGCCCGGTCAACAGTCTTTTGCTGGTGAAAAGAAAAATTATTTTGATGTGTCGATCTCTGCAGTAATTCATTTATAGTGCAGTTATAAAGCAGAACACCAAAATCAACCAGTTTTCCTCCTTTCTGCAGCCCATGGTCATACCAAACATTAAATTTCCTGTTGACTTTAAAAGACGGGGTCTGTTCTTTCCTGAACGGTGAAAAATACCAATGATCATTGCCACTAATTTTAGCTGGTTTGTAACCCAACCATAAAAGATAGTCCACAATGTCCATTTGGTTAAATTCTTTGCAGTTCATGGCGAAGAATTAAAGGTTGGAGATTTTGTTGCCTTGCCGGATAATCGCTTCAATATCCTGCCTCGCAAAATAGCGGCGTGACTGGATCTTAAAACTGGCGATCTTGTTTTGCTTCAGCCATTCATAAAGTGTGGGCTTGGAGACCTGGAAAATGGTGCAAACCTCTGAAGCTTTCAGGAGGGGTCTTTCCGGTATCAGGGAAGGAGGGATTGGGGTATTGGCACTGGTTAGTTTTGCTGCCACTACCTTTTCCACCACATCTGTCATCTTTTCCCAAAACTCCGCCTGGGAGTAAGGGAACATCATTGGAAACTCGTTCATAAATAAATTGTTTCCAATACCACTGCAAATCCGGTGTCGAATTCAATTTATGTATACATAAACTTTACTTAGGCTATATCTATTAACATATTTCCCGCTATTCTGGCACTAATAAGTCGGGGGCAGTCTTTTTACAAGTACATCCAGTTTAATACTGTCTAACAGTTTGACAGCCTGTTCGCTGCCAATGGCAGAAAAATATTCTTTTGCTTCACCAAAAGCATCTGCTATTTCCCTGTCGATGCGTGGACCCGATTGCCAGTTGGCTTTAAGAATAATATTTAGTGCATCGTGAAAGCTCCTTTCTGAGACCCCATACAACTTCGCCAATTGATCTTTCGTGATCTTGCTGCCTGTGGGTTTGGGAAACCCGGCCAGCTTATTTGTAACGACCTGGATCAGTACAATCGCTACTGCGCTATATTGTCCTTTTTTCACCCCGTCCAGTTCCCTCAAATAGGCACCACTCAGTTTTTCAACAACGTGGTTTAGTAAGGGCAAATAATCATTCACATAAATGGGGTTGTAAAGTATTGCGCTGAGAACAAAATAAATGATAACGGCGACACACATTACAATAACTGCAAATGAAGACAAGTTCTCAACTTTGAAGCGCAGTAAAAAAGAAAGGATGATCGTTAAAGAGAGGAGGCTAAAAAAATGTAGAGGTACGATCCAGGTCCGGTAGGCGGACATTAATTTTTGTTTGGTGGATTCATAGCTCCATTTGGAGTACCGGCTGGCCCATTTTTCATGGTGGCGCAAAACCATTGCTTCAATGTAATCTGCATCCGAATATCCCGATAAGGTAATAAACCGCATCAACTCTCTAAAGTTCTTCATAGACAGGCCAAGTTAATTGGATCAAAAATAATCAAAACCGGCTTATGGGGGCTATCGTTAACAATGCCTTGATTTCAATCCAAGATACTGCCATTGGCTACTTTTGATAGTTTGCTCCGTGTGCCTTGCAAATGGGCCTGACCTGGTGTATGGGCTATTCTTTTATTGGTGTTGAATATTTATTATCCTTTTGGTTGACAATTCGTAATAAAATACTACTTTTGTCAACAAGTAGAAATACTCAAATAAATAAAATAATGGAAAACGTATTTGGAAATAAACTGGTGTCAGCCCGAAAAATGGCTGGTATGTCCTTACAGGACTTAGAAAACAAACTTGAAAAAGTTGTTTCCCGTCAGGCATTGCATAAATACGAGCAAGGCAAAATGAAACCTGATAGTCAGGTGCTGCTTGCTTTGTCAAATGTGTTGAATGTGCCTGTGGATTATTTTTATTCAGTTTCCACTGTCAAAGTAGAACTGAAAAATATTGATTACCGAAAGTATTCTTCAAAGATTTCAAAAACCGAACAGTTGTCGGTAGAAGAAAAGGCAAAAG
>JANOVY010000200.1:0-45352 GCA_031417635.1 Bacteroidota bacterium | reverse complement strand
TAGTTGGTCAATGTAAAAGCTGGATTGATGGCGGCTTATTGCCACGGGCAGTTACACGCGATTTGGATTGGGGTGTTTCTTTACCCGATTCCGTGCAAGGTGGAAAAGGAAAAGTATTGTATGTATGGTTTGATGCCCCCATTGGCTATATCAGTGCCACCAAACAATGGGCCTTAAATAATGGAAAAGACTGGCGCCCTTATTGGGAAGACAAAGACACCAAACTGGTTCATTTTGTAGGAAAGGATAACATTGTTTTTCATTGTATTATTTTTCCGGTGATGCTAAAGTTACATGGCAATATTTTACCTGAAAATGTGCCCGCCAATGAGTTCATGAATTTAGAGGGCGATAAAATGAGTACCAGCCGTAATTGGAAGCTGGATATGCAGGACTACATAGATGATTTTATCAATAAGGAAAATGGTGGATTACAAATGGCAGATGTGTTGCGATATTACTTAACACAGATTGCTCCTGAAACAAAAGATAGTGAATTTACTTGGCAAGGTTTTCAGGATGCCAATAATAGTGAGCTGGTAAGCATTTTTGGAAATTATGTAAACCGTTGTTTGGTATTGATGCATAAATTGTGCAAGAGCAAAGTGCCTCCTTTATCATTACATGCCTTATCAGATTTGGATAAAACGGCGATAGAAGAAATTCGAAATACCAAAGAAAAAGTTGAAACCTTAATAGAACAATATAAATTTAGAGATGCCTTGTTTGAAGTTATCAATCTGGCTCGATTGGGTAATCAATATATGCAGAAAAAAGAGCCTTGGATTGTGGCAAAACAATTGGGAGATAATGGATTACCCACTGTTGAAGCACAACAATCGATCGATACTACTTTGCATATATGTTTGCAGCTTTGCGCAAATTTGGCCGTTTTGATAAACCCTTTTCTTCCGTTTACTGCAAAGAAAATGTGTTATTTAATGAAGGTGGTAGACAAAATGTTGGATTGGACCAATGCAGGTAAAATGAATTTGTTGAGTGTAGGCTATACACTGCGCCCGCCGGAATTATTGTTTAGAAAAATAGAAGATGCTGAGATTACTTATCAAGTTGAAAAATTAAAATCATCAATCGTGAATCGTGAATCGTCAGACCTGAATAAAAAAACAAGTATGGAAGAAACAAATCAAAAGGCAGCCGGAAATGAGTCATTAACAAGCGAAGAGAAAAAAGAAAATCCTGTGAAACCTGAAATTATTTTTGATGATTTTGCAAAAATAGATTTACGCGTAGGAAAAATTATTGCTGCAGAAAAAGTTGAAAAAGCCGACAAATTGCTGAAACTCTCTGTAGATCTGGGTTTTGAAACAAGAACGATTGTTTCCGGTATTGCACTTCACTTTACCCCTGAAGAAATCGTTGGTAAACAGGTAACAGTTGTCATAAACCTTGCACCCAGAAAAATGAGGGGCATTGAAAGTAATGGAATGATTTTGATGGCTGAGGATAGTTTCGGAAAACTTCATTTTATTAATCCTGAAACGGAAATTAATGAAGGAGCCGGGGTGAGTTAAAGGTGGTTAAAATAGTTAAAAGGAGTTAAATTAGTTAAAGTGGTAAGAAAAATGAAAAAAGAGTTTCAGTAGTCTAATGCATTTTGCCTTGACTACTTTAACCCCTTTTAACTATTTTAACTTTTTTACTTACCTACATCTTATCCGGCGTCATACATTCTTTCAATTCTCTTTCGGTATAAGCTACTCCATATTGTTTCAAAACATCATCAGGAACTCCATTCCATACATTAGGGGCATTACCCAAATAGCCTAAATCTTTCACACCTATTTCAGAAGTAAAAAATCCTGTCATTACCATATCACGCATTTTACTAAAGAAGGCTATGCCTTGCGCCATTTCAGGTTTGCTTTTCCTGCCGGTTTTTGCAATCGCATCTTTTACTTCAGGATATGCAATCTGATCTACAATTTCTAACTGCTGTTTTTTATCACAGTCTTTAAATGGCTTTTCATAATGGTTAAGACAATACACATCTAACCAACGCAAGCCTCCCCGCAATGGTGTTTGATGGCTTGGCATATCTTTTACAATAAACTCCAGAAATTCATGCACTTTGGCATCTGAGGCACTGCCACTCACTTCATCTTTTGGAAGAATAATATCTTCCAATACAATAATAGTGGCCATTTCATGTTCCGTAAAAAACTTATCGCCTGCAGACAGTTTTTTCAAATAATCTTTCTCTTCCTGCATCCTATCAATGTCCAAGGCTGCATTGGGCGATTCGGCAATTTTTAATTTGTCGCTATTTTTACAGGATTCTACAAAAACGCCGGCACCTACGGTACCAATCAGTAATGTTTTGATCGATTTTCTTCTGTCCATAATATCTTAGATTGATATGATTAATAGAATTGCCGTGATCCCGATCGATAGCGAGGGATCTCATCAGTGTTATTATCGTTAACAGGATGAGGTTTCTCGCTATCGCTCGAAATGGGGTTTATAAATTTTGTTTTTTCATTTCGTCAATAATATATTCAGATGCACGCATCGACAATGCCAATATTGTCCAAGTAATGTTTTTATCTGCTTGAGAAGTAAACTGACTTCCATCAACACAAAACAAAGTTTTGCAATCATGCGCCTGGCTCCACTTGTTAAGGGCAGAAGTCTTTCTGTCAGCACCCATACGCACTGTTCCGGCTTCATGAATAATATTCCCCGGATTATTCAATCCATATTTATTTTTCTCGGTATCATCTCCACCCCAAGTGATAATCGCACCCATATTATGCAGAATTTCTTTGAAAGTTTCCTTCATATGCTTTGCCTGCTTAATCTCATACTCTGAGTGATTGGTGTGAAACCGTAAAACAGGAATGCCATATTTATCTACCACTTTCGGGTCTATTTCGCAATAATTATTTATGTTAGCAACGGCTTCACCTCTTCCGGCCATACCAACTCCGGCACCATAAAAGAAACGGGCATCTTCTTTTAATCCTGACCCATAACCCCCTGCTTCTTTGGTTTTTCCATTCACCATGAATTTACCATTTTGGCTTTCAATACCCATACCAAATCCATAAGCAGGCTGACCCATTCCTCCCCAATATTCGATATGATAACCGCGAGGGAAATCTAATTTTTTATTATCCAACCACCAGGGCGTATAAACGTGCATTCCACCTACGCCATCTTCATTATATCGTTTACGACCAAATAGTTGTGGTAATACGCCTCCAATAGCAGCACCGGTTGAATCGTGAAGATATTTACCAACCACATTGCTATCATTCGCCAAACCATTCGGGTGACGGGTAGATTTTGAATTGAGTAACAAACGTGCGGTTTCGCAAGTACTGGCAGCCAATATTACCGTACGGCCACTTACCTGGTATTCCATATTGTCTGTTTTATCAACATAGGAAATACCGGTTGCCAATCCATCGGCATTCGTAATCACTTCGCGTGCCATGGCATTGGTGATCACATCAATATTTCCGGTGGCGATAGCAGGCTTAATTAATACAGAAGAGGAAGAAAAATCGGCATATACTTTACAACTCCGTCCGCATTGAGCACAATAAAAGCAGGCTCCACGCTCTTCATTAATTTTTTTGGTAAGGATGGATAATCTAGAAGGAATCACCGGTATGCCCAATCCTGTTGCAGATTTTTTAATCATCAATTCATGCAAGCGAGGTTTGGGTGCCGGAAGAAATACCCCATCCGGATCATTCGGTAACCCTTCATTCGAACCAAATACACCAATCAATTTATCAATCTTATCGTAGTAAGGTTTTACATCTTCATAACCAATGGGCCAATCATCGCCCAAGCCATCAATGCTTTTTCTCTTAAAATCTTTAGGACCAAAACGTAGAGAAATTCTTCCCCAGTGATTGGTTCTACCCCCAATCATACGCGCACGCCACCAATCCCATTTATCACTACCCTCTTTCATGGTATAAGGCTCTCCATCAATTTCCCAACCCCAGTAACAACCGTCAAAATCACCGAATGGGCGAAACTTAGTACTGGCGCCTCTTCGGGGTGATTCCCATGGATTCTTTAATTGAGAAGAATTTTTAGCAGGATCATAATCAGGACCCGCTTCAATTAAACAAACTTTTAATCCTGCTTTTGATAGCACATAAGCGGCCATTCCACCACCGGCACCTGAACCTACAATGACTGCATCGTATTTCTTAGCCTGCTTTTTAATTTGGAGTTCTCCCATATGGTAATGTTATTTTGGAAATGATTGAGGTATGAATATAAGATTTTTAGGATAAAGCAACTTAACTTTTCGATAAAAATTTGTAAAGAGCATAAAAAAACCGTTCCAAATTGTAAGAACGGCATTCCACTTTAACTTGAAAGATGTTACAATCATTTTCTAAGAGTAATATTCATTATCCATTAAAATTTGTAGACCACTTTTGACTTCTCATCCGTCAAGAAAATACACTAGTGTCTTTAAAATAATCCGATAGCTTAATAATCTTTCCTTCTTCATTAAATGTGATATCTGTAATCACCCGATTATTGTATTCATGACAGCCTTTTATTTTTCCGAAAGATTCACAAATATGAATACAACGATTTTCACCCACCGGCAAAATATCTACAATGGTCCAATGCAAAAAATCGTATCTCTTGAACATCGCCCTAAACAATGCTTTGATTCGGTTATAACCGGTTACCGGTAAAGCAGGGGGTATCCATACCATACTTTCCTCTCCAAACCATTCAGCAATTCGGGCAAAATCGTTGGATTGCATATCTTCCATAAATGCCAAGATTTTCTCTTTCATTAACTTGATATACGAAAGAAATGTCAACTTGGATCTAAGAAAGAAATCATTTCCCCGGTATGCTTGCAGATTGAGTAAATGAATGAAATATATCTTGTACGGTTAACTGATTTCTAGAAAAATTAATGATAGCCATTGATTCGGGACTGAATTCCAATGTCATTAAGTTAAGGATCTTTAATACAGGCGCAGCAAGGTCTAGTAAATAATTAGCGCATGTTAATGTTCAATTTTCAACGCTCATTTTTCAATTTTTAGTGCTTTTGATTGATAATTGAGTGTTAAAAGTTGTTTATTGAACATTTTTTTCTTCGATTTTCTTAACTAAATGACATTGGACTAAAGTCCTATTAATGGTTTTATAAAGCTTTTTCAGCTATTTAGAAGTAGAACAGTTTTGAATAATTACAAGTCAATTATTTTTCTACCAAATGCCATAAAACAACTGAAGCCACATAAAGTGGCTTCAGCATATTTGATACTTTACTTCCCAATAATCATTTAACTACATCCCATACTATTTCCACAATTCAAACATTTGTAACAAGTGCCACTTCGGATGGTAATATGACCACAAGTATTACAAGCCGGTGCATCACTTTGCATATTTTTTGCTGCGGCATTCACTGCATCCATACCGGATTCAGCTCTTAGGGATGAGGCGACAACTCGCTGTAATTTTTGGGGCTGTGCAGTGGGTGCTACATTGGCAGATGGTGCTGTTACACGCATGCTGCTCAATTCAGGCTTTCCCAAAAAAGTAGCTTCCTCCTCAGCTTCCCCAGTATTTCCAAAGGTTGGATTATCTAATACATGTACGAGGTCTGTTCTTCCTAAATATTCAAAAGCCAATGCACGGAATACGAAATCTACCAATGATGTAGTAATCTTAATATTCGGATGATCTACCATTCCTGATGGCTCGAATTTGGTAAATACAAATTTTTCAACAAATTCTTCCAGCGGTACTCCATATTGAAGCCCTACAGATATAGCAATGGCAAAACAGTTCATGAAACTTCTAAGGGTAGAACCTTCTTTGGCTAAATCTATAAAAATCTCTCCCAATGTACCGTCACTATATTCTCCACTTCTTAAGAAAATAACTTGTCCGCCAATTTTTGCTTTTTGGGTAAAGCCTCTTCGCTTAGCAGGTAATGATTTCTTTTCTACAATGCCCGACAATGCTCGTTTGAATTTGGTATCGGTAGAAGCCTGCATACGTTTTTGCACTTCTTCCAATAATTCATCCACCGTTAATTTACTTAGGTCTACAATATTTGATGCAGTTTCACTTGTAACTTCTTGTTCAGCTACTTCTTCTCCGGCTTTCTTTTTCTTATCGGATTTGGTACTTAAAGGTTGACTTAATTTAGAACCATCACGGTATAAAGCATTGGCTTTTAATCCCAACTGCCAGCTCAATAAATAACAATCTGCAATTTCTTCTACACTTGCTTCATGTGGAAGGTTTATGGTCTTGGAGATAGCACCGCTTAAAAAAGGTTGACAAGCAGCCATCATACGAATATGACCATAGGCATGAATATATCTTTCACCATTTTTGCCACACTTGTTTGCACAATCAAATACCGGTAAATGTTCTTCTTTCAAATAGGGAGCGCCTTCAATGGTCATGGTTCCGCACACATAATCATTAGCTGCCATGATCTCTTCTTCAGAAAAGCCAAGCTCTTCTAACAAATTAAAATTCCAATCAACATATTGATCTTCTGTAAATCCTAAACGTTGCATACAAACATCGCCTAGTGTAAATCGATTGAAAATAAAACCAATTTCAAAAGCAGATTTAGCAGCACCATTTAATTTTTCAATTTCTGTATCTGTAAACCCTTTTTCTTTTAGTGTAATGGAATTAATAAAAGGAGATCCGTCAAAACTGGCTGCACCAACAGCATATTTTTCAATGGCATCCGCTTCTTCAGGTAAATAACCCAAATTTCTCAATGCTTGTGGAACCGATTGGTTAATGATTTTGAAATACCCGCCTCCACTTAATTTTTTAAATTTCACCAAGGCAAAATCAGGCTCAACACCGGTTGTATCACAATCCATTACCAGTCCAATGGTTCCGGTTGGTGCTATTACTGTTGTTTGTGCATTGCGATAACCATTCTTTTCACCCAATTGTACGGCATCATCCCAAGCTTTGGTTGCTGCTTTCAACAAAATGTCCGGACAATATTGTGCTTTGATGCCTTGTGGTTTGATTTCAATTCCAACATACGCATCCTCTGCATCGTAAGCAGCGGCACGGTGATTGCGCATTACACGCAACATGTCTTCTTTATTCTCTTCGTATCTATCAAATGCACCCAAGAAACCGGCCATTTCAGCTGATGTTTTGTAAGCGACGCCGGTCATGATTGCAGAGATAGCTCCGGCAATACCACGGGCTTCTTCACTATCATAAGGAATGCCACTAACCATTAACATAGAACCTAGATTGGCAAATCCCAAACCTAAGGTTCTATAATCGTATGATAATTGAGCAACTTCTTTGGAAGGAAACTGCGCCATTAACACAGATATTTCTAAAACTGCAGTCCACAAGCGGGTAGTATATTCAAAACCTTCTACATCAAAAACATTGTTTTCTTCTGTATGGAATTTACGAAGGTTAATAGATGCCAAGTTACAGGCAGTATTATCCAAAAACATATATTCTGAACAAGGATTGGATGCATTGATACGACCGCCTTTTGGACAAGTATGCCATTCATTAATGGTAGTATCATATTGTGTTCCTGGATCTGCACAACGCCAAGCAGCATAAGAAATTTTCTCCCATACTTCACGGGCCGATATTTTACTCATGACCCTGCCATCGGTTCTGGCTTTCAGTTCCCAATCTCCGTCTTCTTCCAATGCTTTGAAAAATGAATTGGGGATACGAACTGAATTATTTGAATTTTGTCCGGATACTGTTGCATACGCTTCACCTTCATAACTGTTATCATAGCCTGCTTCCACCAATGCGGCTACTTTTTTCTCTTCACCCACTTTCCAGTTAATGAATTCCATGATTTCAGGATGATCCAAATCTAGACAAACCATTTTAGCCGCTCTACGGGTGGTACCACCACTTTTAATGGCGCCTGCCGCACGATCACCAATTTTTAAGAAACTCATCAATCCGCTGGATGTTCCGCCACCGCTTAGTTTTTCGCCACCCCCTCTAATTTGAGAGAAATTGGTTCCTACTCCTGAACCATATTTAAAAATACGCGCTTCACGAGTCCATAAATCCATGATACCACCTTCATTCACCAAATCATCGCTTACGCTTAAAATAAAGCAGGCATGGGGTTGAGGGCGTTCGTATGCATTAGCGGATTTCTTTAATTTACTATCTTTTGGATCCACATAATAATGGCCTTGTGGTTTTCCGGTGATGCCATAACTTTCATGTAACCCGGTATTAAACCATTGTGGTGAATTGGGTACACAGGCTTGATTAATGATACTGTATACCAATTCATCATAAAATACTTCTCCATCTTTTTCAGAAGCAAAATAACCATAGCGCTCACCCCAAACACGCCAGCAGTTGGCCATGCGATGTGCCACTTGCTTTACACTGGTTTCTCTTCCGATAGATCCATCCGGTTGTGGAACACCTGCTTTACGAAAATATTTTTGTGCCAGAATATCTGTAGCTATCTGGCTCCATTGCTTCGGGACCTCTACATTATTCATTTCAAATACTTTTTCCCCATTTGGATTTTTAATTACGCTGTCGCGATAATCATATTCAAACTGGTCAAAAGGACTAACACCATCTTGGGTAAATTTGCGGCTGAATTGTAAGCCTTTGGTAGTGCGCGGGTTAGACATATAACGGGTACTATTTAATGGGTTATTTGTGTAAATGTCCCCACATTAACGAATTGTTAAGCGGTTGACGAAAATATCCTTCCTTTTCATAATTCTAGGTTGTAAATATTAACACCTTGTGGATAAGGAATGTGGATTATTTCGAACCTCAATTCCCCATTGATTTTGAGCGAATATCAACAGGTGTAGAAAGATTTTTTAAAAAAAATTAGGGTAGAATGAGTTATTTTCCGTAAATGTGTAAGGATTGCCATTTAGGTATTTTTTGAGCATAAATCGGGTTATTTACAGCTATAAAGAGGATATATATTAGACTATCTTTCCTATCAATATAGAAACATCTGTACAATAAGCGTCATTTACAAAAACTTTTCTGCATTTTTGCAGAAGGATATATTTATAACTGAATGAAGCAGGCACTATATCATCAATTTACAGAGAAGAAAAAAATAGGTAAAAAATCATTTGCCGTTTTGATCGATCCTGATAAAGTAGACAATGAAAAAATAGATCAATTATTATTACTTTCCGCAGAGGCCAAAGTTGATTATTTTTTTGTTGGGGGTAGTCTTGTCATTTCCAGTCACTTAGATGAATGTATTCAACAAATAAAATCTGCCTCAAATATTCCGGTATTATTGTTTCCGGGTTCCCCTTCACAAGTCAGTAAATATGCCGACGCTTTATTGTATTTGTCATTAATATCAGGTCGCAATCCGGAATTGTTAATTGGGCAGCATGTAATCAGTGCGCCATTTGTAAGAAAAAGCGGATTAGAAATAATGCCTACCGGTTATATGGTGATAGACGGTGGCGCCCCTACAACAGTATCCTATATTTCCAATGCAACTCCCATTCCTGCCGATAAAAATGAAATTGCTATGTGTACCGCTATGGCCGGAGAAATGCTGGGCATGAAGCTGATTTATATGGATGCCGGCAGTGGTGCAAAGAGAGCGATAACAGAACAAATGATTGAAAAAGTTGCCAGACATATTGAAATACCACTAATTGTTGGTGGGGGCATCACTGAACCGGAAAAAGCCTACCTCAATTGTAAAGCCGGTGCCGATGTGATTGTTGTTGGCAATGCCATTGAAAAAGACATCAACCTGATTAAAGAAATTAGTGCAGCTGTGCATAGTGTGCCGGTGAGGGTGTGAGAGGCGTGAGGCGTGAGGCGTGAGGCGTGAGGCGTGAGGCGTGAGGCGTGAGGCGTGAGGCGTGAAAAGTGAAAAGTGAAAAGTGAAAAGTGAAAAGTGAAAAGTGAAAAGTGAAAAGTGAAAAGTGAAAAGTGAAAAGTTAGTTTAGATTATAAAAGATAAAAAAGTGAAAGGTCAAATGTGAAAGAAACTCTTTTCACATTTGACCTTTCACTTATCATCACTCACTTCTCACGACTCACGCCTCACCTCTCACGTTCGATTTATCTCAATGCAGAAGTATCCACTCTAGACGGCGTTTCTTTTCCGCTAATAATTCCTTTTGAACTGATGGCTATTGATTTAATAATCATAGACATATTTTCCATATCCAAGGTTCCTATTTCATCACTGGCTTTGTGGTAATTGGGTTCGGTATCCATTTTGGATGTTGAAATGGTATGTGCCGGAACCCCAAGTCTGGCAAGGGTTGCATTATCTGATCGGTAAAAAAGATTTTGTGTAGTATATGGATCCGGATAAAAATTAAACCCGGAACCCGCTAAATTATCCTGTAAAATTTTACCCATATCCGTTTTTTCATACCCGGTAATGTAGGCTGAATTTTTGCCCCATTTACTCTCTGTACCAATCATTTCAATATTAAACATGGCTTTTACATCCAAAGGGTTGTATTGACGAGAAAAATAGGTAGCTCCAAAACCACCCATTTCTTCTGCAGTAAAAGTGACAAATATTATTGTCCGTTCATTATTATCCAATGCTTTAAAATATTTTGCCAACATTAAAACGGCAGTCGTTCCTGCAGCATCATCATTGGCCCCATTGTAGATAGAATCATTGTTAACCATATTTCTGCTATTGATCCCAAGATGATCATAGTGACCTGAAAAAATTACGTACTCATTTTTCTTTGATTTACCCGGTAATATACCCAATACATTTGCCAGTTTCTGTTCGGTAAATTCATGCTTGGCTTCTACTGTAAACGCTTTCGGATTTTGTGCAGCCAAAACAAAAACTACGCTTTTATCAGATTTATATAACTGGGATTTTGCTCTAGCAAGACCATTGAATGTCTTAGCAAAACTGGTATCCACCAAAACAAAATAATTTTTATTGCCATTAATGTATTTTCGAGCTTCCACATTCAG
Source organism: Bacteroidota bacterium (assembly GCA_031417635.1). Lineage (GTDB taxonomy): Bacteria > Bacteroidota > Bacteroidia > Chitinophagales > Chitinophagaceae > Sediminibacterium. Next base: position 34,375 of record JANOVY010000200.1, on the reverse strand, counting down.
GTTAGCACCTGCCGGAATCATTGCTTTTTCATAACCCGATTGTTCATTGATTTTTAATTCCGGAAAACAAGTAACCACAATTACATCTTTTGTGTCTACAGAAATGCCATCAAAAGTGCAGGAAGCGCTGATGAATTTTGGGCGTAACATAGAAAATGATTGCAAGAAATTTCCGCTATTATTCACAGTTTGTAACCCTGCTTTTGAAAACTCAGAAGCTATAAAGCCGGCTGCTTTATCAATGCCCGGCGTAAAAGCTCTTCTACCTTCCATATCATCTGCTGATAATATTCTTTCAATTCTTTCTACTTCTTTTGCATTGATAATGTTGTCAATGTTTTGGGCTTTGGAAAAGGAGACTACCAAAACAAATAAAAAGGCGATATTGATTTTTTTCATGATAGGTGGTTTGGTACTGTTGAGGGGCTAAAGCCCCCTAATAATTAATTCGAAAAATAGATAAATGTTAAATGGATTCGATAGAAATAATGGGTTCGAAATTTTGGAGAATCGTTATTAACGTTCAGGTCGCTTTAGCGTCCCGACCGTTAGAGGCTCATCATTTCTTTAAACTTAACGGTTTGTCGTCGACTTACTTCGATTTTTTCACCTCCTTTCAAGTCAACTAATAACCCGCCATTAAAATAGGGCTCAATTTTTTCGATCCAGCGAAGATTGATAATGTGTTTTCGATTGGCACGAAAAAACATCCTTTCGTCCAATCTTTCTTCTAATGCATTCAGAGATTTTAGTATCAGCGGCTTATGTGTTCCAAAAAAGACTTTTGCATAATTACCTACACTTTCAAACAAACGTATTTCACCTAATTTTACAAACCAACAACGCTCTCCATCTTTTACAAATACCTGATCATATTCGGTAAGTGGTCCTCTGTTTAAACCATTGATGCCTACATTTTCTTTAAATATTTCGGCTTGTAGTTTTTGAATGGCATCTGCTAAACGCTTAGGTTCTATTGGCTTTAACAAGTAATCAAGGGCATTTACTTCAAATGCTTTAATGGCATATTCATCATAAGCAGTTGTAAAAATTACTTTTGGGGCTTTTTCTACTTCTGCCAACAAATCGAATCCGGTTTTTCCGGGCATTTGAATATCGAGAAAGATAAGATCGGGGTTTAAAGTCTCAATCTTTTCAATGCCTTCATCAACATTAGCAGCTTCTTCGATTACTTCAATATCAGCATGATCCTGCAATAATTTTTTTAACTCATTTCGAGCTAATCTTTCATCATCAATAATAATTGCTTTAATGGCCATAATACGAATTTATGAATATTAAACTAAGCATGGGTATAGGTAACCGGCATTTTCACAATAGCTTCAACCATGTCATTTTCATTGTCTCTAATATCAAAACTGGCTTTCTCTCCAAATAGAAGCTGTAGTCGATTTCGGGTACTACTTATTCCAAAACCATCTACATCAATACTATTCCCATTTAAATGTCCGGTATTTTGTACAATTAACTCATGGTGATTATCTCTATAATCTGAAATCACTCTCACCAAACCACCTTCTTTTTGTTTACTGATACCATGTTTAATCGCATTTTCGACCAATGTTTGCAACATCATGGGAGGTACCGGCTGATCAAGGGTATCTTCATCAATATCATACTCAATCTGTAACCGATCCTCAAATCGAATATGCTCTAACGCTAAATAATCCTTAACAATGTTTAATTCTCTTTCTAAGGGAACGGTTTCCGATTTTTCAGTTTGCATACTACTTCTGAGGATATTGCTTAATTCCGTAATGGCCGTTCTGGCTCTCTCCGGATTCTCATCAACCAATGCCCTGATACTATTGAGTGCATTGAAAATAAAATGGGGATTGATATGCGATTTGATGGTTTTTAATTCCAATTCCTTTACCAAACTTTCTAATCGAACTTTCTGAATTTCAGAACTGGTACCTAATTCCACAAAATGCCAGAGATAATAAACTGAAACCCAAACCAATACCAAAGGCGAATCTAAAATTAAATTGGCTAAAAACCTTTTCTCCACTGATACCTTAATGTTGGGGTCATACATATGTAGCCATTCAACCGTGGCACTATTGGCTAAATTATATAATACAACAATTCCCATGACTGTTATGGTTAAAATCCACCATTTATTGGCTTTAATGGGAGGGCGTAATTCAAGTTTTACAATCAATTCTCTTAACAAATGGGTAAAGACAAGCCCAAAAATGATAGTTATGGCTATCCTTGGATATAGTATATGATTTGTTTTGTTTTCGAATATATACGCGAAAAACACCATTGTTAGTCCATATAAGAACCAACCGGCCAATTGGCACCACCAGTAAATCGTTGTTTTACTTCTCATGTTGGGCAAATATAAAATGAAACAACCCAAGATATGGTTGGTAATTTGATTAAAGGCAAAATCGGCTTCTGTTTGGCAGAAATTAATGTTTTAAACCGCCGAACAATCTCTTTTTTCCAGCGTTTTACTTGAGTACATCTTAATTTTGCTTGAAAGTAAATGCCTATTTTTACATACAAAACCCAGTCTGCATGCAAATAACAGCAGGACCCTTATTACAACATATCAATAACCCTGATGACGTTAAAAAACTCAGCCGTAAGCAATTACATCAATTATGTGATGAGCTTCGTCAGTATATAGTAGATGTGGTAAGTGTTCATGGAGGCCATTTTGCTGCCAGTTTAGGGGTCGTTGAGCTTTCAGTAGCCTTGCATTATGTTTACAATACCCCTTATGACCAATTAGTATGGGATGTAGGTCATCAGGCATATGGGCATAAGATTCTCACGGGCCGTAGAGATAATTTTCCTACTAACCGAAAATACAACGGACTTAGTGGCTTTCCCAAACGTAGTGAAAGCCCTTATGATACATTTGGTGTAGGACATTCCTCAACCTCCATTTCTGCAGCTTTGGGCATGGCTATTGCAGCCAAGTACATGGGTGAAGAGCGCAAATCAGTGGCAGTGATTGGTGATGGTTCTATGACAGCCGGAATGGCTTTTGAAGCCATGAACCATGCCGGCGTTTCCGATAGCGATGTATTAATTATTTTGAATGACAATTGTATGAGTATTGACCCCAATGTTGGGGCGTTGAAGGAGTATTTAACAGATATCAGCACTTCGCCCACATACAATAAAGTAAGGGATGAGATTTGGAACATCATGGGGAAATTGCCTGTAGGGAAGAATTTTAGTCGGGATATGGCCAGCAAATTAGAAGCAGGCTTGAAAAACGTAATTACAAAAAGCAGTAACCTTTTTGAAGCACTTCAACTTAGGTATTTTGGACCGATAGATGGACATAACATTACCAAATTGGTTGATACGCTAAATGACTTGAAAAAAATACCAGGACCCAAACTTTTGCATATTGTAACAGTAAAAGGGAAAGGATATTCATTAGCAGAAAAAGACCAAACCAAATGGCATGCACCCGGCTTGTTTGATAAAGTAACCGGAGAGATTTACAAGAAACAAATCAATGTAAAACAACCTCCAAAATACCAGGATGTTTTTGGACACACGATTGTGGAACTCGCGAAAACAAATCCCAAAATAATGGGTATTACGCCCGCTATGCCAAGTGGATCGTCTTTAAAATTCATGATGGAAAAAATGCCAAGCCGCGCTTTTGATGTGGGCATTTGTGAACAACATGCTGTAACGGTAAGTGCCGGCATGGCCACTCAAGGCTTACGCGTTTTCTGCAATATTTATTCATCATTCATGCAAAGAGCCTATGATCAGGTAGTGCATGATGTGGCCATACAAAAATTACCGGTTGTATTCTGTTTAGACAGGGCAGGATTGGTTGGTGAAGATGGCCCTACGCACCATGGTTGTTATGATATACCTTATATGCGTTGCATTCCTAATTTGGTGGTTAGTGCCCCTATGAATGAACAAGAGCTTCGCAACCTAATGTTTACAGCACAGCTGGAAAGCAATCAGTTACCATTTGTCATCCGCTACCCACGGGGCGAAGGGGTAATGCCTGAATGGGAAACCCCTTTTGAAGAAATAACCATTGGAAAAGGCAGAAAAATAAAAGAGGGTGAAGAGGTGGCTATCTTAAGTTTTGGTCATCCCGGTAATTTTGCACAAACCGCTATACGCGAATTAAAAACACAGGGTATTAATCCGGCTCATTACGATTTACGTTTTGTAAAACCCATTGATGAAGATTTGTTGCATGAGGTTTTTAGTAAATTTCATAAAATAGTAACTGTTGAAGATGGTACCATAGTGGGCGGATTTGGTACCGCTATTTTGGAATTTATGAATTTGCACCAATACACTGCGCAGGTAAAAATATTAGGCATTCCGGATAGATTGGTAGAACACGGTACCCCGAAAGAGTTGCACAGAGAATGTGAATACGATGCACAAGGAATTGCAGATGCGGTGAGGGAATTGATGAAGGAGACTGTGAAAGCTAATGTGATGATTGGGGGATGATAGGGAAAAGTGTAAAGTGAAATGTGAAATTGTTCCACTATCCTCTTTTAGTTTTCGTCAACTATTGTGGTTATTTATGATTATCCAAATACTTCAATTAATTGCTGAGTATCAATCGCACAACCTGAAGAACATTAATTGATTACGAAAAGCAACAGTGATAATGAAAAACTCGAATTTTCATTTGATGATCATTTTAACTTGGTAACTATTCATCCTTTTTATGATGGCAATGGGAGAACGAGCCGATTATTGATGAATTATTTACAGGCTGTACTTCATTTGCCGCTTGCCATTGTGTACAAAGAAGATAAAACAGATTATTTTACAGCACTACAAGAATCCAGAAAACAAGAATCGCTCAAACCCTTTACTGCATTTATGTATGACCATTATAAGAAATATTTATTGTACTAGAAAGTTACTTTTAAAGAAGGTTTACAAAAGCAGGTTGATTTTAAATAAGTGGGGGTAGATGATTGTTTTTTCAATAATTTTAAAACAATTAACCTTTTCAAAAGGCGTTACTTTATGTACCCCTTTTCCTGAGCAAAATTAAAAAAACAAGAATATTTTGACATCATTTTGACTCCATCTTTCTCTTTAACTGACTGTTCTATTGTGATATCGTTTTCAAGTATGACTCTTACTGCTTCAATTGTTTTTGTTGTTAACTGGTCTAGCATTGTCTTTAGATCTTCATCTTTGATGTAACTATATAAGGTAATTCTATGTACACCTATTTCCCCAACAACATCAGTAAAATTATTTACTTCATCAGCAACAAGTTTTAAAGGAGACCCATCTTTTAATCCAAAATAGAATATAGTTCCTTTAACTGCTTTATATTGTTGAACATTTGCTGTATTTTGTTTTTCTTGTGTTCTAATTAATATAACAGAAATCTTATTCACATCTCCTTCCCTAAGAATTGATGCCCCGATTTTTACATTTGAATTATTAAGTGCGTTATTTAAAAAACCAGGAGTATATATAAAACTGAACCATTCATCATGCTGTTGCTTTGTTATCTTATCTAACTTTGAAAGATCCGGTTTGCAATTTTGAGCCACAATTACTGAAAAAAAGCAACATGATGCTAAAAAACAAATACTAATTGTTATTTTTTTCATTGTAAATAAATTTTCGGTGTGATTAAAATTATTTCTTATTATTTATTGAATTTTTAAGAATGCTACGAGCACACAAATGCTTACTGTCTATTTTCACTCTAACGTTTTTACATTTTTATATTTATACTAAAATATAAACTCACTAATTTTCGTTTTTGAAACAGTTCAAATCTACTTTATAGCAAAATCATATACTTTCTGCATTGGAGCACCCCCATACATCGTAGTTGTAGTTGATGATGAACCAGCATACATAAAACAATATTGACCTTTTACAAGGGGTTTTTCAGTATAAACGCGATAAACACCCGGTGAAATTTTTTCATACTTGAATTCGATTTTGTTATCATCATCAATACCGGAGGACATGCCAGAATATGTACTCCAAGAGCCTGTTACAACTTCTCTGGCCTTTTTTGTAACCTCAAACTTTACTAAAATGAATTCATTAGGGCTAGTAGCAGAAGTAAACCAGCCAAATGAGGTACCTGCAGACCCGAAGTTGTTACCTGAATTTCTTACGAAATAAAAATAAAATGTGGGTTTTAATTCTTCCAGTATCAGGTTTGCAGATGCTCCACTCAAAGTTGCTTTGGCTTTTGTTTTTGCAATTCCATAAGATAAAGCTGTTGCAATACCCGAACCGGTCTTTGACTGTGAGTATACTGAAGCTTCTAATTCTATTAGATTACATGGCATCCCTTTACAATAATATACTCCCGGCTCAACCCCCTTATTCGGTTCTTCAACAATTTTGGAATTATCTGTGATTTTAATGTTTGTTACATTATTAACTCTTGTCAACATTAATGTAATGATATCATCGCTTATCCCGGCATTTTTTAAGGAAATTAAGGCTTTAGTAGTTAAATCGAAATTGCAGTATGAATTTTGAATCTTTGATTTGATAATTTCATTGCTAAATCCCGTCGTTTTTAACTCCAAAACAGTATCATTATTAATGGAATCAACATTTTGTTGCGCAAGTAATGAAGTATTGAATAGTATTATTGAAAAGATTATTAATAACCGTATCATAAAAGCAACTTTAATTTAACCATTGAATCAGTAATATTTTTCTAACCAAATACTGAAATAAAATTGAGTAGCGATTGTTGATAAACAAAAACATTCATAATCACTACTAAAAAAATATCAATTTGTTATGCAAAATACAGTTCCATAATAAGGAAAATATAACACACTTTGTAGTAGCTACCGCAATTGAATTATATTTCATATGATATTAATAAATATTAGAAGAAGTTACTTGAAAAAGGATATTCTTTGAAAGAATTTCAACAAGTAGCTGGAGTAATTTCCACCTACTTATTGAAATCTATTAATAGAAATCGCGCATTATTTATCACTTTTTTTAACTGTCGATAGGTTGTATTTATTCACACCTTTATAAAGATTTACATCTTTAATAAAAAGATATGTCCAAATTATTGCCAATACAGGAAATGAAATAAAACTAAACATATTATATGCATATGCATCTTCGAACTGAAAGTGTATCAAATGCATACAGGCTCTGGTTAGACCACAAGCAGGACAGTCTAAGTGAAATAATAACTGTGACAAGCAAATCGATCGCCCATTATCAAAATAATTTCCCGGGAGTATCAATAAAACAATAGGAATCAATATTCTAAATAGTAGTCTGAGCTTTATAAATATTTGTTTATTCCACATTTAATTAAAAATTAATGCCTTTTTAAAGAGTTGTTCCATAGTCACCGTTTTTCGGCTTCAAATCTCCAGTAATAATCCTAATCAAATCAATCAATGTCCAAATCCCACACAATCCTAAAGTTAATAATTGTACAACCCCTTGCCACGTATAGCCTAAATAGAAGCGATGAATCCCTAATGATCCAACTAGTACACATAGAATTAAAGCGAGTACTTGTGATTTGCCTTCTGCATCTGATTTAGCTGGGTCAAATGCAGACATAGCTTTATTAGATATTTTTTTGCTAAATAATCTAAAAGCTAATTTTTCCTTAAATGTTAGCTTCTCTCCTTTTAATGTTGTTGCAACATCTTTTAGTTCAGTATAGGTTAATTTATTGTCCAATGAGTACTGGCTTAAATCGAAGAAGGCTTTATCAAATGCCTCTTTCTTGATAAGTTCCTTCTCTTTGATTTTAGAATTAGATACTGGAAATGATGAGGTTAATAAAATAACCATAACGAAAGCTAGTAAGGGTCGTACAAAATGGTTTTTTCTCATAAAAACGGGTTTGATATTGTTAAAAAATAAAAGAAAATTTTCCTAAATTTTAATCGATATTTTATTCATTAGTATTTATTATACCTAGCAATTGCTAATAGTCAAAAAATCGTATTTGACACATAATTTTAATTACTATACAAAATACTTTATGTAGATTACAAGTTTTATACAATGTTGTATATTCCTAAAAATCAGTTGTGAACCCTTTAAATATTGATGTAAACAAGTATTACCCATTCAAACTAATCAGTTCAAAAAGCCCCTTTTTCTTTTCGCTCGACAATATTTTGGTTAATTGTTTACTTTCTTTTGAAGAAATGGTTAGGGATATTTCATTGCCATTTATTTTTTCAATAAAACAAGTATTTAATAAACACTTTCTGCTTATCCGGTAAAAAAAAGAGGGTAGTATTTTTTCCAACTCTACCAAAGTTCCCCTGATAGCACATATTGTTTTCAGTGCACTACTATTAGCGGTTTCTATGAAAAAATATGTTATATGCATATTGCTATGAAGTTCAATATAAATAATATTGGCTGGGTGAATAAACGTATCAATTCCCTTATCATGAATCAGGATTTTTTTGAACTCCTGCTTTGCATTATGCACATTTTTAAACTTATGAAATTCGTGTATCATTTTTACTGTCTTTTAGTTAGTAAGAGGTTTGAATATGGGTTACCCTATCATTTATTCAACTATTTGCATTGAATAATCGCATGGAATTATCCAATTATCAATTTTATATTTCTTTGTTACTATTAAAACCTATAGAATGTTAAGTGTATTTTGTAAACAGTTGGTGGGGGGATTGCCAACCTAATTTTACAAACACATCATTGTATCAAAATAATTTCTACCAATCTGTTAGTATTTTAAAGATAAGGATAATTATCCCTATGACAAATTATCCTTATCCTTTCCCTTTGAGGGGTGAAAAATCCCATAAAAAGAGGGAAATACTTTAGAGATGATGTCTTTCTGCTGAAAATTGGGGAGCGGATAAGGGAATTGCGCCTAAAAACAGGGCTAACCCAAATGGATTTAGCCTTCAAATGCAACGACAAAGATTATTCGCAAATAAACAGGGTAGAGCTTGGCAAGGTCAATTTTTCAGTCTCTTATCTCACTTTAATTGCAGATGCATTGGGGGTTAAGCCTAAAGATTTGTTGCCTTAATAATTATAGATAGTTAGCAGCTAGCGGTGAAGATTCTATGAAAGAAATAGAAATTAGTTTGTTTTCGGTACTGCCATTTTAAGGTTATATTTTTGCCGTATCGCTTCCATTTCTTGTTTTAAAATATCGGGGTGGTTCCAATACTTTTCACTCAATTTTTCACGGATTTCCCGCATCATTTTTACAGCGTCAAACCCGTCTGTCGAATCCGTAGGTTTTTTATTCGTTTCCATCTTCCTTTGGTTTTAAAATTTCTCGTGGGGTTCTAATTTCAATCATCCTGTAACCTAATCTCAGGTTAAGCGAGTTATAGAGTCGAATTCGGTCAAGATTAACAATATGTTTAAAATTCCAGCTTGCTAAAACATCTGAGTTGTATAATGTAGCCAAAGCAATGTGCAAAGCATCGTTGTAGCTTTTGTTAGTCAAAGCACCTTCACTGATATAGGTTTCAGCCAGTTTAATTGCTTCGTCATTGATGCCAATTCCAACCCTGTTTTGTTCAGGAATTTCTTTCACCTTTTCTCTAACCTCATTTCTTGCCAGTTCAAGTTCCTGAAGTGTTAAATCGGAAAGCATAATTTGTTTTGTTCCGGCAATAAACTCCTGAAACAAAGCATTGCTCCATTCTTTGAATTCTGGGTCGAAACAACCACCTATTACAGATGTATCCGTATAAACTTTCATCCACTCAAAGGTAAGGAAAGTTGCTCTTAGCAGTTAGTTTCGTCCTACAGAACCCATTCCCAATGAAAAACTTCAAGTAATAGGGCTATTCCGGTGTTGATGTTTCAATAATTTCATCATCCCCAACAATTCCTTCTGCCAGTATATCTTCTTCCCTATTATCATTCCATTCCACTATAAAATTATTCATTCCCTGGCCAACCATCAACTTCATAAACTTTTGTTGAGACAATTCAAGGATGGATAAGAATAAGAAAATAGCATGCACTTTTTCCTGGCAGATCTCAAAAATTTTTTCGAAAGAAACCGTTCTTCCTTTTTCAACAAAATCAAGCATGTATTCACGGGTACCTTCCATAGTGTAGTTATAAGAAACCACGGTGTGAACCGGTCTGTTTTGGCGCTCTTGTACCCGCAACATCACTTTTTCAAACGCTTTCATGAGTTTAAATAGGGTAATGTTTTGTATTTCAGTTCCTTCAGAAGCATCTTCCCCTATTTGGGAAATTTCTTTTAAAAGGTTGCCCCGCTTCAGCATTAACATTCTTGTGGCTTCCATTTCTGCCATTTGAACGGCAGCTTCTTTAAAACGCTTGTATTCAAGAATTTTATCAATTAATTCTTGTCGCGGATCTATTTCATTACCTGCCGCATCTATTTCCTTTCTTGGCAATAACAGTCTTGCTTTAATTCTCATTAATGTAGAAACGAAGAGAATAAATTCACTGCTTAATTCAATATTCAATTTATCTCCACTATGAATAAAATCAAGGAAGTCATTGATAATCTTAGTGATAGGGATATTGTAGATATCAAGCTCATCCCTTTCAATAAAAAACAGCAAAAGGTCGAAGGGACCTTCGAACTCATCTAATTTAATCTGATAACTCACATTATTCACTTGTCAATAGCTTTAACTGCAAAGAAAACTTAATCAGCTTTAAAAAGGTTGAAGAGGGGGGAATAGTTATCCACTTAGGAAAGGTTTGGGGTTTGGGGTTTGGAGTTGAAAATGTGAACCCCAAACTACAAACCCCAAACCCCAAACTACAATAACCTATTTCTTCAAAGAGTCTCTAATTTCTATCAATAACTGGTCTGTTGAAGAGGGTGGAGCCGGCGCTTCCGGGGCTGATTCGGATTTCTTTTTAGAACTATTGATGGCTTTGATAATCATGAAAACAACAAAAGCAACAATGACAAAGTCAATCACATTGGTAATAAAAGCCCCGTATTTGATAGATACTTCATCAATAGCAGGAGTAACCACTTTACCGCCGGCATCGTTTACGGCATCAATTGCGTCTTTTAGGACAAATTTTTTCTGAGAAAAATCAATACCCCCGGTCAACATCCCCACCAAAGGCATGGCGATACCATCTACAAAACTGGTCACAATTTTCCCAAATGAAGCACCCATGATAAAGGCAACCGCAATATCTACCAGATTGCCTTTCATGGCAAATTCTTTAAATTCTTTTAGCATACCCATAATAATTGTATTATTTTAAATTGAAATGTAAAAAAATTATCCGACTTAGGGTTATTTTTTTGGAACGGAAATACCACAAGTTTCCAAAACAGTGTAAATCTTAATAAGTCGCACGAAAATTAAAATACGAGTTTGTTTTTATAAAAACCCCAACTTTGGCCAAATTATTTGATTGAGAGAAAGAATTATTAATTGGAGTTTGTTTACGGCATTGGCCATTATTTGGGGTAGTTCCTTTTTATTAATGAAAGTGGGCATGCAAATTTTATCGCCCTATCAGGTGGCTTCCTTACGTATTTTAAGTGCCGGAATTGTTTTATTACCCTTTGCACTAAAAGCAGTAAAACAAATTCCCAAAAATAAAATGGTGATTGTGATACTGTCAGGATTATTGGGTAGTTTTTTTCCGGCCTATTTATTCTGTATTGCCGAAACCAAAATTGATAGTTCATTGGCCGGCATTTTAAATGCGCTAACCCCTTTCTTTGTCATATTGGTTGGCATTGCTTTTTTTGATCTAAAAACAAATGCCCAAAAAATGATTGGGGTTTTGATTGGTTTTATAGGTCTATGCTTATTAGTATACACAGACAGAAATATCAGTTTTCAAAATTTTGAATATTCATTACTTATTTTGTTAGCCACTTTTTTGTATGGTATTAACGTAAATATGGTTGGCAGGCATTTACATGGAATTGGCTCTATGAATATTGCATCGCTAGCTTTTGTTTTTTTAATCATTCCATGCTTGATTATCCTATACTTAACAGGATATTTTACATTGCCATTTAATAGTCAAACAGTCATCTATTCATCACTAGCTTCTTTTATTTTGGGCGCTTTTGGCACCGCTTTGGCATCGATTATTTTCTATATCATGGTTAAAAGAGCCGGCGCTATATTTGCTTCCATGGTAGCCTATGGCATTCCATTTATAGCCGTATTATGGGGGATTTGGTATGGTGAACAAGTTACATTAATCCAAGTGGGGTGCTTAGGAATTATCTTGTCGGGTGTTTATTTAGTAAATAAGAAGTAGAGATTGGTTTGTTGTCTGTGGTTTGTAGTTATTAGACCAACCACAGACTACAAACCACAAACCACAAACCTCTATACTGACATCATCTCTTTTTCTTTGGCTGCTAAATGTTTATCAACCAAAATAATAAAGCGATCTGTTATTTCTTGAACTCTTTTTTCTCCATCTGCAGCAATGTCTTCACTTAATCCATCTTTCTCTAATTTCTTCACTTGCTCTATAGAATCTCGGCGGATATTGCGGATAGCCACTTTTGAATGCTCTCCCTCCCCACCGGCTTTTTTAAATAATTCCTTTCTCCTTTCCTCTGTTAATGGAGGCAGAAATAATCGAATTTGGTTACCATCACTTTGGGGAGTAACCCCAATATTTGCCTGCATTATGGCCCGCTCAATGGGTTGTAACATGTTTTTCTCCCAAGGTTGAATACTGATGGTCCTAACATCCAACACACTAATATTGGCTACCTGTGCAATGGGGGTAGGCGATCCATAATAATCAACGTTAATTCCATCCAACATGGTTGGACTGGCTTTTCCTGCCCGAATTTTGGTTAGTTCCACTTCCAGGTGACTAATTGCCTTTTTCATTCCTTCTTCGGTATCTTCTACTATCATTTGTAATTCTTCGGACATATGTTGATATTTTTACGTTCTGCGAAAATAATGAATAGTTGGGAGTTTGTTGTTTGTTGTCTGTGGTTTGTAGTTCTTAGACCAAAAACAAACCACAGACAACAAACAACAGACCACAAACTGTATTATATTCGCACCCAAAATAATAAGACATGGCTAGTATTGTTGATTTACAAAAAACGGCTTCTCAAATCAGGCGTGATATTGTTAGGATGGTGCATGCCGTTCAAAGCGGCCACCCGGGTGGATCTTTAGGATGTGCAGATTTTATAACTGCCCTTTTCTTTCATTCGATGCATCATCATACTAATTTTTCAATGGATGGCAAGAATGAAGATTTATTCTTCTTATCTAACGGACATATTTCCCCGGTTTATTATTCAGCCCTTGCCCGTTCCGGTTACTTTGATGTAAAAGAATTGGCCACTTTCCGAAAAATAAATACGCGTTTGCAAGGACACCCCACTACGCATGAACATTTACCCGGCGTAAGAATTGCCAGTGGGTCACTAGGGCAAGGAATGAGTGTAGCAATAGGTGCTGCTTTAACTAAGAAATTAAATGGTGATAATCATTTGGTTTTTTCATTGCATGGTGATGGAGAATTAGACGAGGGACAAAACTGGGAAGCCATCATGTTTGCTGCTCATCATAAAGTTGACAATTTGATTGCCACCATTGATTGGAATGGACAACAAATTGATGGACCCACAAAAGAAGTAATGGGACTAGATAATTTACAGGCAAAATTTGAAGCATTTAATTGGACTGTTATAGAAATGAATGGAAATGATATGGATAGTGTTGTAGCCACACTCGATAAAGCAAAATCACTTACCGGCCAGGGCAAACCCATTTGTATTTTGATGAAAACAGAAATGGGCAAAGGGGTTGATTTTATGGAAGGAAGTCACGAATGGCATGGCATAGCGCCTAATGATGAGCAGTTGGCAAAAGCATTGGCACAGTTGCCGGAGAGCTTGGGTGACTATTAAGATTGTGGGAAGTTAAAATAGTCAAGGAAGTTAAAAGGGGTTAAAATAGTTAAATGCGATTGCTTTAACTTTTTTAACCCCTTTTAACTATTTTAACCCCTTTAACTCTTCAATGAAAACTTTTGCAAACTTGCTTTTCGGGATGGAATCCACGCAGCGATGACTGCAATCAAAGCAACTGTTGAAATCACCAAAATATAATCTGTAACAATCATTTTTACAGGATAATAATCAATGATAAAAGTATTGCCGCCTAATTTTAACGGTTGAAAAATGATTTGTATCCAACAAATAGCTGTTGCCAACAATATTCCTGCCATACCTCCGAAACCTGCCAATAATAACCCTTCTGTTAAAAAAATTTTTTGAATCGTTTGACTATTCGCACCCATTGCTTTTAAGACAGCAATGTCTTTTTGTTTTTCCAATACTAACATGGTTAATGCTCCAATCATATTAAATGCCGCTACCACAAGTATCAATGAAAGAATACCATAAATCACCCATTTTTCTAATTGCATAACAGCATATAAACTCTTATTTTGCTCATACCTTGTTTCTACGAGAAACCCTTTCCCCAATTGTGTCTGTAATACTTTTTTAATTTTATCGGGGTTTCCTGCAATCTTCAATTCAATGGCACTGAATTCATCAGCATCCATATTCAGCATATATTTTACAAAACCAACATTGCTGAAAACATATTTATCATCGAAATCCTGTTGCAAAAGAAATGTGCCGGAAGGAATTACATTAAATGCATTTAATCCATCTGAAGAACTTAGTTTAGATGCTTGCCGATTGGGTAAATAAATGGTAAGCGGGTACCCTTTTTCAATGCTAACGCCTGCTGCATTCTCAATGCCCGCACCTACCACTAATTCAGGGGCATCAATGCTGCCTAAAGAAAATTTACCTCGGGCAATGTGATGACTCATTTTATTGATAGAAGTATATTTTTCATCTACCCCTTTTATGGAGACGATTGTTTGAAAAGCACCATTTAAAACGGCTTTTTCTTCTGCAACAAAACTAACGACAGCCACACCCCCAGTATTGCTTATCTGTTTCAATTGAAGAGGTGTAATATGAAAAGTTTTCCCGCTCGATGGAACAATTCTCATGTCAGCATAAAAGTCGGAATACAACCCCTTTACCAGATCTTCAAAACCATTAAAAACACTTAATATGATTATTAATGCAGCACTACCCACTGCGATGGCCATAACGCTGATCCACGCAATAATATTAATAGCATTGGTAGATTTTTTTGATCTGAAATATCGCCAGGCAAAAAGGAGGTTCATAATATTTGCGAATTAGCTTATTGGCGGATGATTGGATTTGCCAATAAGCTAATTCGCAAATCCGATCATCTGTCATTTTTCTTATTCTTTTTCTGGTGTTTTCTCCTCATTGATCTTCTTCAAAATTTCTTCCATTTTAAACACATAATCTAAGGTATCATCCAAATAAAATTGCAGAATGGGTATTCTTCTTAATTGATGTTTTACTCTATTGGCCAGTTCTTTCTTAATTTCCCAAGCGCGTGACTCAATAATTTTCATAGTAGCAGCCGTATCTTTTACCTGAAAAAGGCTAAGATAAATTCGGGCTTCCAATAGGTCGGGCGTCACTTTTACAGAAGAGATGGAAACCATTCCACCATCTAACATTCCTAGACCTAATTGCCTGAAAATATCGTTCAATTCCTCCTGTAAAGCACCTGCAACCTGCCTTTGTCGTTTTCCTTCCTCCATATTGTATCATTTATTTGATGGCAAATTTACTTACTTTGCTGCGTTTTCACAGTTTTATCATTATTATGAAGCGATTTTCCAGAATACTTTTTTACCTGAGGAGCCAGAAAAGGAACATAGTATTCTATGTTATTTTCAATTTATTGTCGATCATTTTTTCATTGGTCTCTTTGGCTATGTTGGCCCCTTTTCTGCAAATGTTGTTTGGAAAGGAGAAATTAATGGCCTACAAACCCGAATGGCATTTTACCGCCACCGGGATTCTTGATTATCTAAAGTATTACATTAGCCAACTGATTGAACTACATGGACAGATCTATGCACTTGGGGCCATTTGTGTAATGATTGTTATTTCCATCTTCTTCAAAAACCTGTTTACGTATTTATCTTATCGAGTATTGGCTCCTATGCGGAATTATGTTATGACAAAACTGAGATCTGATTTGTATTCAAAAATTCTAGAATTACCTATTGGCTTTTTTACAGAACAAAGAAAAGGGGATATTATCAGCCGCATGAGTAATGACGCCAATGAAGTAGAATGGAGTGTAATGAGCACTTTAGAAGGCCTAATACGTGATCCCTTAAATATTCTGATTATCCTAATTACGTTGGTTTATATCAGCCCTGTTCTATCGCTTTTTCTTTTGGTTTTGTTGCCTTTGACCGGATTTATTATTGGAAGAGTTAGCCGCTCTTTAAAAAAACAATCTACCGCATCGCAAGAACAGTTGGGTACACTCATGTCTATTCTTGATGAAACATTGGGAGGTTTACGAGTTATCAAAGCTTTTAACGCGGAAAAAATATTACGCAACAAGTTTTTTCAAACCAACAATACCCTGAATCATATTCGTAATAATATGAATTTCAGAAGAGACCTTGCATCACCCATGTCAGAATTTTTGGGCGTATTGGTGTTGTCTTGTATTCTTTGGTTTGGAGGTAAATTGGTATTGAACCATGAAGCCGGTCTTGGAGCAGATAGCTTTATTACCTATATCGTTTTTTTTACACAAATTATTAATCCCTCAAAGTCATTGTCAACCGCATTTTATAATGCCCAAAGGGGAAGTGCCGCTATACAAAGAATTGAGGAAATTCTTCAAGCCACTGTTACAGTTACCGATTTGGTCAATGCCCCTTCTGTGCCTACTTTTCAACATAGCATTGAATTTAAGAATGTATCCTTTGCTTATGAAGACAAAATTATTTTACACAACATTAATCTTACCATTGAAAAGGGAAAGACAATAGCCTTGGTTGGTTCATCAGGTGCAGGAAAGAGTTCATTGGCCGACTTGGTACCAAGATTTCATGATGTTTCCACGGGTGAGTTATTAATTGATGGAGTGAATATTAAAAATTATTCGCTTCATTCTATCAGGTGCCTGATGGGTATTGTAACACAAGAGCCCATATTATTTAATGATACAATTGCCAATAATATTTCTTTGGGTGTAGACAATGCCTCCATTCAAGAAATTGAACATGCGGCTACTGTTGCCAATGCCATTCAATTTATTAAACAAAAACAAGATGGTTTTGACGAAAATATTGGTGATAGAGGAAATAAATTGAGTGGTGGTGAAAAGCAAAGATTAACGATTGCCAGAGCTGTTCTAAAAAACCCTCCCATTTTAATTTTAGATGAAGCCACTTCATCCTTAGATACCGAAAGCGAAAGATTGGTGCAGGATGCCATTAATAATATGATGCAAAACAGAACATCACTTGTAATCGCACACCGATTATCAACTATCCGGCATGCAGATGAAATTATTGTTTTACAGAAAGGTGAAATTGTGGAACGCGGTAATCATGACCAGCTATTGGCACATAATGGCATCTATCGGAAGCTGGTAGATATGCAGGAAGTAAGGTGAACATTAGAACAGATGAATATCGAACAAGGAACAGATGAATGAAAGAAATCATATTCAACCGATCTTCTCTTATGTATATTTCTTTCGTTCTTCTGTTCCTTGTTCTTCTGTTCTTCAGTTCCTCTGTTCTACTGCTCAACTGTCGGCTTCACCAATCCCAATTTAGCCTCTAAGCTAAGGGTGGCATGTGGCACAGCACGTAGACGGGCTTTATCAATTAATTTTCCGGTAACCCTACAAACACCATAGGTTTTATTTTCAATTCTCATCATGGCTTTTTCCAGATGGTCGATGTATGTAATCTGGCGACTAGCCATTTGGCTTAACTGCTCTCTCTCCATGCTCATGCTGCCATCTTCCATAGTCATGTACCGGGCATCATCATTATCCCCACCCATTTCATCTTTGCGGGTAATTAATCCTTGTAAATAGGTAAGCTCCTTTTTGGCGGCGTCATACTTTTTTGAGATGAGTTCTCTAAACTCATTTAAATCAGAATCACTATATTTTACCAGTGGATCACCATTACTTCTTGATGCATCCGCTCTTTTTTCTAACTGTGTATATCCCGGCCTATAAGGCACACTATTTTTCGTATTAATCTTTGGTACTTTCACGTCTTTTATGGGTTCGGGTTGTTTTTTTACTGGTTTAACAGGTGGAGCCGGTGGGCCCTTTACCTCAATTTTTTGTTTAGCAGGTGGTGCAACAGGTTTAACTGGCGGTGCAGGTGCTTTGGCTGCCGGAATAACAACTTTCGGAGCTACTTTTGCCTGAATTGGCGCAGGTTTTACTGAAACCTTAGCTGCTTTTTTTGTGGGTGCAGGTTTAACTGTTGATGGTTTTACAATCGGCACCGGCTTTTTAGGAGCTGGTTTTGGAGCCACTTTTTTTGCCGGTACTGCTTTTTTAGGAGCTGGTTTTGGAGCCACTTTTTTTGCCGGCACTGCTTTTTTAGGAGCTGGTTTTGGAGCCACTTTCTTGTTAGGTACCGCTTTTTTAGGGGCAGGTTTAGGTGCCACTTTTTTTGCTGGCGCTACTTTCTTAGGAGCTGACTTTGGAGTCACTTTCTTAGCCGGAGCCGCCTTTTTAGGCGTAGGTTTCTTAATTGGCATACAAATTTATCCTTTTTTGGTTACAACCACTTTTAGCACTATCTCATTGATTTCCAGTTCGGTACCTTCATTTAAGCGGGGTACCCAATCAATTGAATCAGCTAAAATTTCGCGGCAAATATAGTCGTTATATTTAATAATAGATGTCATCAGATCATCACTTTCTTGCACAGTCACGAATATACGGTCTGTAAGGGCAAAACCCGTTTCTTTTCTAATATTTTGAACTCTGTTTACAAACTCCCGAGCTACGCCTTCTTGCCTTAAATCTTCAGAGATGGTAATATCTAGCGCAACAGTAAGACTACCCTTACTGGCTACACTCCAACCCGGAATATCTTCTGCAACAATATCAACATCAGCTAGTTCAATGCTTATGGGTTCGCCATCAATGGTAACTACAAAATTGCCTTCTTTTTCGATTGATGCGATATCCGTTTGGGTAAAATGATTAATTGCTGCACTTACCGCTTTCATTTTCGTTCCCATCCTTGTACCCAATGATTTGAAATTAGCTTTCACTTTTTTGCTGATAACACCCTCTGTTTCAGTGATATATATCATTTCCTTTACATTCACTTCGGCTTTAATAAGGTCCTCAATTTTCTCTAATTGATTCTTCATCTCAGAATTCAACACAGGCACCATCACTTTTTGTAATGGCTGGCGAACCTTTATGTTTACTTTTTTACGTAGAGATAATACAAGTGAACAAACATCTTGTGCCAATTGCATTCTTTCTTCCAGTAGGGAATCAATAGCCAACTCATTGGCAACCGGGAAATCTGCATGATGGATAGAATCAACGGTAAACTTACCCGTTACCATATTCAGGTTTCTGAAAACCGCATCGCTGAAGAAAGGTGAAATGGGAGCCATCAAGCGAACCAGGGTTTCCAGACATTCATATAAAGTTTGAAAAGCACTAATTTTATCTTGTTCATATTCCCCTTTCCAAAAACGACGTCTGGATAAACGAACATACCAGTTACTCAGGTGTTCATCTAAAAACGCTTCAATGGCCCGTCCGGCAATCGTTGGTTCGTAATCATCCATTGCGGAGACAACCTTTTTAATCAATGTATTTAATGAAGAAAGTATCCAACGGTCTATTTCCGGTCTTTCTTTTAATGGAATGGATGCTTCCTTAAAAGCAAACCCATCTATATTTGAATACAATGCAAAAAATTGGTATGTATTATACAATGTTCCAAAAAATTTGCGTTGAACTTCCTGAATTCCCGCCAAATCAAATTTTAAATTATCCCAGGGAGAGGCATTTGTGATTAGGTACCAACGTGTTGCATCCGCTCCATATTTTTCTATGGTCTCGAACGGATTTACCACATTTCCTAAACGCTTGCTCATTTTATTGCCATTCTTATCTAGTACCAAGCCATTACTGACCACTGTTTTGTAAGCAACACTGTCGAATAACATTACACCCAGGGCATGAAGGGTATAGAACCATCCACGGGTTTGGTCAACCCCTTCGGCGATAAAATCGGCGGGGAAAGCCTCTCCTTTGTCAATTAACTCTTTGTTTTCGAATGGATAATGCCATTGGGCATAAGGCATTGCGCCACTATCGAACCAGACATCTATTAGGTCTGCTACCCTTTCCATGATTTTTCCACTTTTTGATATAAAAAATATATCATCAACAAATGGTTTATGCAAATCATCCGTTTTAAAGCGGAATATGGGATGAATAAATTGATATTGTATATTTGTATCAGAAACTGCTCCCAGATTATCTTGCGTAAGTGTAGGGATAATTTGCGTAGAATCGGCGGTGTCACAAATCTCTCCGATTTCGCCAGTTTCACTTTTTCTAATAAATCCTGTCAGGAGCCAATTGTATTTTTCTGCTGATTTGTATTCACTGATAAATGCAACACAATTATTCAGTTCCAATTCTATTCGTTTATTGTTATCAGGCCCAGAAACACGGTTGATGGTGCCGTTTACCAATGTGTCAACAATTTTGTACAAAATTTCTGTAGCTTCTAACCCCTCTGTTTTTCTTTTCACTACTATTTTAGAAATACCATAGCCATTTTTAAACTCTTTTGCAGCATCCCCTTCTTCGCCCCATAAAAAATGTATAAACCCTCCGGGAATATCTTTCCTGCATACAGCATATTCAATATCTTTTTGGGTAAGTAAAGCATTATCCACTGCTTTGTTGCCGAGGAAAATTTCGCGGTCGGCATCAAACTGTTTAATTCTTTCTTTACTATTGTACCAATCATTAGATGCTGAAATTCTTTCTTTTAAATCGTTAATGCTACCAACACATGTTTCTTCCTCGCCATCTTCTGTTCTCCATATAGGTAAAGGGGTTCCCCAATATCTACTTCGACTTAAATTCCAATCTACCATATTCTCTAACCAGTTACCAAAACGGCCCTCACCTGTTGATTTAGGCTTCCAATTAATGGTCTTATTCAATTCTACCATCCTATCTTTCACGGCGGTAGTTTTAATAAACCAAGCATCCAAGGGATAATATAAAATGGGCTTATCTGTTCTCCAACAATGCGGATAACTGTGTTCGTACTTTTCTACTTTAAAAGCGCGATTTTCTTTTTTTAGTTTTACGCTGATGTCAACATTCACATCTTCATAATCCTTTTCATCTTTATAATTTTTTACATATCGGTTACTGAACTCGCCCAATCCTTCTACAAATTTCCCTTGACGGTCGACCATGGTAAGAATTCCAATATTGTATTTTTGCCCAACTTTATAATCATCCGCTCCGAAAGCAGGGGCTGTGTGAACGATGCCAGTTCCGTCTTCGGTGGTTACAAAATCGCCGAGAAGAACGCTAAAGGGTTTGGCGTTAGGGGTTTGGAGTTTAATCTTTTCTAATGAATTGGCTTCATAGGGAAGCAACTGTTCATATTCGCAATTCTCAATTTGGGAGCCTTTGAACTCATTGAGTATTTTCCAGGGAAGGGCTTTTGCTTTTTCATGATATCCTTCAAAATCACCGTTTTCTTCTTCGGATTTGAAATACTTAACTAATAGCGCTTTTGCAAGGATCACATAAACAGGCAGCTGTGTATAAGGGTTAAATGTTTGAACCAATACATAGTTGATATTGGGGCCTACTGTTAGGCCTAGGTTAGAAGGTAATGTCCACGGTGTAGTTGTCCACGCCATAAAAAATACCTCACCCCAGCCCTCTCCAGTTCCTGGAGAGGGAGTAGCCTTTTCGAAAAGGAATTCGCTGTGTTCATTCCGAATGGCTTTAAACATGGCCACAGCACTCGTATCCTTCACATCCTTATACGTTCCCGGTTGGTTAAGTTCGTGTGAACTTAATCCTGTTCCGGCAGCAGGGGAATAGGGTTGAATGCTTACACTCTCATATAGCAATCCTTTTTTATACAGTTCACTCAGTATCCACCAAAGAGTTTCAATATAATTATTCTCGTAAGTGATATACGGGTCATTCAAATCAACCCAATAACCCATTTTAGTGGTGAGTTCATCCCATTTGCCCTTGTAACGCAATACTGCTTCACGGCATTTTTGATTGTAATCTTCTACCGATATTTTTTTACCAATATCTTCTTTTGTAATTCCTAGTTCTTTTTCAACGCCTAATTCAATCGGAAGACCATGGGTATCCCATCCCCCTTTGCGCTTAACTTGAAAGCCTTGCATGGTTTTGTAGCGGCAAACCATATCCTTTAGTGTTCTTGAAATTACATGGTGAATACCCGGTAAACCGTTGGCACTGGGCGGACCTTCATAAAATACAAATGGCTTACTCCCTTCTCGAAGAGAAATACTTTTTTCAAAAGCCTGTCCTCTGCTCCATTTGGCCAATATTTCCTGTTCTATTACCGGAAGGTTTAATCCGGAGAATTCTGGGTATTTAACGCTCATAGCCTAAAAATCGCTTGAAATGTAATCCCTACCGTGATACGGAAGGTTTTAAAGGCTGCGAAGGTAAGAAATATAGGAATGTGAGGCGTCAATATGGAGATGTGAGTTTACGTACCTAAAAACCTTACAAGTACAAGACACATCTCCATTATTTTGATCGATCTTACAACCCCTCTCAATATTCATTTGCCGAGTAGTGTGTAGCCGGCAATGGTTAGGTTTGCCAACTACTCATATCTTAGGGCAGACAACGGGAAACTAAAAATTCACACTACCATTCGGCTGAAAAGTGTATTGAAACTTATAAAGCAATGTTGTGGGTACTTGACCTGTAAATGGTGCATAATCAACACTTAGCAGTTGCATTTTAGCATAATGTGCCCCATCTGCAGTTCTAAAAATGAATACCTTACCGGCTTTAGGAGAAAAAGAACGGGTACTAGAAATATAATCATACCATGTTCCATCCTTAATAGCCAGTTTGGACCCGGTTGAATCATATGAATATCCGGAAGTGGGTGCTGCGGTGATGGCAGAAAAAATTCCGTCTTTAACAATCACACCTGCATTGGCAGGTCCACTAAAGTTACTGTTGACTATGAAACTGGTAAAACGCAAACCAAAATCCCATTTGGCAGTTGCAGAATCAGTATTGGCGATAACAACACTGTCTTTGAAACTAAAGAGCGTATATTTTGATGCAGTGCTGAAGTTAACACTTACTGTTTGGGTGGTAGTGACAGAAACTTGTGTTGGGGTGTTTTCACTTTTTGTACAGGACATAAATCCTGCGATAACTACCATTGCCAATACAAACATTGATTTTTGATTTTTCATACTTTATTGTTTTTTAGTTTATTTGATAATTGATGCATTGAATAATTGATGTTGAAAAAAAATAATCTTCCGGCAATATTTGATAACTGAATAGGGTTGGTATAATTGACTATGTTTTCAATACCCCCCTGCACCCTAAAATGCTTCCCTAGGGTTTTAGACATGGCTATGTTAATAATGGGAAACCCTGCTACCATTTCCCGATTATCGTCGATGATATTGTTTCCATTTACATCCATCATTCCAAACTGACCTCGATAAATGGCTCTTATATAAGCATCAAACCCTTTTTCAATGTCATCATATAATATTTTTCCATTTACAGTATGTCTTGATCGATTTGGCAATCCATAATACGCTTGTCTTGATACCAATGACGTTTGAAAGCTAACAGGATCTCTTTTATACATTTGACCATTGTCTATTTTACTTAGCACTTGTTTGTCTTTGGCTAATAAAAATTGGTATCCGCCGGCAAAAGACCATTTGGCATTGATCCGATATTTAGTATCTATTTCTACTCCTTCCGTAAACACAGAACCAATATTTTGGTAACTGTAAATAGGCAAGCCATTACTTCTCGTAAATGGTAAAGTATACACATCAATTAGGTTATCAAT
The DNA here is from genome assembly GCA_031417635.1 of Bacteroidota bacterium. Taxonomy (GTDB): domain Bacteria; phylum Bacteroidota; class Bacteroidia; order Chitinophagales; family Chitinophagaceae; genus Sediminibacterium. Next base: position 10,366 of record JANOVY010000200.1, on the reverse strand, counting down.
ATCATTTCTAAATAACCCGAATTCTATACTATATCGTTCATTCGAATATTTTGCACCTAGATGAACACCAAATGAGTTTTCAGGTGTCAATTCATTTGTATTGAGGTAGGGATTGATATCTGCATTTGTTTGTAACAATCCTTGTTGTTGCAAACTTTGTAAAGCTGTAGGAAGTGAATTTTTTCCCAATAAGGAATATCCAATTTGTGAATTATTATAATTCAAATACATATGCCTGAAATCAGGTGTTTTAAAACCCCATCCGACTGAAGCAGTCAACTTCCAGTGTGGATGTAATTGATAGGCAAATGCCATACGTGGGCTCAAATGCAGCGCGAAATCAGCTCTTTTATCAAGACGTGCTCCGGCAATCACAGTCAATTTTTGTTGCAAGAGATACCACTCTTTTTGTGAGAAAGCATATGCATTGGTTAGCCTTTGAATACCGATGTATCGAGATGCATCTACCGATTCGAAACTGCTACCAATACCGGCAACAAATTGATTTTTGCCTTGATTTGTTTTTTCAAATTGAATTTCAGGTTTTAACAGTGACTGATTAAATTTTGTTTCATCAAAAGGAACCGCAGTTTTATCGAGATTTACATATGAATGGTTTTGATATTGATCATAAAAATTTCGGAAATAAATTCGTGATGCTGCACTTAGTTTCCAACGAAATTGTATAAAAGCAGAACGATCCTGTTCTGAAGTTTCGCCTTTAACAATGGCAGGTATGTTTTGTTGGTAGATCCGGTAATGATTATCTTGCTTAGCATCGTAATTGCGTAATGAAATCAACAACTGCGTTTTTTTTGAAAATTCTTGGCTAATTTTTAATTGCCCTGTCCATTCTCTAAACGGATCAACCGTATTACCATATAAATTTGGATCGAGATCGTACCCCCCGGAAGAATATCGGTTTACAAAAAATTGTACCCCGGTTTTATGATATTTATTAGCATATGAAAGCGATCCTCCCCAAGTATCATTGGTAGCACGATGTAACTGAAGATCGATAGAGGGAGATTGAGGTGTTTCAGTAATGATGTTGATGACGCCGGCCATTGCCTCACTACCATATAAACTGGAAGAAGGGCCTTTCACAATTTCAATTTGACGAATATTTCCTGTGGCTATTCTGCCTAATTTAAGTATGCCTGCGTTTCTTCCAACCAACGGTTCTCCATCTAACAGAATGGCAGTGTATGCCGGATCGAGTCCTAACATCTGAATACCTTGTCCAAAAGGATTTGGATACCCATTTAATGATGTACCCAATGTACTGTTAACCATCACCAAACCGGTTTGCTCCTGTAAAATGTCTTGTAAACGAAGAGAACCTGTTTTTTGGATTATTTTTTTTGAAATTAAAATGGTAGGCACTGCCACATTGCTGAGCTTTCTTTCTGAACGATTGGCCGTGACAACAATTTCTTCACCTGAACCTGATAATGTATCTTTCAGCGGCTCTTTTTGTGCATCACTATTAATGATGAATAATAGAATAAAGAGGAGGGGAATGAAGAAATATTTTTTCATACAATTTCAACTGCAAAGGTCTATTGATACAATAGTAGTTTTGCCATGAATTTGTAAAAACAAACCCATAACAAAATTTGTGACAGTTAAATGACATGAATAATTTCAGAAACGTTTGCAACTTTTTTTTGAGAAGAAAAAGTAAGGTTTTTAATAAGCCTCCCTTATTTATTAAATAATCGATTATAGTTACAAGTTAGCCTTTTTTTGAAAGGATAACTTAACTTTAGCCAATGAAAATTGTTTTTTTCTCTTCACAACCATACGACAAATTGTTTTTCAATAAATACAATGAGTCATTCGATTTTGAGTTTATTTTTCATGAGGAGCCATTGAATGAGCAAACAGTAAAGTTGATAGACAATGTAGATGCTGTATGTGTTTTTGTAAATGACAAAATAAATGCAGCAGTAAGTAAACAATTATCTGCAAAAGGTGTGAAAATGATTGCACTTCGTTGTGCCGGATTCAATAATGTGGATTTGGAGGCAGCCAAACTCAATGGATTACGGGTTTGCAGAGTGCCTGCTTACTCCCCCGAAGCAGTTGCAGAGCATGCATTGGCTTTAATGCTTACTTTAAACAGAAAAACACACAAAGCCTATAACCGAGTTAGAGAGCAAAATTTTTCATTGAATGGCTTACTAGGATTTAATTTACACGGCAAAACAGTTGGCGTTATTGGCACAGGAAATATTGGTAAAGCATTTTGTAGAATTATGATAGGAATGGGTTGCCGGGTACTAGCTTTTGATGTAATTGCCAATAAAGAAATGGAAGCTTTGGGTGTAGAATATCATTCTTTGGCTACGGTTTTGAAAAGCGATATTATTTCACTTCATTGTCCATTAAATAGTCAAACACAACACATCATTAATGACGAAACCATTGAAATGATGCAAAAAGGAGTCATGTTAATCAATACCAGCCGAGGAGGGCTTATCAATACCCAATCCGCCATCAAAGCATTAAAATCGGGTAAAATTGCCTATTTGGGAATAGATGTATATGAACAAGAGGAGCATCTTTTTTTTAGGGATTTATCGGATAATGTGATCCAGGATGATGAAATTCAACGATTAATGAGCTTTTCGAATGTATTAATCACCGCTCACCAGGCCTTTTTCACCGATGAGGCGCTAAGCCAAATTGCCACTACTACGTTAAATAATGTAGCTCAATTATTAAAAAGTGGTAATTTGAACAATCAGGCAGCGTTATTAGTATAAAATTTATCTGATATTCGTAGATAGAAACATTATGATAAAGAAACCAATGAAAAAATTGAAATCCCAATTAGCTATCTTATTTTCTTTGTTTTGCCTATTTATGGCTTGTACAAAGGAATTAAGCCTTGAAAATGGAGGGTTTACGGGTAGTGCTACCGGAGAATTGGTAGATTCATTGGGCAATTGTAAAAACATAACAGTTCGTGGAACATATGTTGTGGATACCGCGCTTACCAATAATAATTTTATTCTGGTAAATGTAAATTTCACCGCCACAGGCAAATACAATATATCCTCTGATACAGTGAATGGTATGTGGTTTGTGGATTCAGGATTTGCGATTAGTTTGGGACCAACAGAAATTAAGGTAAATGGGAAGGGCACCCCGATATTAGGAAAAGCCGCTAATTTTAAACTTTTCTTTAATAATACGCAATGTTCCTTCACCATTAATGCAAGCGGTTCGGGAGGTGGTTCCGGTGGAGGTAGCGGTGGTGGCGGTGGTTCTACCGGTAGCAAGGGTGATTATTTTCCAACAACCAGTGGTTCTAGTTGGACATACCAATATCTACCAAAACTAGGCAATGTAGATACCTTTAATGTGACTGTAGCTGTTCAGCAAGTTGTGGTTCCCAATGATACATTGGTGTATTCAAAATTTGGCACTTCATTACAAGACACTTTCTATTTTTCTAAGGACGGAAAGGGCACTTATTATACTTACAGTACCGTAGATTTTGATTATACCTTTCTTTTCGATTCAATTCCAAATGCTTTTATTGGATATCCATTTCTAAAAGAAAATGCCATCGTAAATGAGACATGGGAAACAATACCTTATGGAAAAGTAAGATATGGTACGGGCACAACTGCGAAAAGAGGTATGGCAAAAGCAGTATTTAAAGTGATTTCTAAAAATACTTCACCGTATACTGTAGGAGGGAATATATACCAAAATGTTATTAATATTGAAAGAGATATTCAATTTTTGGCTGATGGAACTACTGCTTATGTATCGCTGCTCAAAGGCAATTCATTTTATGCAAAAGATTATGGTTTGATTGATCAGGTTATTGGTACACCCATCCAGAAAGTTTCCCTATTTAAAATACCCTCGATTAAATAAATATTTTTGAAATAAAAATCCCTGCCATTTTCAATGGCAGGGATTTTTATTTTTTGGCAAAATGATTAAAATATCTGTGTTTTATCATTTACCAAACTATCGGTTTCAATTGTATGATGCTCTTCTTTTGTATGCTTTTTAAAGAACCTATTTTGGAACACAAGAATCGTAATAACACCTGTTGAAATCGAAGCATCCGCAATATTAAAAACAGGCCTAAAAAACTCAAATTCATCACCACCCAAAATTGGAACCCATGTTGGGTAATGTGCATTGGTAATGAGTGGAAAATATAACATATCAACTACTTTTCCATGAAAAAGACCGGCATACCCACCGGCAGAAGGGAAAAGTTTGGCGACGTTTTGAGAAAAAGGGATACTGGGTTCAAAAATAAGCCCGTAAAAAAGACTATCTAGTAGGTTACCCAATGCGCCTGCATAGATTAATGCTGCACAAATGATAAACCCTTTGTGATACTTTTTTTTGATAAAATCTTTGATTAAAAAACTACCCCATATTACAGCAGCCAATCTAAATAAAGTGAGGGCAATTTTTCCAAACCCGCCGCCAAATTTCCAACCCCAAGCCATGCCCTCATTTTCAACAAAATGAAGCCTGAACCAGTTGCCGACAATCTTATGTTCTTCACCGGCATAATAGTGCAGCTTGATATAGAACTTTAAAGCCTGATCGGCAAAAATGATGATAAGTATTAATAATATGATTTGTCTTGCTTTCACTTACAATTTTTTAATGGATGGCAAAGATAGTATTTGGCTGTTATTTAGATAAAATGTTGTGATAAGTTTAGAATTTGCATAATTCAGCCGGAGGCTGAAAGATAGCAGTAACTCGGCACAGCCGAGCTACTGCTATATCGGGCGACTACTCTTCCATGTATATTCTTTTCACCCGCTGGCTGATACCGGTCATGATTTCATATGGAATCGTGTCTGCCCATTCAGCCAACTGGTTCACTTTTATATGTTTGCCAAATATCTCTACAGTTTCGCCTTCTTTGAGTTCCGGGATATCAGTTATATCGATCATGGTCATATCCATACAAACATTACCAATAACAGGAACGAGTCTTCCTGAAACATACATTTTCCCAACTCCATTTCCTAACCTTCTGCTAAGGCCATCAGCATACCCAATTCGAACAGTTGCAATCAGGCTATCACGCACAACCTTGCCTTTTCGGTTATATCCCACTGTTTCTCCGGCATTTACTTTGCGAATTTGAGCGATGGTAGTTGATAAAGTAGCTACTGTTTCTAATAAAATAGTATTCGCACCTGCACCCTCAACACCATATAGCCCTATGCCTAGTCTAACCATATCGAATTGATACTCCGGATTTCGAATGATTGCTGCAGAATTGGCTATGTGCTTTAAGAATGTGTATCCCAATGACTTTTCTAATGCATGGCAAGTATCAGTAAATAAATGTACCTGATGTTCTGTAAATAAATTATGTTCGGCATTTTCACTTGCAACCAAGTGACTAAAAACAGTTTTGACAGTCATCGATTGATGAAGGAGTAGGCACTTTGCCAATTCTTCAACATCAGAAACTTCAAAGCCCAGACGGTTCATTCCTGTATTGAATTTAATGTGTACGGGAAATTGTTGAATAGCTTGTTGTTGAAGATATTTATGAAATGAATGATAAATTGGAAAAGAGTAAATTTCAGGTTCTAAATGATAAGTAACCAAAGAATCAAAACCCGCTTCATCAACATTCATTACCATGATTGGCAAACGAATACCGGCCTTTCGCAATTCTACACCTTCATCGGCATAAGCAACTGCCAGGTAATCAACCTTGTGAAACTGTAGAACGCTAGCAATTTCCGTACTCCCACTTCCATAACTGAAAGCTTTAACCATTGCCATTAGTTTCGTAGATGGCTTTAGCTGTTTTTGGTATTCTTTCAGATTATGAATCATAGCTGAAAGATTAATCTCCATAACGGTCTGGTGAACTTTTTGTTCCAGCCGGTTCGAAATTCGCTCAAAAGCAAATACCCTGGCTCCTTTTAATAAAATATATTCGTCTTTAAATTGCTGGGTACTCATTTGATGAAGAAATTCTTCAGTAGAATCATAAAAGGAAGTGATGATTTTGGGTGACTGAGAAAGGGAATTTGCTTTGGTAAAAACAGATTGAAATTTTACGAATGACGGACCTATACCAATCAGTCTTTGGATCCCTCGAATAAATAATTGTTCGGCAATTTCGGAGTAGAGTGCATCTTCAAGTTGCCCCGATTGAAGGATATCAGACAGTATTAATGTTGTTCGATGATTGCCTGCCTGTTGCTGTAAATAATCCAATGCTAGATTCAATGATGAAATATCATTGCTATAAGTGTCATTGAGTAAGTAACAATGATTAATTCCTTTTTTTAATTGCATACGCATATCTACTGAAGCCAGTTGTAACATACGTTCTTGAATTATTTTTTCTGTATAATTCATTAGCAACAAAACAGCCCAACAAGTAATGGCATTGTCAATAGAAATTCGATCGGTAAAAGGAATGATAACGGAAATTATGTCATTCTTATATTTTGCTGAAATTTTTGTGCTTTTTTCTAACTTATATTCAGAGAGGATTACTAGATCGGCCTCATTGCGCCTACTCCATGATATGAAATCATCACAGAGAGGAAAAAGATTTTTATCGGCTCCATCCGGTGATAAAGAAAGGAAAGTAGCGTCTTTAGAAAAAACAAGTTTAGTAGCCTGTTTAAAAAGAATAGATTTCTCCAATGCTTTTTGACGGTTATTTTCAAAACCTTCGGCATGCGCATCCGCAATATTGGTTAATATGCCAATCGTTGGTTGAATAATGGATGCTAATTTTTCCATTTCATCAACAGTAGAAATTCCGGCTTCAAAAATACCTAGCGTATGGGTTTGATTGATCTGCCAAACACTTAAAGGAACACCTACCTGAGAATTGAAACTACGCGGACTCCTGACTATTTGAAAATCTGTATGCAGTAATTGATATAGCCACTCTTTTACTACAGTTTTACCATTACTGCCGGTTATGCCAATAACAGGGATGTTAAATTTTTTTCTGTGAAATGCTACTAATTGTTGAAGAGCGGTTAACACGTCTGATACTTGTAAAATATTCGCATCAGAAAAAGCAAAATTATCCATTCCATCTTTAACAACAAAGTTTCTGATTCCTCTATCGTATACTTCTTGTATGAACTGATGACCATCTCTTCTAGGTCCACTGAGTGCGAAAAATAAAGATAATTTTGGAAAAATAATTTTTCGGCTGTCGATTAACAGGTAGGCTATTTCATCATCGTTTATGCCTGGAAGAGAAGATCCAATAATTTCTGCAATATGATGAATAGAATAAGTCAATGTTAAATGTACCTTTTATTGTGAATCATCGATAACATCGGCAGGTTCTCCTTTTTTTTGCATAAAAATGGAATAAAAGATTGAGCCTGAAATACAAACTAAAATCATACACAAAGAAATGACCACTTGCGTAGTTTTATCAATCCATTGACTGATATAATGTTCTCCTAACATTTTAGCGCCTATAAATATGAGTACAATCGCAATTCCTTGTTGTAAATAATCAAATTTAGAAACCGCACCTCGTAATAAAAAGAATAAACTTCGCAAACCTAATAACGCAAATATGTTAGAGGTATAAATAATTAATGGGTCTTTAGAAATACCCATTACAGCCGGAATAGAATCCATGGCAAAAACAAGGTCTATGGCAGCTAATAGAACAACTACCACAAATAGTGAAGTATATACGGGTCTTCCATTCTCCCTTATAATATATTTTCCATCCCCATCGTGATCAACCAATGGCAAAAATTTTATTAAAAATCGATATATTTTAGAATGCTTTGGATTGAATTCTTCGTCTTCATTGGCAGTAAACATTTTGTAACCTGTATACAATAAGAATGCGCCAAACAAATATAATATCCATTCAAATCTTGCAACAAGCGCAACGCCTACTGTTATAAAGATGATTCTAAAAACAATCGCCATCAATATCCCAATTAATAAAACCCTTGAATAATGTTTTGGTTTTACATCGAATGCAGTGAAAATGAGAATAAACACAAAAATATTATCAATGCTCAAACTCCATTCCATCAAATAAGCACTAATAAACTCCAAAGCTAATTTTGAGCCGGTACCTCCAACAGCCAATACAGTGTTTTCAGAAGCTAGCTTAGGTCCTTCAATCCAAAGAAATACAAAAAATACAAATGCTAATCCTACCCAAAAAAAAGTTTGCAATAAAGCCTGTTTAATGGAAACGACAGCATTTTTTTTACTAAGTAAGCCTAAATCCAATACCAAAGAGATAACAATGATAATACTGAAAACTATGTAAACAAGTTGATGGGTAGTCATTTAATAAAATTTATGAGCGAAGGTAAGAAGTGCCGGGTACAAATTATACGGTAAATTTTCTTCTTCGCATCCATTGAAAAAAAAGGCCTGCAAAAATTACCAAACATATAGGAGAAAAAACGTTGATTACCTGCCAAGTTGTTTTTTGTTCTTCTACCTTCTTTTTATCCAAGATTCTTAATACAAAATCCTTATTCCTACTTTCAAATAAATTATTTTTACTAACCAGGTAATCCAGTGAATTTAGAAAAAATTCTCGATTGGCAAAGCGATAGTTTTCTAGAGGCAATAAGCCCATTTGCAAAGGCCCGGCTGTGTTACTGATAGAATTGGTAACAATATCTGCATCAGTAACAAAAATTTGTTTGCTTTCTTTACTTGCTTTTCCTAAAAATTCTTTTCCTGTTGTTGATTTTACAGAATCCATGACCGATTTACCAATCCGATTATTGAATAGTGAATTAAATTTTCCTTCAAGCATAACGGCTACAGGAATATAGCTTTGGCGAAATGACAGAAGGTCTTCATTACTATTGACGGTATTTAAAGCAACGATGGCAGGGGAAGAAATTTTACGGCTACTGCTATCGGTGGTTAATAATATTGTTTTTACGATTCCCGGTGCTTTTACGGTATCAATACTAGATGGGAAAATGGGTAATACCCTATCAATATTTTTTGAAATTGGGTTATCGTTATGAGCGGATAGAAAAGGGTAGTATGGCCATGGAAGTCGCTGTAATTTTGGACTACCATCTGCATTTTTTCCAATGACAATAGGTATTTTAGAGCAATTCAGGTCTTGTACCAAATCCGGATTAATACGAACACCATATTTAAAAAATAGTTCATCCAGCCCCAACCCTCTGTCAAAGGCAGTGTATTGTGCTTGGCTTCGCATGAGGCTATCCAATTCAGCATGTAGTTTATCGATGAACCACATGATATGGCCACCATTCATTACAAACTGATCGAGCTTCAATTTATCCTCATCAGAAAATGGTTCTGTGGGTTTCACAATAAGTAATGCATCAATCAATGCGGGATCAGGATATCCTTGTTCAAGATCAAAAATGGCTAAGCGGTAATCGTTTCTTAAGCTTTCACCCAAATCGTTAACGGTAAGATTGGTAGGCTCTCCATTGCCAACAACATAGGCAACGGTAGGAACATATTTACGAGTAAGTTTATCAATGGCATTTGCGAATTTGAATTCCAATAGCGCTTCGGCTGCATTTCGGGTAGCTTCTATATCTTCTTCAGGCGTATCTGTAATTACATTAAATTGTTTATATACTTTTCGGCTGCTTCTTAGGTCAATGGCAATGGGCTTTTGTCCTTTTCGATAGCTAACCAAAGCAGCAGGAATAATTAATTGATTGGTTTCTTTTTCTGATTTTGAAGAAATGGTTTCTGACCTTTCAAAAACAACGCCCAATCTTGAAAGACTATCGTATAGTAATATTTTGATAGAATCGTCTGTTATCTTTTCGCCAGGCTTTTCAAAAATCACCCGCAACTGATTGCCAGAAAGGGATTTAAATTCATCCAACAAATCTTTTGTAGCAATGCTTAGTTTTTTATAATCAGCCGGTAAATCTCCGGTAAGAAAAACTTGAATGGTTATTACACTATCAACATCATGCAATAACGTTTTTGTAGCAGGGGTAAGACTAAATCTTTTTTCTGCGGTTAGATCAATACGATAGAAAAATGCTGAAGACAAGTAGATGATGCTGATAAACAAGATTGTCAACCCAAAAACTCCATATGTATGTTGCCAGACTCTTTGCATGAAAATTTTATTAGCGGTTACTAAGGTTTCTTTGGGTAATAAATAAAAAAATGACAATCATACCGGCAAAATATATAATATCCCTACTATCAATCACACCCTTGCTGATACTTCGATAATGAAAATTAATGCCTAACATTTCTATATAATAATCCCAGCCGGCCGTGAACACAGGTAATTTACTGATGGCCTCAAAACCATTGTATAATAAAAAACAAACAAAAGCACCTGAAATGAATGCGACTACTGTAT
>JANOVY010000199.1:0-2879 GCA_031417635.1 Bacteroidota bacterium | reverse complement strand
AAAACTTTGCCTTTGATATCAAATGCTTGGGGGGCATTGGTTATTCCCATTACGACCTGGTTCTTGCTATTTAGAGTTGGAAAGGGCCTATTTGGTAAAACAGATATCATTTCTTTTCCAACACACACTTTATATGGATTTTTAAGTGCCTTGCTATTTGCTCTTGTTTTGGGAATGGCTATTGAATATAGTTTCAAAACATTTTTAAGCTATATCCCTCTTATTCTTTTTAGCCTTGCCTTATTCTTTCCAACCTATAAAGCGGAATATTTTTTGGGTTTCATTCTTGGCTTAACTTATTTTATTGGTGGCGTACTGCCTGTGGTGGTTGGAAGTATTTTTCTACTGATATCGGCTGTGATCTATTTACTCATTAGACCATTCATTCTCAAACTGTTTAAAATGGTAAAGAACGAAAATTAACAAAATGTAATAAACATATAAATTATTATATATACCTTTCACAAATAAGAAAAATTTGTGAAACCAAGGCTTCATAAAATTCAATCAGGAAACACTAAAGCCAAGATGAATTTGGTTAAAAAGACACGCTTTTAGACAAATAATATAAACGATACGGCTATGAACATGTTTGCAAAAAATGAGGCCACTACCATAGAAGAATATCTTTTATTGGTGCCCGAAGATCGTAAGAAAGAGGTTAATTTTCTACATAAATTTATACAAAAAGCAGTACCGAGTCTAAAGACCTATTATGCTTCAAACATGATAGGTTACGGCACATTTTATTACCTGGATACAAAGAAACAAAGAAGAGATTGGCCTGTTATTTCATTGGCAAATCAAAAGAATTACATAACTATTTATGTATGTGCCATTGTTACTGATAAGGCTTTGGCAGAAAAATATTGTAAAGACCTTGGTAAGCTTACAAAAGGAATTGGTTTCATACGCTTTAAAAAAATCGACGAAATTAATCTCGATACACTAACATTGGTTTTACAACTCGCTGAAAAAAATCCGGGTCTTGCGGGAGCCAGGTTAGTCGAGTAATCTTTTCTTGTATGTGATAGATATCAATTTGAAGAATAAAGTAACTTGGGTTTTGATGAATATTATTTCAAGAAAAGTTAGATAAAACCAATTAGACATTTAATTTGCACTAAACAGTTCCTCTTTTAAGACATTTTTTTGAAACACATAGGAACATACCTGCCTGTCGGCAAACAGGGGTTAGGTAAAAGTTCACATAGTATAACACTTAAATGCCCTATTTCTTAACCTATTTCAAAAAGAGGAATAATCAGATTGTTTTTCAATTGACTATTTTTAAAGTCTAATTGGTATAAAATGAAACTGGCTATTACCCTTAATCGGTTTTTACATAAAAAGGTAATCATTACCTGTCTATTATTTTGGATAGTCTTTATGCTTTTACTCATTGTGAGTGGTTCCTTATTCGGATCATTCTTTACCGGTATTAAGGAAAGATGGGTGTATGGAATTTTGGGAACAGTTTCTGCATTCGGCACTACCTATCTATTCTTGCATTTTGAGAAAAAAAAGTTAATCGATATTGGTTTAGGTTGGCAAAGACAGTCCTTAGTAAAATTTGTGGTTGGTTTGGCTATTGGTTTGGCAATATTTACCATTATTTTATGCATCTTTTTTATTTTTACAGACTTACAATTACAGAGGAGTCATGAGCAGTTTACATGGTTTTCTTTTTTGGGATATCTATCCATCATTCCTTTGGCCTTAATGGAAGAAGTGGCCTTTAGAGCCTATCCGCTCATTTCTTTGCAGAAAAAATTCGGTATTAGAGCTTCCCAGTTCATTTTAGCCATTGCATTTGCCTTGTATCATATTGTACAAGGATGGAGCATACAGATTGCATTCTTAGGCCCGGGTATTTGGGCGTTTGTTTTTGGATTGGGGGCTTTTTGGTCAAAAGGTATTGCTGTACCCACAGGCATTCATGTTGCCCTAAATGTGATACAACCGCTCATCGGAATGAAATCGGGCACCTATGTTTCTGTTTGGATATTAGACCATCCCAAGGAGGTTACTTCGCAAATGTTATCGAAGACCGAAACAGTGGGTTTTATTATTCCATTTCTTATTTTAGCAGTGGCTTTCATGTTTACAGAAGTATACATTCGAAAACTAAAAAAACAAGGTTTTTCAAGTCAGAAATTGTAATATTTTCCAATTATGTAGTTAATTGATTATTAGTTTTTTAAGACTATCAAAAATAACTTGTATGCAACCGAATAAAACAGTTGATGTTGAAACTTACATACTTCAATTCCCCAAAAACGTACAAATCCTTCTCAAACAACTAAGGAAAACCATTCAATCCGCAGCACCTAAGGCAGAAGAGTACATTAGTTGGCAAATGCCTGCCTACAAATATTATGGCATGTTGGTTTTTTTTGCGGGGTACAAAAATCATATTGGATTTTATCCGGGTGCAAATGGAATTAGTGCCTTCGTTAATGAGATAGCCGTTTACAAATTTGCCAAAGGGTCTATTCAGTTTCCATTGGATAAGCCACTGCCTAATCGATTAATCACTCGAATAATAAAATACAGGGTACATGAAAATGAAGTCAAGGAGGAGTTAAAAAAAATGAAAATAAAAAAGTTGCCAACTAAAAAACAGAAATGATCAACCAACCCATCCACACATGAAACAAACTAGAATTATTTATTGGACAACTACACTGCTGATTTTTTTATTTGAAGGTGTTGTTCCTGCCCTCACTTCAAATACGCAAATGGCCATCGATGGAATTAAACATCTGGGGTATCCCGATTATTTTAGAGTGATGCTAACAGTTTTTAAGGTTCTAGGTGCAATAGCGTTAGTATTACCGATGGTGAAGGGTCGCTATAAAGAGTGGACCTATGCCGGG
>JANOVY010000198.1:0-5020 GCA_031417635.1 Bacteroidota bacterium | reverse complement strand
GTTGGCAACTTTGGGGGGAATGAAAAGCCAGGCTGAGAAGAACTTTGGTACTCGAGACATATTATCAATCGCTTCTTTTGCTTTACTAAGCTTGACACCATTTTTTCTATGGCGTCAAAATAAAAAGATTATTAGTCAGGTTGATTGAAAGAAGAGTCCTACGGCTGGCAACATTGCATTGGCATTATGGCGGCAGACTGGAAAATCCGCTCAATGTGACCACCTAAATCCAGTTGAAGTTGACCACCCTTATCCGGTTCAAACTGACCACCCCAATCCGGTGCAAATTGACCACCCCCTAAGCTGTAAATAAAAGAGGTTGTTTTAACGGCCATAAATGTTTGATGTTGGGAACTAAACCCACTCTTACATGGCTAATAAAACAATTCTTATGACTAAAATAAGACAGATCCTGCGTTCTTTTACCCAAGGTAAGAGTAAAGTACAAATTAGTGATCAAACGGGTGCTTCCCGTAACACCGTCAAAAAATACATCCGAAAGTTTCTCTTAGAGAAAATGACTTTTGATATGCTCAGTAGTTTGTCTGATGCTGAGTTAGAGGTACTGTTCGTTTCGGTAGAGCCTCCTGATAAAGGCGAGCGGTACGAGCAACTGCAACGGATGCTTCCCGACCTAGAAAAGCGTTTCAAACAAAAGGGTGTAACCATAGATATGTTATGGAGGCTGTATCGACAAACCCACGCCGATGGCTTTGGACATACACAGTTCCACACGCACTTTACTGTTTATATCGGGCGTGCTAAGGCTGTTATGCATATGGAGCATAAGGCTGGCGATAAGATGTACATAGACTTTGCCGGAGAGAAGCTCAGCATTACTGACAATCAAACCGGAGAGGTACAGCCTGTAGAAGTGTTTATTGCGATACTGGGGTGTAGCCAGCTTACTTATGTGGAAGCCGTATCCACCCAACGAAGACAAGATTTTATTGGAGCCTGTGAAAATGCGATGCAATATTTTGGCGGTGTGCCTGCTGCTATCGTGCCGGATAATCTCAAATCCGCCGTTACCAAAAGCAGTAAATATGAACCTACTATTAATGAGGCGTTTGCTGACTTTGCAGAACACTATGGCACAGCTGTACTGCCGGCAAGGGTATATCGCCCAAGAGATAAATCATTGGTGGAGGGTATGGTTAAAATTGTTTATCGCCGCATATATGCACAACTAAGCACGCATACTTATTTTACGCTTGCATCTCTTAATGAAGCCATCAGAGAGGCGTTGGAACAATTAAATAATGCGCCCTTCAAAGGACGTAATTACAGCCGTCGTCAGCAGTTCGAAGAGGTAGAGAAAGAATCACTACAACCTTTGCCGGTATATCGTTATGAGTTTAAGCAACAGCATATCGTAACGGTGATGAAGAATGGTCATGTTTGCCTAGCTATTGATAAACACTATTACAGTGTACCCTACCGCTTTATTGGTAAGAAAGTGAAAATACAGTTCACCTCTGCGCTCATAGAGATTTATTATAAATACGAGCAAATAGCAGCACACCAGCGGCAGGGTCGTAAGTATCATTACACTACTACCGATGAGCATCTAGCTTCGGCACACCGTTACCTAAGCGAGTGGACTCCCGAAAAATTTATCGAACAGGCAATGGCTATTGATGAAGAAGTGGCAGAATATATTAACCGTGTCATTGAGAACAAACAGCATCCCGAACAGGCTTATAAATCCTGTACCGGTATACTTAGTCTGGCACGTAAAGTGGGCAATCAGAGATTGACAATGGCCTGTAGAAGAGCAAACAGTTACGGACTGTATAACTATCCCATTATTGTACAAATACTGGAGAAGAAGTTGGATGCATTAACTGATGAAGAACAGCAAGAAGCACTACAAATGCCACAGCATCAAAACATACGGGGTAGCGATTACTACCAATAGTAATTACACATTTATTATTCACTCATAAAATCAAATCACATGAACACAGACACACTCGACAAAATGAAACAAATGCGTTTACTGGGTATGCACCGAGCTTTTAGAACAAGTCTGGAATCAGCAAGAAATGAACAGTTAACCGCCGATGAGATGACATCACTACTCATAGACAGTGAGTGGGATGAACGCCATAATCGTGCCATCGAACGAACCACTAAAAATGCACGGTTCCGATATAAAGCTACTGTAGAACAAATAGATTATGAGGGTAGCAGAGGGTTAGATAAAAATCAAATACACAGGTTGGCTGATGGTAAATACATCACACAGAACGAAAATATCCTCATCACGGGGTCTACCGGAACAGGTAAAAGTTTTTTAGCTTCGGCACTGGGGCAGCAAGCCTGTAGCCAAGGCTTTAAAGTGTTGTATGCAAATGCTACCAGACTATTTACACAACTCAAAATGGCAAAAGCAGATGGCTCTGCTATCAGGGATCTTGCCAGAATAGAAAGACAGGACTTACTTATACTCGATGACTTTGGTATACAACCCTTTGATCAAACAAGCAGAGCGTCACTACTGGAAATCATCGAAGACAGGCACGGAAAACGTTCTACCATTCTCACATCACAACTACCCGTTAAACAATGGTATGAAGTAATAGGAGAAACAACGGTGGCGGATGCTATACTTGATAGAATACTCAATAATGTGCAACGAATAGAACTCAAAGGAGAATCACTCAGAAGAAAATGGAATAAAAAGAAAGAAGATGATAACCAATAAACAACTATTTTTAACAAAGATGAACAACCCTTTTATGACAGCTATCGAACGTTAACTTAGGGTGGTCAGTTTGCACCGGATTTGCCTGGTCAGTATCACCGGATTTTCCACTTAGAGTTTTCAAATACTGTTTTAGTGGTAACTGTAAAATCCTTCCGACAGGTAGAAAGTTTACAACGGTATGTTTTCCCATCTTTCAACTTATATGGGTTGTGCACCCCACAAAACGGACAGGTGGGGTTTCCACCCCAACGCATCTGTTCCATGTATGCCCGACACTTATCCTCGTCAGAATAAGCCGCCATCATTTCCCGTAAGTTTTTAAATTCTGAAAACATAACCTCATTTTAATTGCCCGAGCAAAAAGGACGGAATGTTAATACTTTGTTAACGAAAATGTAACCCAACGCATCAAATAAATTTATCAACCAAAGACTTTAGCAAAACCTAAAATGTGAATGTTTTGTGGATAGGGTAGGATTCAACCCGAATTAACTTTAACCACTAAATACTTTAGGAACTGTTTGTGGGGACTGGTATATCGTAGCCCTGTTTTTTAACTATATTCGTTGCTAAGAAAATTGGCATAAAATAAGCTAAAAATGATTTTTTTGGTTACTATTTTTTGTAGTAGAATTAATTTATAATAATTTACTGTTAATCAATGTATTAAAATATATTATTGAATAATTAAATAGAATTATTTTGCATACTTAAATGCATTAATCGGTCAATTGTAGGTATGTTTCAAAAAAATTATTATATTAATAGCTTACTAATTGAAAGTCAATATTTTGGAACGATTACTTACTTTAATACTTTGTTTCAGTATACAAATATTAAAATTGAGCAATATGAGAATTACCAAAAAATGAGTTTTCGCAATAGATGTGTGGTGATGGGGAGTAATGGGACAGTTAATTTGTCGGTTCCATTAGACAAAGGTCGGAACCAAAAACAGTTGATGAAAGACGTAAAAATCAGTTATGCAGGCAACTGGCAGGTGCAACATTTTCGTACCCTTGAATCTTGTTACAGCCGTTCGCCTTTTTTTGAATTTTACAGAGATGGGATTTGGGATTTACTACAAAAGCAGCCAATTTTTTTATTGGACCAGAATATGGCTATTTTGGAATGGTTACAAAAAGTACTGAAACTGACAGCTTCGATCTCATTGACTGAATCATATTTGAAGGAACCCACAAATGAAGTAGTTGATAGTCGAAACTCAATTTTGCCAAAAAACGCCTCCAATCTCTTATCTCCCATACAATACACCCAGGTTTTTGAAGACCGTCTTGGATTTCAACCCAATTTGAGCATTTTGGACATGCTTTTTTGCTGTGGACCAAACGCTAACACATTGTTGAAAGACAACAAATTAACGTTTTAGTGGCTCTATAATATGGCTGCTATAAGCATAAACCTTAATTTTAGATTTTGTGAGTAGTTTTTTGGTGAATTCGCGTAGATTAACCCCTTTTTTTCTATCAAATGAAGAATAAAGTCCTGTTTTTTTGTATGCTGGTTTTGGGGCAGCAATTGCTATTTGGGCAGGACTTTTCTAATAAGGGGAAGGATTTTTGGTTGGGGTATGGGTTTCATGTCAATATGGGATCGGGGGTAACCGGGGCTCAAAACAATGCCCAAGACATGGTACTTTATTTCACCTCTGATAAAAATGCAAATGTAACTGTTGAGATTCCGGCGGTAGGTTATTCTCAAACTTATGTAGTAACTGCAAATCAAGTAACCACTTCTAATATTATTCCAAAAACGGGTGCACAAGATGCCAGAATCAATGGAGTGGGTACTTATGATAGAGGAATTCATATTATTAGTGATGTGCCGATTGTAGCTTATGCACATATTTACAATGCCTCAGTATCGGGTGCTTCACTTTTATTTCCTACCAATACTTTGGGAAAAGACTATTATTCGGTAATTTATACCCAATCTTCCAATGCAACATTTTCCAATTCCTTTTTCTTTGTTGTGGCAACAGAAGATAACACTTCAATAGAAATTACACCATCAGCAGCAAACTTAAATGGCCTGGCTGTGGGTGTGTCATCTGCTGCCATTCCTTTAAAGAAAGGACAAATTTACAGTGTGATGGGAACAACAGCGGGCACTTTGGGTACTGATTTAACCGGTTCTAGGATTCGATCAATCACCACAAATAGCAGTGGCGGATGTAAGAAAATTGCTGTTTTCGCAGGTGCCGGAAAAATGAGTATAGGTGGAGCAGGAGCAAATGGTAGTGCAGATAATCTATTCGCCCAGGCATTCCCTTCTGTTGCATGGGGC
>JANOVY010000197.1:0-1597 GCA_031417635.1 Bacteroidota bacterium | reverse complement strand
TGTATGTATGCTTTGTATGCATTGTTGTTTTGGCAAGCTGCTAAACATACAATGACACAAAGACCCAAAACGAGTCTTTTCATTATATAAAAATTATTGAAAGAGAATGAAATCGTTGAAGAATATCAACGTTAGATTTGTGGGGGCTTGTCTAAGCGGCTGAGGTATTCAGACTTCAAATCAGCAAAGACTTTCGAATGCCAGGTTCCGGATAGATCCTTATCCCAAAACTGCCAAGCAAAGAAATAATGATCATCTGTAAAATCCTGCACGGAGAATTTTGCTGAATGGGTATGATGTGAGTTAGCTTTCTTAGAAGAATGATTGGAAACAAAATCGTTTGCTAATCTTGCGTAAGCATCTCTTGCATTGGTAACACTGGCACGAGCCGTATTGGGTATACAAAGTAATTCGAGTGAATCTTTGTAGAAGCGACGCTTTACATAGGTATAATTAATCCCGTTGATGTCGATATTTCCATCAACTCTTTCAAACTCTTCAGAACTAGATCCGTAGGGCAAAATGGCTGACACTTTAAGGCTGATGAGGTCGGCCGGATTATAATTATCTACATCCAGGTTGGCTTGCATTTGCATATCTGCTCTATTTTCAAAATAGTCTGATAGCAAGCGGTAACCGCCCAAATTAAAGAGCAGAATACCCAATAGTAATATGGAAGCAATCCTTTTCACAAGGTGTGAAAATAACACATTCTTATTTAACAGAAAATATTTTCTTGTCAGGCCCTACTCCTTTGATAGTGAGGCTTTTCCATTGCTTTGGGATAACAGATTTTATTTGAACAATTCCTTTCGGCGTAATTTCTAATCCCCCAAAACCCATTAAAATGCTCTGCACAATACCTCCGGCACCGGTGGCAAAATACGGATTGGTGCCTCCCTTGGTTTCAGCAATCACTCTAAATGGAGGATTTAAGTTTTGTAAATAGGCATCTTTAAAAAAATGGTTTGCTTTTTCGGCATCACCTAATCTGGCATACAAAAGGGTAAAGATGGCTTGTGTCATAGCAGGAGTTCCCTCTGTGGGAACTCGGGTTTCATAATATTCTAGGTCTTTTTTAATTTGTACCGGATCGGTAATTTCTTTTAAGGGATACGCTAATAAATTTACATCCCCTTGTTTAATACCTTCTCCGTTATAAGTTGCATGTTCACGGGTAACCCCATTTTCTAATTTTAAAATGGGAATATTATTGGCTACTAGTAACCAATCCGGATTGGGTGTTATGCCTAATAATTTTGCTGTTTCTGTGGCATTTTGCAAAACCGCTTTGGCTGAGGCATTGGTCCATGCATTGTTATCTACGTTTTCTGCCCATTCATCTGCTGCTACTACATTTTTAATATCGTATTTACCAGGGCCATTTCTTTCTACCCTACTGGCCCAAAAATCGGCAATCTCTTTTATCACCGGCCATCCTTTTTCTTTCAGCCATTCTTTGTCTTGGGTTACACAATAATAATTCCAGGCCGCAATTCCAACACAAGCCGTAATGTGGTGTTCGAATGGACCACTCAATGCCCATACCGGCGTTTCTTCTACTCCCGTACCGGCACTCTCCCATGGAAACATCGCC
>JANOVY010000196.1:0-18524 GCA_031417635.1 Bacteroidota bacterium | reverse complement strand
TCTAACCAACTGAACTACCGATCCAAACCCAAAAAATAGGCTAAAAACCCTTTTTTTCGGACGGCAAAGATAGGGGGGGAGCTGTGTTCAAACAAATCTTTTCCTAAAAAACTTCCAACCCCTAATTTTACCATCTTAATTGCAGTTATGCCACAATACCCCAATAGACAATTTCTCGATTTTGAAAAGCCCATTAAGGAAGTATATGAGCAAATTGATGATACCAAAAAGCTTGCTGAAAAAAATCCCAAGATTGATTATACCTCTACTATTGAGCAATTAGAAAAATCCATTATAGATAAACGAAAAGAAATTACTGAACACCTCACACCCTGGCAAAGAGTTCAACTTAGCCGTCATCCGGATAGGCCCTATACTTTGAAATACATCTCCAATATGTGTACCAATTTTGTGGAACTACATGGTGATAGAAACTTTAAAGATGACAAAGCCATGGTTGGGGGATTTGCTCAATTGGATGGCGAAACGGTTATGATAATTGGGCAACAAAAAGGAATTAATACAAAAGCACGCCAATTACGCAATTTTGGTATGGCAAATCCCGAAGGCTACAGAAAAGCTTTGCGTCTAATGAAACTTGCCGAAAAATTTAATAAGCCGGTTATTTGTCTAATTGATACACCCGGTGCTTATCCGGGTCTTGAGGCAGAAGAGCGTGGACAAGGTGAAGCGATAGCCCGTAATATTTATGAAATGATCCGGTTAAAAGTACCAATCATTATAGTGATCATTGGAGAAGGGGCTAGTGGCGGCGCTTTAGGAATTGGTGTAGGAGATAAAGTGTTAATGATGGAAAATACTTGGTACACAGTAATCTCTCCGGAAAGTTGCAGCTCAATCCTTTGGAGGAGCTGGGATAAAAAGGAAACTGCTGCCGAACAGTTGAGATTAACAGCGAATGATATGAAAGGATTTGGCTTAGTAGATGAAATCGTACATGAACCATTGGGTGGAGCCCACTGGGATTATGCTGATGCAGCAGATATCCTCAAATCTTATATCTTGAAAACATTAAAAGAAATAAAGTCCAAAGATCCCTTGCAAAGAGTAAATGACCGAATTGACAAATATGGGAAAATGGGATTTTGGGAAGAGACGGGGGAAGAGATGGAAGTTAAAAGTTAAAAGTTAAAAGTCAAAAGTCAAAAGTCAAAAGTCAAAAGTCAAAAGTCAAAAGTCAAAAGTCAAAAAAAATATAGCCGGTAAAAGTATTACAAAAAAAGTATCTTAAATATCTCAATTCGTAATTAGTTAAACAGTTAAGTAAACTCCAAACCCCAAACCCCAAACTTCTCCTATGTCTCTACGTCAGCAATTAAAAGGTACCGGTGTGGCTTTGATAACACCTTTTACAGCTAGTTTTCAGGTTGATTATATAGCTCTCGGTAAAGTGATTGACTCGATGATTGCCGGTGGGGTTGAATATTTAATTACCCTGGGTACAACAGGGGAAACGCCCACACTTGACAAACAAGAAAAAATTGACATTGTAAATTTCACTTTTGAAAAAGTGGCTGGGCGTGTACCGGTTGTAGTTGGGATTGGGGGCAACAATACCGCAGAATTAATAAAAGATCTACAAACCTATCCACTTGATCAAGCAATAGCTGTATTAAGTGCTTCTCCCAATTATAATAAGCCTTCACAAGAAGGGATTATTCAACATTATAAAGCATTAGCAGCCGTCTCTCCCAAGCCAATTATATTATACAATGTGCCGGGCAGAACCGGTAGAAACATGACGGCTGAAACAACCCTTACATTGGCAAATGTACCTAATATTGTGGGCATGAAAGAAGCGGGTGGAGATATGTGGCAGTGCATGCAAATTCTTCGAGATCGGCCCAAAGACTTTTTATTGGTTAGTGGCGATGATGCACTGGCTTTACCTCAATTGGCTTGCGGTATGGATGGGGTAATTAGTGTTGCTGCCAATGCGTTTCCGAAAGAATTTTCTGATTTGGTAAGATATTGTTTACAAAATAAATATCCTGAAGCCAAATTAATTAATGACACTTTGTTGGATGCATATGATTTGATGTTTGCTGAAAACAATCCTGCAGGGGTTAAGGCGTTTATGGTAGAGCAGGGATTGATTGAAAACTTTCTTCGATTACCCGTTGTTCCTTTGAGTACTGATTTGCAACTGAAAGTAAAGGCATACTTGAAAAAATAATTTTATTAAAATGAAATCTCATTTAATTTGGATATAGCATTGTCCATTTGGTTTTATGATTTTTGCTGAATCATATCCCACAAGTTTCCATATAAATCTTCAAAAACGGCTACAATCCCATAAGCTTCTTCTTGTGGGGGTCGAATAAACTGAATGCCTTTTGCAATCATTGCATGGTAGTCTCTCCAGAAATCATCTGTATATAAAAATAAAAAAACCCGCCCACCTGTTTGATTGCCAATTCTACTGGTTTGTTCTTCATTGGCGGCTTTAGCCAATAATAAATTACAACCGTTTGAGCCTTTTGGGGATACGATTACCCACCGTTTCACATCACTTAATGCGGTGTCTTCAATTAAAGAAAAATTCAATTTTTTTGTATAAAATTCTATGGCTTCATCATACTCTTTTACCACCAATGCAATATGGGCGATGCTTTGTTTCATTCATTGAGAATTTATCATTTTTATTTTAGCAACCCTTTAATTTCATTCAACTTCATCAATGCCTCTACTGGCGTTAACCGATTAATATCCATATCCGTTAGCATTTTACGAATATCTTGGAAGGTTTGTGAATGTGCATCAAATATAGAAAGTTGCATTTGAGGGATGGATAGTTGTTTAATACTATGATTGGTTGGGATAGATTTTGTAGCTTGTTGTAGGGTATTTTTTGCTCCTTCTTCATGTGCGCTTCTGCCACTTTCTTCTAACTGTTTTAATATATCATTTGCCCTGTCAATCAAAGAGGGGGGCATGCCCGCCATCCTAGCTACATGTATACCAAAGCTATGCGTACTGCCTCCGCGAGCTAGTTTTCGTAAAAAAATAATTTTATTGCCTACTTCTTTATTCGTTACATGAAAATTTTGAACACGCATTAATTTTTCTTCTAGTTCATTTAATTCATGATAATGAGTGGCAAACAAGGTTTTGGGAGCGGCAGGTGAGGCATGTAAATATTCTACAATACTCCAAGCAATCGAAATACCATCATAGGTTGAAGTACCCCTACCTATTTCATCCAAAAGAATTAAACTTCTTTGTGAAATATTATTAATGATACTGGCGGTTTCATTCATTTCTACCATGAAAGTTGATTCCCCGCCACTTAAGTTATCACTCGCACCCACACGGGTAAATATTTTATCGGTTAAAGGAATTTTTGCAAATGCAGCCGGTACAAAGCTACCCATATGGGCCATTAATGTAATTAGTGCCGTTTGCCGTAGAATGGCACTCTTGCCACTCATATTTGGTCCGGTTAAAATAATAATTTGTTGATTTGAAGGATCTAATGAAATGTCATTAGAAATATAAGATTCACCAACCGGCAAGTTTCTTTCAATAACAGGATGGCGGCTTTCGGTTAACATTAATTCATAACCGTCATGTAATTCAGGTTTTTTATATTTAAACAGAATGGCATTTTCTGCAAAACAAAGCAAGCAATCCAAAGTCGCCAGAATATTTCCGTTTACTTGAATGGGTGCCATGTAATCTTGTAAGGCCAATACCAGGGAATCATACATTGCTATTTCGATGGCCAATATTTTATCTTCAGCACCTGTTATTTTTTCTTCATATTCTTTTAGCTCAGGTGTGATATATCTTTCAGCATTCACCAAAGTTTGTTTGCGAATCCAATCTCCCGGTACTTTGTTTTTATGTAAGTGGGTTACCTCTAAATAATATCCAAAAACATTATTGAAACTAATTTTTAAGGATGAAATGCCTGTTTTTTCTGCTTCACGTTGTTGTATTCCAATAAGAAATTCTTTGCCACCTGTAGCAACATTTCTCAGTAGATCCAATTCCTCATTTACGCCTTCATTTATTACTCCCCCTTTTGAAACGGCAATAGGAGGTGTTTCATGTATTTCACGAAGTATTTTTTCTACTATATAATGGCAGCCATTCAATCCATCGGCTAATCTTTGTAAATAGGGATTATCAGCCGTTTCGCATATTTTTTTAATATGGTCAGTTTGTTGCAATCCTTTTGCAAGTTGCATCACCTCACGGGGATTGATCTTTTTCATGGGAATTTTACTCACCAATCTTTCAATATCTCCACATAATTTTATAGCATGCGAAACTTGCTTACGAAAATCGGTTTGTATAATACAATATGCAACACACTCCAACCTTTCATCAATTTTCTTGATGTCTTTTAAAGGGAATAAAAGCCATCTGCGCATCAACCTTGCACCCATCGGACTTACTGTATTGTCAATGACCTTTAATAAACTATCACCATTGTCAGTTCCAGTATGCAACAATTCTAAATTTCGAATGGTAAACCTGTCCATCCACAAAAAATCTTCCCTTTCCATCCTTTGCACAGAAGTAATGTGTTGCAGGTTAGGATGTTCTGTTTCCTTTAAATAATACAAGATAGCACCTGCAGCAATGATTCCATGATGCATCCCCTCAATACCAAATCCTTTTAATGAGTGTGTTTGGAAATGTTTCAATAAACTTTCCGTTGAAAAAGCTTCATCAAAAATCCAGCTTTCCATTGTGTAGGTATAGAACTTAGTGCCAAATATTTCTTTAAAATGTTTTTGATAGCTACGTTGAAAAATGATTTCTGCAGGCTTTAGACTTTGTAGAAGCTTATCAATGTATTCTTCATTGCCCTCTGCAATAAAAAATTCACCGGTAGAAATATCCAGAAAGGCAATACCTATTTCTTTATCAGTAAAATGGATGGCTGCTAGAAAATTATTACTGTTGTGCTCCAGTAATTTGTCATTAGTGGCAATACCGGGGGTAACCAATTCTGTCACTCCTCTTTTCACAATTCCTTTAGCTGCTTTTGGATCTTCTAATTGATCGCAAATAGCAACACGATAACCGGCTTTTACCAGTTTATGTAGATAAGTATCCAAGGCATGATGTGGGAAACCGGCCAATTCAAGTGAGGATGCAGCACCATTATTTCTTTTGGTTAAAGTAATACCCAATACTTGAGAAGCTAGAATGGCATCTTCTCCAAAAGTCTCATAAAAATCGCCTACTCTAAACAACAAAATAGCATCAGGATACTTTTGCTTAATAGCCCTGTGTTGCTGCATTAAAGGAGTATCGGCACTTGATTTAGACATGGGCAACAAATATAATGATGCCTATGGTGTAGCTGGTAAATGTGGAAAGAAAAACAAAGTTTGGGGTTTGGGGTTTGGTGTTCGGTGTTGTTTTTTGGTTGCTATTCTCTAGAATAAACGCCAAATGCTTAACCCCAAACCCCAAACCCCAAACTAATTAAAATCCAAACCCACCTGCAGGCCTTGGCTTGGGTAATTCTTTTCGGGGCAATTTGGCATCACGTTGTGAAGCATTATAAACAAATCCGGCAACGATAGTAGCAATTTGCTTTAAGTCATCTTCTATCAAATGATCATATACATCCATATTGCTATGATGGTTACGAATATCGTATTCAATAGGGTCCTGAATAAATTGGAAGCCGGGTAAACCTACGCCATCAAAAGATTGATGATCTGTACCTCCGGTATTGCTGATGGTAACCGTTTTTGCTCCCAAATCATTAAAAGGTACCAGCCATTGAGTAAAAATGTCTTTGCATGCTTCATTGCCTTGTAAATAAATACCCCGAATCTTTCCTGTGCCATTATCAATATTAAAGTATGAAGAAAACTTCTCATGTGCAGGTAACAATTGCATTGTGACTGGGTCTGCAAAAGTCTTTTTTACATAGCCCCTAGAACCTAACAAGCCTTGCTCTTCACCACTCCATAAACCAATGCGGATGGTTCTTTTATTTTGAAATCCAATGGTTTTTAATATTCGAATGGCTTCAAGCATGACAGATGAACCGGATGCATTGTCAGTAGCACCGGTTGCAGTTTGCCAAGAATCCAGATGAGCGCCAATCATTACAATTTCATCTTTCAATAAGGGGTCGGTTCCCGGTATTTCTGCAATTACATTGTATCCTTGCAGATCTTTGGTTTGGAATTTTGTTTTTACATCAACATCCATTTTTACCGGCACACCCGCTTTCGCTAGTCTGAGAATGGTATTAAAATCTTCAATCCCGAGGGCTATATCAAGAAAATTTTCAGGGTCAGTGCCTTTATAGGCACCTCCACCTTGTGCAAAAATGGTTCCATCGTGACTTCTTACGCCACCACTACTAAACATCGCTACGGCACCTTCACTTTTTGCCATTTCTTTTAACAGTGTAAGCACTCTTGCAGCACCGCCTCCTCCTCCACGACCTGCAAATTGTTCTCTTTGTCTTCTTAAAGCAGCAGTATCAGTTGGATTGATTTGTGGTCTGGGCGCCTGCGCTTTTGCATTTGCCATTGTAATCAAAGTAGAATCTGCATACCTTACGGCATCTGCTTTAAAACTGGGTTTATAAGTTGCCAATTGATCAAGTATGATGACTTTGCCTTTTAATTGCCCCCTATATCCCTCTAGTGCAACTGTATCTTTTGCGCTTATAACAATTATTTCAGCATTTTTCAATCCTTTTGTTCCGGAAGTCCATGCTTTTGGATAGGCTGACAAAGATTTATAGTAAGGTGCTGTTATGGCAACATAGCTTTTCTCAAGCTCCCAACCTTTTCCAAACTCACCCCATGGATCAATGGCTGCATTTTCAAGACCCCATCCAGAAAGTGTTTCTTTGGCGTAGTTGGCAGCCCGCATGAATCCCGGGGATGCAGTTAATCGGTTACCCGTTTTATCGGTTAAATTAAAGGCAATCTCCATAACCTTTGAGTTTTCCAACCCTTCTTTCCGAATTTTCTGCATAATGGAAAGGTCAATTTTCTCAACCTGTGCTGTTCCCAAAAATGGGATTACAATGGCCAATAACACCGAAATTTTGTTGATTTTTCTCATATTCATTAGTTTTTAAGGTTAAACAAAGTATGAAAATTAGCAGATATTGCCATATAGATTATTTGAATGGTTGGGTTTACCTTTACAACATGCGAAAACTAAGCATGGAAGAACTGGGTAGAAAAACGATAGATGAGTTTAAATTGGCCAGTAAGAACCCAATCATGGTAGTTTTAGACAATATTCGAAGCTTTCATAATGTGGGCAGCGTTTTTAGAACCGCAGACGCTTTTTTGGCCCGGGGAATCTGTTTGTGTGGATTTACCCCCCAGCCACCCCACAGAGATATTCAAAAAACGGCTTTGGGAGCCACAGAAACAGTTGATTGGCTTTACTTTCCAACAACTTACGAAGCAGTAAAAGTTTTACAAGAAAAAGGGTATAAGGTATTTGCCATAGAGCAGACAGCCGGAAGTATTTCATTAGAAAATTTTGTGCCAATACAAGAACCGATAGCTGTTGTTTTGGGAAATGAAGTGGATGGGGTTGATGATGAAGTATTGAAAATTTGTAATGGATGTATTGAGATTCCACAAATGGGTATGAAGCATTCCTTAAACGTTTCAGTAGCTGCAGGTATTATATTGTGGAAATTATCTGAGCATACTTTTAGCGTAAAGAAAGATGCATAACACAACAAGCAAGAATTATCAAATCTTCAAATTCATTAATAGATGGCATCAATTATAAAGTATTTTAGGTTAATAAAATTCTCACATACAATTTTCGCTTTGCCTTTTGCTTTGATAGGATTTTCTATTGGGGTTCATGACTTTTACTTTTCTAAAAATGAAGGGTTGAAAGAAACCGGCTCAATTATACAAACGGGTTCATCTTCTATCAATGGATACAATTTTATCATTGTTAAATTGTTACTTGTTTTGGTTTGCATGATAACTGCCAGAAGCGCTGCCATGGCATTTAACCGTTATTTAGATAGGAGTTTTGATGCCATCAACCCTCGTACAGCTATTCGCGAAATTCCTGCCGGCATTGTTTCTCCCAACAGCGCATTGCGGTTTACAATTTTAGCTTGTTTATTATTTTTAATCGCTTGTTTCTTTATCAATTCAATTTGTTTTTATTTATCACCCATAGCCTTGTTTGTAATTTTATTTTATAGTTATACAAAAAGATTTACTCCTTTGTGTCACTTGGTATTAGGATTGGGATTGTCTTTAGCTCCCATCGGGGCTTATTTGGCAGTTACAGGAGCGTTTGACTTATTGCCCATTCTGTTTTCTTTTGCAGTTTTGTTTTGGGTAGGAGGGTTTGATATTATTTATGCTTTACAAGATGTTGAATTTGATCAATCTCAAAAATTATTTTCGATACCTTCTGTTGTAGGAAAAGCAAAAGCATTGCAGATTTCGATTTTATTACATTTTTTATCTGCTTCTTGTGTAATTCTGGCAGGTGTTTATGGAGAGGTACATTTATTATATTGGATGGGGGTGGTCTTATTTATCAGTATGTTATTCTATCAACATTCAATAGTTAAACCAAATGACCTTAGTAAAGTGAATATGGCATTTATGACAGCTAATGGAATAGCCAGTGTTGTTTTCAGTATTTTTGTTATTGCCGATTTATTTATTCATTTCTAAAGTCTAATGTCAAATTTAACATATGCCTCGAATTATCTGCATAGATTATGGTGGAAAAAGAACGGGTCTGGCGGTCACGGATCCTTTGCAGATTATAGCTACTGCCTTGATCACTATTGAAACAAAAAAATTGATTCCTTTTCTGAAAAATTATTTTCAAAATGAAACTGTCGAACTCATATTAATTGGAGAACCCTTGAATTTGGATGATACAGCAACACATGCCACTCCATTGGTTAAAGCAGCTATCATTCAATTGAAAAAAGCGTTCCCTACCATTCCAATCAAAACTGTTGATGAACGTTTTACCTCTAAAATGGCTTCAAGGGCAATGATTGATATGGGGATGAAAAAAAAAGACAGGCAAATAAAAGGAAATGTTGACCAAATTGCTGCTACCATTATGCTACAGGAGTATTTGCAATCGATTATTTGATTCAGATTTGCCGGTTGCCCCTTTTCCGGTATTTTTGCAGCGTTTCATTAAATAACATGTACCAATGATATTTCCAATTGTGGCTTATGGGGCTTCTGTTTTACGTAAAGTTTGCCAGGATGTACCGCCTGAATATCCAGGCCTTTCTTCACTCATTGATGATATGTGGGAAACCATGTATGAAAGCAATGGTGTTGGTTTGGCGGCACCCCAAATTAATAAAGATATCCGATTATTTGTCATTGACAGTACCCAGATATTTGACAACCTGGAAGAAAGTGAACAAAATATATATCCTGATGGGCCCGGTGTAAAAAAAGTATTTCTCAATGCACGGGTTTTGTCATTAGATGGTAAGGAATGGGCTTATAATGAAGGATGTTTGAGTATTCCAAAAATTCGGGAGGATATATTACGGGTAGAAAAAGTAACCATGCAATACTTTGATGAAAACTTTCAAGCCTGTACAGACACTTTCAATGGGATTACCGCAAGAGTAATACTCCACGAATACGATCATATTGAAGGAAAATTATTTATTGATTACTTAAAGCCATTGCGTAAAAAATTGTTAAAAGGGAAACTAACCGATATCAGTAAGGGCAAAATAAAAGTAGATTATAAAATGATATTCCTAAAATCATGAAATACGCTTTATTTATTTGTCTCTTTATCCCTCTACTTGCATCTTCACAAGACACATCAATTGTTATTGATGACCATAAATTCACATTAACAGAGGTGGTTGTTCGAAATAATTTTGATTACCGAACATTATTAAACCAGATTAAAGAAGACACTACATTTTATAAAGCTTTTCGTAACCTTCGTGTTTTGGGATTTACATCCTATAATGATATTCAAATGTTGGATAAAAAAGGAGTTGTTAAAGCATCCCTCTATAGTAAAACCAGACAGCAGCGGATTGAGGGCTGCCGCACTATGGATGTTTTAGAAGAAAAGGTAACCGGAGATTTGTATGATAAAAAACTGAATTTTAATTATATGACACCGGAATTATATGCCGGATTGTTTTTTACGAAAGGGAAAGTTTGCGGAGAAAATAATATCGTAAAAGGCAAAAATTTATTAACAAGTGATAAGTCCGGAATGGAGAAACACAAAGAACAATTAAAAATGTTGTTCTTTAATCCCGGCAAAAAAATTCCCGGAATTCCGTTCATAGGCGACAAATTGGATCTGTATGATGAAAATGCGCATGAATTATATGAGTATAAACTTGATATTCAAGAATTACATGGTGTGTTAAGCTATGTATTTTCAATTATACCCAAAGAAGGGTCTGCCAAGAGCTCAAGGTTAGTAGTAGACCAGATGATAACTTGGTTTGACATGAAGACCTTAGATGTAATGGCTCGTAATTATTCGTTGAGCTACAAAGCAGGCGTTTATGATTTTGATGTGAATATGGAAGTTGAAATGGCTAAGTTTAATGGCTTGACAGTACCCAAAATTCTTCGTTATAAAGGCAATTGGGATGTTATATTTAAGAAACGTGAAAGAGCCATTTTTACCGCAACATTGTTTGATTTTAATAAGTGAAAAGGTTGCCCCAACTTTTTTTTGAATTGTATTATATGTGCGGGTATAAAAATTACAATTTATTCAAGTAGCTGATAATATAACTTAAGCTGTGTTCTACAGGAACAATTGTATAGCTGGTTACAATGGCAACACTACTGATATCTTTTACTCCTAAATAATAATTGCCGCCAATTTTTGAAAGGGATATTAATTTAAGCGTAGTGCCTAATGGAATATTTTTTGTATTAAATGAACGGGAAGGATAATCTCCTTTCAATTCAACAATTGTTTTGCTATTGGCAAATACTGCAAATACAGCAGTGTTTTTATTTGTGAAATTGGGAGATAGAATGGCCGTTATTTTGGTTTTTGGTCTTGTACTGTCTAAATATTTTTCTGCAACCACCCATCTCAAATTTTTTGAAAGTATTTCATATCCAAAATATGACGGAACCAACGGATTATTACTAAACGTATACCATAGGGGTAGGGCAGTAGTATCAAAATCACGGACCCAAAAAAATGAAGTATCTATTCCTTTGATAGGTGCCGGAATTCCTTCTTGGCCATAAAAAACTTGCATATTTTGTTTGGGTGTATCTACATCATTGAACTTAATTTTTAATGTAGCTCCTTTAAATAAAGTCAATTCTTGGTTATCCTTACTTACTCTTAAAAAATAGCCGCCTCCGGTTTCTAATAAGTTTTGTTTGCTGTCGGTTGTGGGTCTATAGGTTCTGATAAAATCACCTTTCCTTTTCAAAGGCATTATTTCCAGTTTGGACATTCCGGGTGGAACACCAGATGTACCCTGCCCAACAGCTGATCCGGGACCAAAGCTAATTTCCAAACTATCGCCAAAGCGAAAAGTATTCCCTATACTCACATCAAATGAATCAACAATAAAGCCGGGTCTCAGGTTGGTAAAAAGATCATGTACTGAAGCAGTAGATGGCACATTTCTTGCCCAAATAGTATCGTTTAACGGGTGCCCGTTATAGGTTGTAAAATTATCAGATAATTCTTTATTACAGGCAGTAAAGAACCCTACTGATAAAATTCCTATGATGAATACTATTTTTTTCATATTTACTTTCAAAGTGTCAGCCATATTAATAAGATACCTAACGGAAATCTATTGTTGCCTGTTTATTTTCTATTTAAGTTAAAACGTAAGCCTAATGACAATCCACCAATGTTAATTTTTTGTTGATAGGGAGATTGTGTATTCGTCATATTTGATAAATTATACCTGAAATAGGGTTCAGCAAAAATGTGTAAATCATCACTTAATTTTTTCACGATGCTGATGCCTCCATATATTCCCAAGCCGATATTGCTTTTGTATGCATTTGCTGTTCCTCCTTTTACAAGTGGTACAGTGGCCATTGAACTGTCTAAAATGACGCCTTCTTGCCATGTTGAAACATTAAATATGACACCTGCATTAATGCCAATTTTAAAGTTTTCATTTCCAAATTGGTAGCCTACTGTGAATGGAACATCAAAACTTCTGAAGTGATTATACACCGTATTATTGTGATAACCAATCTGCAATAAAATACTAGTATCTCTTACAATTACTGTGTCTCCCGGAGCGCGTATAATTGTTCTAACAGATACAACGGTAGTGGTTTTAACTTCATTCTCTGTTCGATAAACATATTTTTCATTTATCTGACTATATTGTAATCCCGCTTTCAGTAAGACATTATTTGAAATGGGTTTTACCAATCTAATACCTGCAGAATATCCAATCTGCATACTTTCACTACTGTCTTTTTTTAGTAGGTATTGTTGTGTGGCAGAATTATTTGTAACTGTTTTGAATGCAAAATCCGGCGATAGATAGGGCTCTAAATACAAATCAGTGTTTCTGTTTTTATAATCAGCAGGACAAATCACCACGTTTCTAAATTTGCTAGTATGGTTATTATTAGCCAATTGTTTGTCTAGTAAGCTTTGCAAACCGGTGAACCTATTTCCTTCGGTTGGTATTGTATTTGCTGTTAAAAGGGTACTATGATATGGGGTAGCATAGTCAACCTCATTCTCATCTGTTCCCAAAAGATGGTTGTTATTAATTATGGGATCTGTATAGATGGGTATTCCATTTGCTTCCTTGTTATTATTTGGCTTTGTAATAAATAGTCCGGTGGAATGATTCAGTTTGGAAGTTTGCGTTGTTTGATTTGATTTTATTTTTGATTGATTCAAATTAGCTGTGTTGGCATTTGCACCATTGGATATTCCACTTTCTTCAATAATTGTATTTTGTTTTTGTATAGATGTTGAAAATGTTTTGGATTCTATTTTGTTTATTGTTTTGTTATTGTTGTTTGGCAGCAGGGTAGTGGCTTTTTCTATGTTCCCATCTGTTTGCTCACCATTGGTTTGATGATTGTCTATAGTGCCTGGTATTTTAGCATTTTCAATGCTATTGTGAAGACCTTTATTGTTGGGGGGCTTTGTAGTGTGTAAGGCTGTATTATCTGATCTTTTTACATATAAATAACCCCCTAATGTTCCTCCTAGTAATAAAGCAAGTAAAATGAGTGCAGCGGCCGGAAATCTGAAAAAGAAAAATCCTTTTCGGTCATCTTTTTCTTCGGGCTTTACTTTTTCCCAAAGGCCGGCTGGTATTGATGCGGTATGGTCTATCAATTTGTCGGCAAAAAAATCATCCAATTGTTTGTCTCGAATTTTATCCCAAAGATCGGCCGGTACAGGTGCTTGATGGGAATTTAATTGATTGCCAATAAACCGATCAAACTGGCTGTCTGTAACTTTTTCCCAAAGATCTGTAGGAACCGGTGCAATATGATCTTTGAATGTATCACCCATAAACTGATCCAATTGAGTATCCTTCACTTTATCCCAAAGACCGGCCGGTACGGGAGCCGAGTGATCCTTAAGTTTACCGTTGAGGAAGTTATCAAATTGATTATCGATCATTCTATACAGCAATTTTTTGCAATTGTAATATTTGATGTTGCAGCATTTTCCGAGCCTTCACCAATTGGCTTCGGCTAGTGCCGGGTTGAATATGTAACATTTCTGCAATCTCTTCATGACTATACCCTTCTATTGCATTTAAGTTAAAGACCAATCGGTAACCATCCGGCAACTGATTGATTAGTTTCATCAGGTCATCTTCTCCTAAATGTGTGTAGGCTTGTGCATCAATCGAAGGGGTATTAAAACTATTATCATCAATGTCTTTAAAGTGCAGTTTCTTTTTTTCCAGATGACGGATAGCGGTGTTTACCACAATGCGTCTAATCCATCCTTCAAAAGCACCTTCAAACTTAAACTGACCTAAATACTGAAATACTTTTACAAAAGCATCCTGAATCATGTCCTCTGCTTCCATTGTGTCATTGGCATACCTAAGACAAACGCTCATCATTTTCCCTGCATACCGGTCAAATAACATGCGCTGACAACGTGCATCCTGCTTTATACACCCTTTAATAAGTTCATATTCTTCTGTCACTAATGAAGATTTTGGTTGTTTAGGTCAATATATAGATACAAAGGCAATATACTTCGTTGCCTCATTTTTTATTTATTATTAACAAATATAAGTGCAAAAAATATTTGGCGATAAAATCGTAATTATTTGAAAATCAGATAGATAAGGATTAGATTTTTAAAAACTGGTCATGTATGTAATCAACCACGCTAACCAAGCTATTGGTTTCTTTATAAACGGCTAATTGCCTATCTGCTCCGGTTCCTTGTTCAAATATCTTAGAAACATAATTAATAATATGGCGGCTACCTAGTTCATCCACCACATCATCCACAAAATCAAGGAGTTCTGTAATAAGGGCGCGGGTATTGACTTCTGTTTCTTTGCCGAAGTCTATTAAAGTGCCATCTATTCCATATCGGCCTGCACGCCATTTGTTTTCTGTGATCAATGAACGTTCATAAATCATGAAATTGAGGTTCTGATTGCGAAGCTTATAAATCTTGGCTGCAATTGCCTGAAAAAGAGCGGCAATGGTGATGGTTTCATTAATAGTCATCGGTACATCGCAAATACGAAATTCAACGGTATTAAAAAATGGATGAACCCTCAAATCCCACCATATTTTTTTGGCATTGTCTATACAATTGGTCTTGATTAAAAGATTTACGTAGTTTTCATAAGCTTCAATGGTCTCAAAATAATCGGGAATACCAGTACGGGGGAATTTGTCAAAAACTTTTGTTCTAAATGACTTATATCCTGTATCCCTACCTTCCAAAAAAGGAGAATTGGTGCTTAAGGCGTATACATGTGGAAGAAAATAACGGGCTGTATTGGCAATATGGATGGCCATTTTTCGGTCTTCCATACCCACATGTACATGTAATCCAAAGATTAGGTTACTTCTGGCGGCTTCTTGTAATTCATTAACTATTTGATTGTAACGAACATGATCAGTAATTAATTGGGTTTCCCAATGACTAAAAGGATGGGTACCTGAGGCGCCAACCCACAAACCCAATTCACCCGCAATTTGAGAAATGTTGCCACGCAAAGATGCCACATCGTGATAAGCTTCGTCAATGTCTTTACATATATCCGTACCCACTTCAACTACCGCTTGGTGCATTTCTGCTTTCACTTTATCCTGTAATATCTTTTGACCCAGTTGAACAATTTTTTGTTCATGGCTCTTAAGTTCACGGGTTTTGGGATCAATCACCATGTACTCTTCTTCTACACCTAACGTAAAATGTTTGTAGCTCATACCCCAACCCCTACAGGGGCATTTTTTGATGAAAAATTATTGAACAAACTCCCGTTGTAATTTTGAATATTGAACAAGGAATTTTGAATAATGAAGTAAACTATTTGTTATATACATCAATATTCAAAATTCCTTGTTCAATATTCATTATTTATCTGCCGCCATTGTTGGTCGCTGACCAACAACCAAATTCTCAATACAGTTTTTTCCCTGTACTCCCTCTTTTAATATATTCCCCCCAGGTCAAATTGTCTGCTCCTGCTTTATTGGTTTGCGCTTTTTCTATGGCATAGTTTGCTGATGTTTCAACAACCCAATCAAAATTTTCTTGTCCAACACTTTTAATATCCGCATCAGGAGCGGGGTTACAAAAATCAATGGCATAAGGCACTCCATCTCTTAAAGCCAATTCAACAGTATTAAAATCATACCCCAAATATTTGTTGATTCGTAATACAATTTCTTCCATCTCCTTTAATTTCTCAGCGGTAGGTTTAAAATCAGCTACATAACGAAGATGGTGTGGGTTGCGTGGTTCATACGACATGATGCGCACATGTTTACCACCTATGCAGTAACAACGATAATATTCTTCAAAAACAATTTCTTCTTGTAACATCATAATGAGTTGGTTTGTCTCACTGTGTTTTTCAAAGAAGTCATCCATGTCTGTCAATTTATAAACATTTTTCCAACCCCCGCCGGCAAAGGGCTTCATATATGCCGGGAATCCTACATATTTAAAAATATGGTCCCAATCTAAGGGGTAAGCGAGGTTACTAAATGATTGATCAGAAGTATCAGGAGGTAAATCTCTGGATGGTAATATCACAGTTTTTGGAACAGGCACATCAATTTTTGTGGCCAGACAATTATTAAAAAACTTTTCATCTGCACTCCACCAAAATGGGTTGTTGATGACTGCCGTACCACAAAGCGCTGCATTTTTTAGGTAGGCACGGTAAAAAGGGATGTCTTGACTAATTCTGTCAATGATAACATCATAGCCACTGGGTTCGCCTTGCATTACTTTGTCTATTCGAACGGGCTCAGCCATAATACCCGGAATATTTTTGCTGTTTACTCTTTCAACAAAAGCCATCGGAAAGCTTCTTTCCTGACCAAATAGAATTCCAATCTTTTTCATAATAAACCCTTTAAAGTATTAAAATATTATTTTTAAGTAACCTATTTGTTTTCAATTTAAGGAATCTGTTTTAAAAAAAGTGGGGTACACCTAAATAAATCTGATATCTGCCCATATTGAATGATTTTTATTCATGGTATATGCCAATTAATACTTGCAATTGTGGAGATTTCGTTTACCATATATCTTCCATTTTTATTATTTTTGAGAATATGACTGCATTCAGTAGCATTCCCGTTTCTTCTATTCTGATAGATCAATTTACGATCACTTCTGAATATTTAGAAAGACAAGTAATTTTCGACGTATATCTCCCTAGCTCATTTAAGCATACAACACATATTAGTTTGTTATTAATGAATGATGGCCAGGATCTCATTAAAATGCCCTTTGATGAAATATTGGATGACTTGGTTGGTAAGGGGTTGATTTCTCCTTTGGTTTGTATTGGCATTCACTGTGGTCCTGAAAGAAAAATGGAGTACGGTACAGCCTATACAGCTGACTATAAAGGACGAGGTGCCAAAGCCGGATTGTACACCAAATTTATTTTTGATGAATTACTTCCTTTCATTCGTAAAACATACAATATTCCTTCCTTTAAAGACAAATCTTTTGCAGGGTTTTCTTTAGGGGCACTGAGTGCTTTAGATATTGCTTGGAATCATGGAAGTGAGTTTAATAAAATTGGGTTATTTAGTCCATCTCTTTGGTGGAGAAGAAAAGGATATGATGATGGGTATGATGATGAACAAGACCGAATCATGCATTTGCAAATACGCAAAGGGACTTTTCATCCTTGGCTACGATTTTTTATTGAATGTGGTGTTTTAGATGAAAAAGCCGATAGAAATAAAAATGGGGTAATCGATTCAATTGATGATGCCTTGGATTTAATTGTAGAACTGAAGGCAAAAGGATATACCGATGAACACATTCATTATTTAGAATTAGAAGAAGGAAAACATGATGTGCCTACTTGGGCATTAGCACTACCTGATTTTTTGAAATGGGGATGGGGGAGTTAGGGTTTAGGATTGAAAAGTGAAAAGTTAAAAGTGAAAAGTCAAAAAGAAAGACTCGGATTTGTTGGTTGACTGATTATCAAGCTTTTTTTCTTTTTGGGCTAGATACCCAAAACCTTTAAAGTAAAGTAAAAGGGATCCACAAAAAAATCCCGAACCAATTGGTTCGGGATTTTTTTATGCTAAGTGATAAAGCAAGAAATATTAGAAAATATATCTAATACCAAATTGCGCTTGCCAAACATCACCAAAGCCGGTACCTTTTCTATAGGTTGCATAGTTAATGCTGTTGTTTGCACGGTTCATTCTAAATAATGGAACACCATTTGCATCAACACCTGCAGATGCCAATGGGTTAAATTGATTTACAAAGTTGCTCACACCATATGATGGGTTGATTAAATTTCCTATGTTAAATATATCAACACGTAATTGTATGGTATGTCTGTTTTTGCCAATATTTCTAAACAATTCCAGTTGTGTTGAAAAGTCGAAACGAGTGATAAATGGTTGTAAAACGCCATTTCTGGCAGTTACTTTACCTCTCATTGTTTTTAAGTAGTCATCTTGATTAATGAAAGCCTCAAATGCATCTCTTTGTTCTTGAACAGTAGCAGCAGGGGCACCTCCGGAGGCTGCGAGTGCTGAGAAATTCATTTCGCTTTGGTTACGGGGAACATACATTAAATCATTGAAAGTAACACCATCTCCATTCATATCTCCACTATACGTGTAGGAGAATCGTCCTTGATTTTGGGCTTGGCCAAACAATGAAAATTGTAAAGCAGCTGATTTGCCCAGCTCTAGGCGATAATTGATGTTCGTAATAAAACGATGACGGATTTCATTATCACTAGAAGAAATATCAGTTTGATTATTACCTCTAACACTCTGTATGGCAGTCCAAGAACTGGATGCAATAGAACCCGGCGACATATAATC
>JANOVY010000195.1:0-30431 GCA_031417635.1 Bacteroidota bacterium | reverse complement strand
CAGTTACACGTAGAATTACCATTTTACATACCAATGATGTACATAGTCATTTAGAACCTTTTCCGATGGATGGAAGTAGAAACCAAGGATTGGGGGGCGTGGCTGCCAGATCAGCCTTAATTCAGGAAATAAGGAATGAGGTAGATCAGGTTCTTTTATTAGATGCCGGCGATATTTTTCAAGGAACCCCTTTTTTTAATATATATAAGGGAGAACCTGAAATAAAGGCGATGTCGATGATGGGATATGATGCTGCTACCATGGGTAATCATGATTTTGATGCGGGATTAGACAATTTTGCCACCCAATTACAACATGCTCAATTTCCAATAGTGATTTGTAACTATGATTTTAGTGGTACTGCTATGGAAAATAAATATTCACCCTATAAAATTTTTAAAAAAGGAAGTTTAACCATTGGTGTATTGGGTGTAGGTATAGAATTAAGAGGGTTGGTGCCGGATAATTTATATGGGAAGACTGTTTATCTGCATCCCATTGAAAAAGCCAATCAAACGGCCGCTATATTAAAGAAGCATGGATGTGATATGGTTATTTGTTTGTCTCATTTAGGTGATAAATACGAGGATGATAAGCTAAGCGACGAAATAATGGCCAAAGAAACCTACGATATTGACTTGATTATAGGCGGACATACACATCGTTTTTTTAAAGAACCCAGAAAATACAAGAACAGAAAAGGAAGCGATGTGATTGTAAATCAAGTGGGTTGGGCCGGTATTCAGTTGGGGCGATTGGATTATAGCTTTTCCGGAACGGGGCAAAAAAATTTAGCCAAATCAAATACGGTTATCATACGGGAAAAAGCAAGAGAATAAAAAATTTTTTTTTCAACATAAAACATACATATTCGCATCCCCAAATTATTTTTATTATTTATCCACATGTGGATAAAAATAGATAACTTGAAGGTTCGATTAATAATTACTAACTCGTTATAACGCTTTCATTATTGTATGACAAAAAACGCTGAATCAGTCTGGAGCAATTGCTTAAAAATTATTAAAGACATTGTAGAATGGCAACATTTTAAAACTTGGTTCGATCCCATCAATCCGGTAGAATTAAATGGCAATGTTTTATTAATTCAAGTACCCAGTCAATTCTTTTATGAATACTTAGAAGAACATTATGTAAATCTTTTAGCTAAAACATTAAAACGTGAATTGGGAAAAGAAGCGAGATTGGAATATAGAATTTTGGTTGACAGTGGAAATACAAATGGCAGAAATGGATCTATGGATGTGCCTGCCAGTAATATGAAAACTTACAATAACAACGAGATGAATTTTCCGTTGGTGATTGATAATCCCATAAAGAATCCATTCGTTATTCCGGGTTTGAAAAAAATGCAGATTGATCCGCAGTTGAATCACATGTACATCTTCGATTCGTTTATTGAAGGTGATTGTAATAGGGTAGCCAGACGTGCAGGAAAAACAGTAGCAGAGAAGCCGGGTGCCAATTCATTCAACCCATTGGTTATTTATGGAGGCGTGGGTTTGGGCAAAACACATCTTGCGCAATCGATTGGTAATGAGGTGAAAAGACTCCATCCCGGGAAAGTGGTTTTGTATGTAAGTAGTGAAAAATTCATTAATCAATTTCAAGATCATAGTCGGAATAATGCCATCAACGACTTCATTCATTTTTATCAATTAATTGATGTTTTGATTATTGATGATGTGCAATTTTTTAGTCGTGCAGAAAAAAGTCAGGATGCATTCTTTGCCATTTTTAATCACCTACATCAAAGTGGAAAACAATTGGTGTTAACTTCTGATAAACCACCAAAAGATTTGGATGGTATGCAAGAAAGATTGTTAAGTCGGTTTCGTTGGGGACTCAGTGCCGATTTGCAAATTCCGGATTATGAAACCCGCATAGAGATTTTAGAAAAGAAAATGAAGAACGATGGATTGGATATGCCAAAAGAAGTGGTGAAGTATGTGGCCTATAATATTAATACCAATGTTCGTGAATTGGAAGGTGCATTAATTTCATTGTTGGCACAATCTTCTTTAAACAAAAAAGACATTGATGTAGAATTGGCCAAAAAAGTTTTGCGCAATTTTGTGAAAACAAGTAGCAAAGAAATTACCATCGATGCCATTCAAAAAATGGTATGTGAATACTTTGATGTTTCTTATGATAAGTTGTTACAAAAGACCCGCAAAAGAGAAATTGTTCAGGCCAGACAGATTTCGATGTACCTGGCAAAAGCCTTTACCAAAAATTCTTTAAAGACCATTGGAGAGCATTTTGGGGGTCGCGACCATACAACTGTCATCCATTCTTGTCAAACAGTAAAAGATTTAATGGACACAGATTCTATTTTTAGAGAAAATGTGATGGAATTGACGCAGAAGGTGCAGCTGGCAGCTATGTAGGAAGTTTGGGGTTTGGAGTTTGGGGTTTGGGGTTGAATTGAGAAAAAGAAAATATTATATATACTAAAGTGCCTGTTTTGAAAATTGCAGGCATTTTTTTTGTATAACCCCAAACTCCAAACCCCAAACTCCAAACTCCAAACTTTCCTTGCACATTTTTGGCAGTTACCCTCTCTACACCTATTTTTGCAACCCTCTCCGAAAAGAGTGGGACTTGGTGAGGTGGGTGAGCGGCTAAAACCAGTAGTTTGCTAAACTGCCGTACGGGTTAAACTGTACCGAGGGTTCGAATCCCTCCCTCACCGCTCTCATCCACCAAAGCTTTAGCGACGGTGGAGAAGTTTGTAGGCGTTGAAAATTATTATCCACCTACGCCAAGGCTTTGGTGGACAATGCGGGAAGTAGCGCAGGCGGGTAGCGCATCCCGACTTGAGTCGGGAGGGTCGCTTTAATTAGTAATCCGCTTGATGAGAGAAAAGATCGGCAAAAATAGTTTCGGGAAGTAGCGCAGGCCGGTAGCGCACCTGGTTTGGGACCAGGGGGTCGCAGGTTCGAATCCTGTCTTCCCGACAAAAGAGTACTAAGCAATTAGTGCTCTTTTTTTATGCCTAATTCAAGCTGTATAAGGATTTTTGGTAATTGGATTCAGTAAATATTACCACAAATTACTTGTTCAAATAAATTCCATTCTGCTGACTGAACATGTCAAATCTGACCCATTCACTCAAAATTGGGGTCAAGAATGGGTAAGAAAAACTTTAAATGAACCATAAGCATTATTAATGCAGAACGCATTCGATGCAATATTGCTAACTACAGTAAACTCTTTTTGTAAAATATTTGTCTTTACCAATCATTTATTCACCAAAAGCGGCTTTTTTCATTGCTTGGATATCTAATACTTCAATCGTTTTTCTGTTAAATAGTAAATAACCCGATGACGCTAACTCTTTTATTGCAATGGTAACTGTTTGCCTGCTACTACCAATTAATCTGGAAATATCTTCATGGGTTAGAAAATTATCCATTTTAAAATAGTTTGCTTCAATGAGAGAGGGATTGTTTTGAATGAGGGCATAAAAAAATCTTAACAGTCTTGTTTTTACATCGCTATTGAGCATATTCATTAGTCGATTTTCTACTTTCAATAGTTTGTTTCCTACTTGTTTAGTAAAAGCAATCGCTAACTGATTATTTTTAGATAAAACGGATTGAAAATTCTCAATATTAAAAGCACATAAACTAACAGCAGATTTATGAACTTTTGCAAATTCACCATGTAAATTATTTCGCTCTAATGTGAATTGTCCGAATATTTCCCCTTTTTGAATGATGTCTTTGATTATTTCATTCCCCTGATAATCAATATATCCAAGTTTAATAAACCCTTCTTTGATGAAATAGAGCTTATTTAAAAAATGTGATTCAAAATATATAAAATCGTCTTTTTCTGCTTCTATAAAATTATGAATTAAGTCAAGCTCCTCGAATTCTTCGTTGGTTAGATGTGCAAAGAGGTCGTAGTTCCTGATGATTAACATCTTATTATCAGGTAGAACTTGGGTTTGGTTTATAGAGTTTGGCATAAACTGTATTTAATGCTAGATACAGTTTAATTAACAATTTCATTTGAAAAGGACCATAAAAGTTTGTTATTCTTTGGTAAGGTATTTCGTGTTTAATTCTTGACTTATTTATTGGTATTGACCTTCAACATACATCACTAAAAATGATATGAAATGCCCAAATTG
Source organism: Bacteroidota bacterium (assembly GCA_031417635.1). Taxonomy (GTDB): domain Bacteria; phylum Bacteroidota; class Bacteroidia; order Chitinophagales; family Chitinophagaceae; genus Sediminibacterium. The sequence continues at coordinate 26,269 of JANOVY010000195.1, read as the reverse complement.
AATAAACCGGATGTATTTCTAAATCGGTCGTTTTGTAAGGGAACCGTCTGCACTTTTGTGGCTGTGGTTAATTCCGTAAATAGATACTGATAGGCTATTTTCAAACCAATTTTCTGATTTACTTTATACCGAAAATAGAATTCTGAGTTCAATGATCCTTTGTCATTGTGCCCCACTAATAACAGATTAAAAGCAGTGGGATTGGCTTTTGTATTGACCGCTGTGCCATTACTTTGAAAAGAGTATGTATTTTCCGGACCAAACGAAAATCCTAAAACGTCAATATTAAACCCAATTTGAACTTTTGGTGAAATATGATATCCAAGATTGATCAATGCATTAAGGGCATAGATATTAGTTGAAGAAGCATGCAAAGTATCCGTTTTACCGGGTTCTGCAGCTAAATCAGCAGGGGCAGAAGTGAAATTTCTATGTTTTCCTTGATACAGTGTAAAGCGTGCTCCTGTACCAATATAAAAGCGATGCTTTTTTCCAATGTTCCAATTGTAAAAATATCCGGTAGAAAGACTAAATTCTGAACTGCCAAATCCTAAGCTTAGGTCGGTATATTGGTCTTTTGCCTCAGTCTTTTTTTGTTGTGCTGATACTGAAATGCTCATCAACAAAAAGGCAGTGTATACAATGATTTTTTTCATGTTAGTTTTGAATTTTGGGTATGAATTTTTTCTTTTTTTGATAGAAAATTTTATCTGGTAAACTTTTGGATTGATTAATTTTTAGTGGAGATATTAAATTTTATTAAAGCTATGTCTGAAAGAGAAATACTACTACCCCCTACATCAAAATCTCTACGATTCATTTCAAATTCTCCTGAAAATAAATGGCCATTTGCATTGGTCATCTTTTTCATGTCAAAATGTATATTTTTAGTGACTCCTTTAATGGTTAGATTTCCATAAATGGAAAAATCATCTGCGGATTTTCCTTTTGTGAATTTGGTACTCATAAAACCAATATTTGGGTATTTATCAACATTAAAATAATCTTCTTTTCTTAAATGTTTATCTCTTGTGCTATTGTTTGTATTAATGGTAGCTGCATTTACAGAAATGGTAACAGAGGATTTAGTCAAGTCATTTATGTCAAATACTAAAGAACCTTTGATTCCGGTAAAATGGCCTTTTGTCTTTAGTCCGAAATTTTTAATACTAAATTGAAGGGTGCTCCCTTGGTCTGTTAAAACATACGCCTGTGCATTCACTATATTCAATAGAAGTATAAAGGCAATTATAAAATAAAATCTTATATATTTTTCTAAAGAAATATTCATTCAATTAATATTTTGTATGCTTACTGCAAACTAGAACTGCCAAATAACACATTAAATTGTTTGCACCAAATTAAAACTTTATTGTATTGTGTAAAATCAGGCGGATTGGTAATTTCATAGGTTTGCGTTCCCGAAGCTCCTTTTAAAGCTCCCAAAGAGACAAATAGCGTTGCTGCATTATTGGTGGCTATGTATACTTTTAAATCCGGACCATTATTGCTGCTAAAGTTTTCGAAATAGAGATATTTTTTATTTTGAAATTCATATAATCTAACAGCACCGCTCACAGAATAATTCATGTTACCGTTGAATGTGCCTTGTTTGAGTAAGGTCGCATTTGCCACATTAAAAGTTGTTTGGTCAGCCGGTGCTATGGTAGGGGTGTTTTCAGCTGTTTTAGTACAAGCTGAAAAGGCAAACAATTGTAAAAGGATGATGAAGTTGAAAAGAGATTTCATATTGTCTTGTTTGAGTGAATTTACTTTACTCAATTCTTACATCTTTGTCGGATAGCTGACAAAAGTATATATTTAATTAAATAGTATGCATTAGTTGCTTTTTGTCAGATTTTTAGAATAAATACTTTTTCCAATTTTTAACAAATTAATGTATGATTATATATGTATTTCGTATTCAACTTTATTTAAATGGCTGAAATCAAATAAATGATTTTTGATTTAAATATTCTAAAGAAGTGAATACAATTTCATAAATACTCTGTAAAAATATGCTTGACCTTCCAAGTCTTAAGTTAAATCTGGGTTGTAAAATCATTCATTTAAGTACCCAAATTTTAAAAAACTACCTTTACCCCTTATTGTATCCCCATGACTTTTGACGATTTAAATTTAAACAGCCCTTTATTAACCGCTTTAGATGAATTAGGGTATAAATATCCTACCACTATCCAACACAAAGTATTTTCGGTTGCCATGTCGGGACGGGATGTTTGTGGAATTGCACAAACAGGTACCGGTAAAACTTTTGCCTATTTGCTTCCCTGCCTTAGACAATGGAAATTTAGCAAAGACAAATCTCCGCAAATATTAATCATTGTCCCCACAAGAGAATTGGTAGCACAAATTGTAGAGGCAGTTAAAAGTTTAACCACTTACATGAGTCTTACTGTTATTGGGGTATATGGAGGTGTGAATATTAATACGCAAAAAATTGCAGTAGAAAATGGGGTAGATGTTTTGGTGGCAACACCGGGCAGGTTATTTGATTTGGCCATGAATGGTGCTTTCAAAACAAAAACCATTAAAAAGTTGGTGATTGATGAAATGGATGAAATGCTGAATTTGGGTTTTCGTACGCAGATAAAAAACATTTTGGATTTATTGCCTCAAAAAAGACAAAACCTTTTATTCTCTGCTACGATTACTGATGAAGTAGAAGCATTGATGGACACTTATTTTAATGACCCGGTAAGGGTTGAAGCCGCCCCAACAGGAACTCCGCTTGAAAATATTATTCAGACAGGATATGAAGTGCCTAATTTTTACACCAAAGTAAATCTCTTAGAATTATTATTATCGGAAGATCACACTATGACCAAAGTGTTGGTTTTTGCGGTAACCAAAAGCTTGGCAGATCAGTTGTATGAGCAACTGGAAGCTAAATTTCCGGGTACTGCAGGAGTGATACATTCTAATAAAGAACAAAATCACCGTTTTAATACCGTAAAGCAGTTTAAGGAAGGTAATTATCGATTTATCATCGCTACCGATATTGTTGCCCGAGGTATTGATGTGGCAGAAGTAAGCCATGTAATCAATTTTGATACACCTGATGTGCCTGAAAATTATATTCATCGCATTGGTAGAACCGGACGGGCCGATAAAAAAGGGATTGCCATTACTTTTATTACACCAAAAGAGAAACCGTTTCAGGTTGCCATTGAAAATTTAATGAAATATGAAATTCCAATTACACCCTTACCCGCTAACCTAATTATTTCAGATATTTTAACCGATGATGAGAAGCCCAAGGTTTTTATGCGGAATGTGTTGGTGAAACTACCCAAGAAAAAAGATGTAGGGCCTGCTTTTCATGAAAAATCTGCCAAGAACAGGAAAGTGAATGTGAAGAAAAGTCGCAAAGACATCATGACAAAAAAATATGGCAAACCGATTAAGAGAGGGGCTAAGAAAAAATAAATTATAAAAAAATAGCTCCCGCGTATCTATTTTTTACTAACAGCATAGACAATATGTTCTATCCCGAAAAAATATTTTCTGCCGGTCAGATTAAGGAAGCCGACAAGTTCACCATACACCATGAACCCATTGCTTCCATTGACCTGATGGAAAGAGCGGCTTTGAAAAGTGTGGATTGGATAAGAAATCAATTTCCTCACTTGCAAAGCGTCCATATTTTTTGTGGTCCGGGTAATAATGGTGGAGATGGTTTGGCGATAGCACGGTTATTATTTTTTGCCGGGGTAGACGTTCAAGTTTACATCATTAACCAATCAAAAAAATATTCTGCAGATTTTCTCACAAATGAAAGTCAGTTTAGGAATGTTTGCGATCATACTTGTCATATTATATCCTCCATTTCCGAATTTCCTGAGATGCAATCGAAAGATGTAATCATTGATGCCATTTTTGGCTCCGGCCTCAACAAGCCTGTTTTCGGACTTTCTGCCGATGTGATTGGGCTTATGAATCAATGTCAAAATAAGATTGTGTCAATTGATATCCCTTCAGGCCTTTTTGGTGATTGCCATTCAAATGCAAATAATGAAAAAATAAAAGCAGACTATACATTGGGTTTTCAGTTTGCCAAGTTGGCTTATTTATTTCCGGAAAATGCAGCATGTATTGGGGAATGGAAGCTATTGAATATTGGGATAAATGAAACTTTCATCAATCATGAACCGACTTCACATTACCTTATCACACATGAATATGTAAAGAGCCTATTTAAGCCAAGAAAGAAGTTTTCACACAAAGGAAATTTTGGTCATGCATTATTGATTGCGGGAAGTTATGGTAAAATGGGAGCGGCTATTTTAGGTGCCAGATCCTGTTTGCGATCAGGTGTTGGATTATTAACCATTCATTCACCAAAATGTGGCTATGAAATTTTACAGTCTTCAGTTCCGGAAGCGATGATATTGACGGATACTGATGAACAATTTTTTACAAATACAATCGTATCGAACAATGTCAGCACAATTGGTGTTGGTCCCGGTATCGGAACAAATCCACTCACTGCTGCAGCATTACATTTTCTTTTATCCAATATACAAGTACCACTGATTTTGGATGCCGATGCTTTAAATATTTTAGGGCTTCATAAAGAATGGCTATCGATGATTCCGACCAATTCAATTCTTACACCACATCTGAAAGAATTTGAACGGATAGCCGGTAAGTCAGAAAATGATTTTGAAAGACATCAACTTCAAATTGATTTTTCTAAAAAGTATAAAGTGTATGTGGTGTTAAAAGGTGCACATACCTGTATTACCACCCCATTGGGAGATAGTTACTTTAATACAACAGGAAATTCGGGAATGGCAAAGGGTGGGAGTGGAGATATTCTTACAGGCATACTCACTGCCTTGTTAGCACAAGGCTATCCTTCATTAGAAACTTGCTTGATAGCTGTTTATATACATGGGTTAGCGGGAGATTTGGCTAAACAAAAAATGGGAGAAATTGGAATGATACCATCGGATTTAATCGAATGTTTACCGGCTGCTTTTCTGCAATTTTCTTCTTAATTTACACACCCGGTATTTTTTCTATCAAGAAGAATTATTTTGTTGAACCCGCATTCCAATCTTTCCCAAATACACGTTGCAGATTTTCGGATGTACGTGCATTCGATTGTGTACGAATCAATATTTCTTGCTGTTCCATTTTATTAAACATTTCATTCGTTAACATTACCGTAAGTATATTATCCAAGTTTATGTTTAGTCCGGCTTTGTTGCCTAATATTATTTTAACGGGGCCTACCAGCTTATCCCATTCCTGTACTATATGGTATTCAAGTAAGGCATCATGCATAACAGGGGTTACCGATCTTCGTAAAGTATCGCCAATGGTTCGGCGTAAATAATCTGTAGCAGCAGTGCCCCCGTTTTTTACAATACCTATCGCATCCTTAATGGACATATGTTTGATGCCATCAATAAATATAGGCCCCGACCTATTAACAGCATTCACGGCAGCATTATCAAGTGTATTGGTAAAACGATTGAGTTCTGAAGCCAGTCCGAGCCTATCCAATGTTTGTACTATTTTTTGCACTTCTTGGGGTAAAATAGCATTCAATAAAACATCTTTACTGAAAGAGCCTTTTTGCGACAAATTTTTTGTACCAAAATCTGCGCCTATCGTCAGGGCTTCTTTGATTGCATTGGCTGCATCTACTTCAGATAACAGGTTACTCAATGATTGTAAAGTACTGCAGCCGGATAAGCCCATTGTACTTATTGTGAAAATGACAAAAATTATTTTTTTCATGGTGCCTAATTAAATTTTACTAAAATTGGTTAGTGATTAGGTACAATGATACACTCTTTGAAAAGAATACATATGAAAATAAGGCAAACGTGGGAATGATGTAATTATTTACAACTTGCGTGTAACAATTTTATGATTAAAGAAATGAAATTTGTTTTTTATTTAGACACTTGGATAAGTGAAATAAATTTTTTAAATAAATCAATATAATATGGCTATTAATCTTTTACAAATTGTTCAAGAAAATTTGGGTTATCTCCCTTTGCAAAAAATTGATCCCAATACCCAGCTTGTAAAAGTTGAAGTTGATGAGCAAGAACATCGAGAACAAGAATTTTGTCAGGCAGCGATACCCTCTGTATTGATTGCTTTGTCTGAATTTAGCCAAACAGACGAAGGAGCGAATTCTATCTTACATACTGAGCTATCCTCAGATTGGACTGCTATCATATTTGGTGAAAATAGCAAGAAAGTAATCAATGAAATTGCCGATTACTCAGCTCACACCACAAATTATACTGTTTCAAAACTAAATATCATTGCAAAAGAGGCCGTTCGTTTGGTAAGACAGGAGGTTCCGTCAGGTACGATTGCTGATGTGAAAATGCTGATGGCAGATTCAAGAAATGATGTATTCCCTTTTTTGCCGCCAAGCATGCACATGGGTGTTTTGTTAAATGACAATACGATTGACGACAGGACCAATAAAATGGAGGGTCCGATTTCTAGCTTGATGCATGCCATTGGAGCTTCTTTCTCAGGCTCCGACACTAATGAAACAAATATTTCTAAATAAATAAAAACACACTTATGAAACCTGATATTGGTATTTCAGAAAAAAACCTTGCACATACAGTGGCTATCCTGTCTACTGTTTTGTCGGATGAAATGATGTTATATGTAAAAACAAGAAAATTTCACTGGAATGTATCCGGCGAAAGTTTTATGGAATTGCACAAACTTTTCGAAAAACAGTATAGTGAACTAGAAGAATCCATTGATGCAGTTGCTGAACGAATTAATAAACTCGGAAGTAAAGCAATTGGCACTATGAATGAATTTACTAAGTATTCTTCCATTAAAGAAGCGCCGGGTAAATATCCGGATTCCAAAGAAATGATTAAACAATTACTAAAAGACAATGAAACCATTATCCAACTTCTCAGAAAAGGCATTGATAATTGCAGTAATTCTTTCAAAGATGTAGGCACCGCAGATTTCCTAACCGGACTTATGGAGCAGCATGAAACTACGGCATGGATTCTTAGGAGATATTTTGCATAATATAATGTTAGAAAGATCGTTTTGAAAATATGCGAATGATGTAACTTTTATAAAAGGAATTGTAACAATAAATATTAAAAATAAATTCAACTTTGTTTATTAAGATGCGAATGATTGAAATAACAATTTCAAAATAAATATTTGCATTTTCGGTTTTAAATACAATTTACATGAGCAAGAAAATTCTCTTTTTTATTTTACTTTTCGGCAATTTCTTTATTGCAAACAACCTCAAAGCACAAAGTTATCAAACAGCTGTTGGGCTTAGGTTTGGCGGATTATCCAGTGGGTTAACTGTTAAACATTTTGTGAGTAAAACATCCGCATTGGAAGGAATTTTATCGGTAGGACGTAGAAGCTTTATCATTACCGGTTTATATGAAAAACATACCGCAGTAGATAATTCAAAGGCATTAAATTTTTATTATGGTATTGGAGGCCATCTTGGCGTTTTTCAGGATGGAGGTAGTTATTACTATAATGATCACCGCTTATATACCAGTACTACTGTTGTTGGAATAGATGGAATTTTAGGAATGGGTTATACATTTAAAAATGCACCGATTAATATTGGAATGGATGTGAAGCCTTTCATTGATTTTTACAACGAAAAATTTGTGTATTTCGATGGAGCTATCAGTCTTCGCTATACATTTTAAAAGCTGACTAGATGGGTACAATAGTATTTTTTGGATTGTTTATTTGAATAAATAAATTTATTAATAATAAAATATAAAATCATGGGGAACTTATTTTACACCATAGCTGTTATTCTGGTTATTCTCTGGGCCATCGGATTTGTCGGATATGGTGCAGGCGGTATTATTCATCTATTGTTAGTCATTGCTATCATAGTTGTCTTATTAAGGGTGATACAAGGGCGTAAGCCTATGTAGTATTCATATAATCAAAAATTCTGGTAGCATTTTGTAAAAAGTGAAGGGACAAATTTGAGATGTTAACTTTTCATTTTTCATATTTACTTGCTAACAAAAATTTCTTCAATGATTATTTTGTGTATTTATCGGATGTTGTTTATTCATCATAAGTTGATTTGTACGCTATCGGTTTCCTGCGAATAATGCAAATAGTATAAGACCATATTCAAATTTAGTTAATTTCCAATATCCTAATTGGATCAGCCACTCCCGCATGTTTGAAGCATGCGGGTTTTATTATTCAATCACCCACTTTACACAAAGAGTGAAATCATTCCAATCTGTATTTATTTGATAAATACATTAAGCATGTAACTTTTTCATACAAACGTGTAATGTTTCAATTAGAAGGATAATCGAGTTTTGTATAAATTTAAAACCTAATTCTGGGTTTAAAAAAACCATTTTTTATGAGACACAATATTTTTAAAATCGCAGCACTATTTTCCATGGCATTGATTTGTTTTACCGGAAGTATTGCGCAAGATTCAACAAAAAAAAGTTCATCACTTATTCCACCCCCACTATTTACCGGTACCCAAGGATTCAGAACTTGGTCTGTTGGATTAAATGTTGGCGGATTGGCTCCTTTTGCTGCTACAGGCGGCAACAATGATTTTTCTAACTGGGTTATTAAACTGGGATATGGTGGAAATGTAAAATACCAAGTATCTCATCGTTTTGGGGTGCAGCTAGATTTTGTGAGAGGTCTTTTAGAAGCCAATAATGAAAGATTATGGGCAGGGGCACCACCGGTGAGCCCTTTTAAATCTTTCAAAACCCAAATAAACTGGGCCACTAGTTTAAGCGGTGTGGTGACACTCGGTAATATTAACTGGTCTCAGTTAAACACTTCTATTCAACCCTATATTTCTTTGGGAGCGGGTGCCATTAATTTTAACCCAACCACTGTCAATAGTGCGGGTGCTAGTGTTGATTTCAAACCCAATGGTAGCTTGACCGAATTTTATATGCCTTTGGGTTTTGGTATCAAAGCCAATTTATCGCAGGGTGTAAATCTTGATTTGGGTTATTCAATGGCTTATGTAGATGCAGATAATTTAGACGGTTATTTTAAACCCCCTTATACAGGCGACAAGTTTTCTTATGCGCATGTGGGACTAGAATTCGCCTTGGGAAATGCTTCAAAGACACAACTAGCCAGACATAATCCGCCGGCACAATTGGCACAAAACATGAAAGACCAGAACGACGCTATGCGTGCTTCTTTAGCAGCCAGTGAAGAAAGATTCAGACAACACATTGCAGAAATGAATGCTTTGCGTGATGATTTGGCTAAAATGAAAATAGATTCAGATGGAGATGGTGTTTCTGATTATTTCGATAAATGTCCGAATACAACAAAAGGTGTGAAAGTAGATGGTTCCGGTTGTGCTTTACCTGTTCCACCTCCTCCGGTGAAAGATACGATTGTTAAAGTCAATACCTATATCATTACCGATGAAGACAGAAACATTGTAAACGAAGCCATCAGAAACCTGGAATTTGATTTCGGTAAAGCCACTATTCGTGCAAGATCATTCCCTTACTTGAACAGGGTTTCAGAAATGCTGGTTAAAAAAGGCTTTAGTCTTAAATTAGGTGGTCATACAGATTATGTTGGATCCGATGCAGCCAATTTGAAATTATCAAAAAATCGTGCAGAGTCCGTTAAAAATTTCCTTGTATCACAAGGGTCTAATAGCGGTCGTATTGAAGCAGTCGGTTATGGCGAGTCACAACCCATTGCTAGCAATAAAACAGATGCAGGTCGTCAAAAAAATAGACGCGTAGAGTTTACTTTGTATTAATTGTTTTTAAAATATTATGGGAGGGGTTTGTAAGAAGTACTTACAAACCCCTCTTTTTTCAATTTGGCGAAAAGTAAAAGAATAAATTTTTAAATATATAATACCAGGGCAAATGCATCTAAATTTCTTTATACAAAAAACTATTTTTAATTGCTGTTTTAGCATAACTACGAATAAAAAGTTTGCAATTGATCATTCAATATTACAGAACGAAAATCATTTCCCCTCACTTGCACAGCAAGGAGGGGTGTCCCCGGCGGCCTAGCCATGGGGATGGGGTGGTTTCGAAAATTAATGGAATTAGATTCGTTTGCCCTTAATATTATACATCATTATCTGTCTTTTAAGAATACCTTTGTATTGCAAATAAATTTTAGTTATGTCATTTATTGATTATTATGAAGTTTTAGGGATCAATAAAAAAGCAACGGAGGACGATATTAAAAAAGCCTACCGAAAATTGGCTAGGAAATTGCATCCCGACTTGAATCCGAATGACAAAGATGCCAATAAAAAATTTCAACAAATTAATGAAGCCAATGAAGTGTTGAGTGATCCGTTGAAAAGAAAAAAGTATGACCAGTATGGCGAAAACTGGCAACATGGAGAAGAATTTGAGAAAGCCAGACAATCGCAAAGTAGAACTGCAAATGCCGGCGCACAAAATTTTTCAGGCGATTTTAATGAATCGGATTTTTCAGACTTTTTTGGTTCCATGTTTGGCGGCTCAGGAAGTAGCGGTAGAACAAGCAAAGCAAAATTTAGGGGTCAAGATTACAATAGTGAATTAAAACTTACTTTACTAGAAGCTTTTACCACGCATGCACGAACCTTAACCATAAATGGGAAAAACATTCGGCTTACTATTCCGGCCGGTATTGAAAACGGCCAAACCATTAAATTAAATGGGTACGGTAGTAAGGGTATGAACGGGGGGCCGGATGGCGACCTTTATATTCGTTTTTTGATAGAAAATGATCCGACATTTAGACGACTGGCAAATGATCTATACCGAACAGTTGATATTGATTTATACACCGCTGTGCTGGGTGGCGATATCATCGTGGATACGATGCATGGTAAAATTAAAATGAAAGTGAAGCCGGAAACACAGAATGACAGTAAAACAAGGGTAAAAGAAAAGGGCTTTCCGGTGTATAAGAAAGAGGGCTCTTTTGGAGACCTCTATATTACGTACCATATTCAAACACCTACTAACCTAACAGAAAAGCAAAAAGAATTGTTTGCAGAATTGGCATCATTATCAAAGTAAAAATCATTTCTATGGAAATGCACGAATTCATACCCATTGATATTTTTTGTAGCCGGCATGGCGTTGAAACATCATTTGTTAACTCTTTACAGGAATTCGGGTTGATTGAAATTTCTTTGCATAATGAAATGGAATGTATTCCAATTAGCCAAATTTTGCATGCTGAAAAACTGATTCGATTGCACAATGAATTGGCAATCAATCTAGAAGGAATGGATGCCATATCGAATTTATTAGAACGAATCCATCAAATGCAAACCCGAATTGTAGCGCTTGAGAACAGGTTACTTTTTTATGAACCAAGTGCTTAATGCAATGATTACTTCCTCTTTCTGAACGCTCATTTAGGGAGCAGACTTTATGCTTCCCTAAACTTGTTGTTTTAATTATCTTAAAAGTGAGAAAAGTGTAACAATTTCTTCTTTTCTTGTAATTACACTCTGCGAAAATCAATACATCTTTAATTTCTTAAATAGTTCATATCAGCTATTTACGAAAATCGAAAGTTTAAAACAACCCATTATGAGAAATAACGTAGGCGCTATAGACAAAATCGTCAGGGTATTCATCTCAATAACCCTATTGGTGTTAAGTTTTGATAAAAATATTTCAATGTTTGTGATGCTATTTTTCATTATTCTTTCAACAGTTTTATTGGTTACCGGTTTAAAAGGGCATTGTCTTGTATACCGTCTTTTTAGAATCAATACAAATAAAAATTTAAATGATAAGGCAAGTATTTATGAAAAAAATAAAATATCGAAAATATTTTCTTTTGAGTAGTTGCTTGAAATAAAGGTTTAAAAGCCTTGTAGAATTTATAGTATAACATCCCTATCAATATTTTTTTTCATTATTTACAAATAAGAGCGCTGTCAAATGCTTCCAAAGCAATCTTTCATCCAAAAAATCATTAAAAAAATTCGTTCACTTGGACCCGGACTTATTACAGGGGCTAGTGACGATGATCCTTCAGGCATTGCCACTTATTCACAGGCAGGTGCCGGTTTTGGTTTTGCTACTTTATGGACAGCCTTACTAACATTTCCGTTAATGGCAGCAATTCAAGAAATGTGTGCAAGGATTGGACTGGTTACTGATGGCGGGCTTACCAAAACCTTGAAGAAAAATTATCATAAACTTTTTTTATATATAATGATTTTATTCAGTTTTCCGGCCATTACAATGAATATTGGTGCCGACATACAAGGAATGGGTGCTGTGGCCAATTTATTATTTCCCAAAATTCCTGTTTTTGCTTTCAGTTTTGTATTTACGGGGATACTCATTTTTGTGATCATTAAATTTTCTTATCAAAAACTGGCTGCAATACTTAAATGGCTATGTCTGACACTTTTCGTATATGTGATCGTACCTTTTTTGGTGCGTGCAGATCTAGGTGATGTATTAAAAAATACATTTATTCCCACAATTCAATTCAATAAAGCGTTTTTTCAAATATTAGTAGCCATATTAGGCACAACGATTTCTCCTTACTTATTTTTCTGGCAAGCTACGATGGTCGCAGAAGATAAGGACCATAGCAAAAAAAAGATCATTGTAAACAAACGTGTGTTAAGTGAAATGAAAACGGATATTGATTTTGGAATGCTTTTTTCTAATCTGGTTATGTTTTTTATTATTTTAACCACAGGCGCTGTATTGTATAGCACCGGAATAAGGCAAATTGATACGGTAGGGCAAGCCGCAAAAGCATTAGAGCCTTTGACCGGTAAATTTACCTATGTTCTATTTGCTTGTGGTGTAATAGGAACAGGCTTTTTGGCTATTCCCGTTTTAGCCGGATCCTTGTCTTATATTATTGCTGAAACATTTACTTTGCCAAAAGGTTTTGACAAAAATTTTAGTGAGGCAAAAGGGTTTTATATTACCATGATTGTTTCATTGGTTGTAGGTTTATCAATGGATTTTATGGGAATCAGTCCCATACAAGCATTGGTGTATACGGCTATTTTATATGGATTAACTGCCCCTGTTATGATTGCTATCATTCTTCATATATGTAATAATAAAAAAGTTATGGGCCGCTTTACCAATGGCTTGTATGCCAATATAGCCGGCGGTATTACGCTAGTGCTTATGAGTGCTGCCGCCCTTGCATTACTTTATTTTCAGTTCAAATAATTCTCTTTTGAATTGTTTTCTTGCACATGGTTGTTACAACGTTCTTCGACAAAAATAAATTGCAACGAAACTATCAAATAAGTTAATTATATAACTTTTATCCCCAAGCATGTAACAATTCTGCCGACTCATTAACAGAGTTTTGTGATGTTATTATTCATTCGACATTATTATTCATTCGATAATAGCAAGTCAATTACAATTTAAATTACAATTATGAAAAAAGAATCTTTCCCAAAACAACTCACCCTATTACAGAGATGTAAAGGTTTTGCAAAACGATTAAACCACAAATGGCTATTGGCAATCCTACTAATTGTAGTTGCAACAAGTTGCAAAAAAGTGGTTGAAGAAACAGGCGTTATCGGTCTTTGTCCGGTAGTAGTTTCTACAGACCCTATGGACAAAGCGGTAGATGTATCACTCAACAAATTAATTTCTGCCACATTTAATACAGATATTAATCCGGCTACCATTAACAATGTATCCTTTACCATAAGACAAGGAACACAAATTATTCCCGGAACAGTTGCCGCTACTTCTAATGCAGCTGTTTTTACATTTAAACCGGAAAAGGCGTTATTGCCATTTACCAGTTACACAGGCACGATTACTACCGCAGCTGCAGACAAATTTAGAACTGCCATGGTTGCAGATTATGTGTGGTCTTTTACAACAATACCGCTGATTACGTTAGCAGCTAATCCGGCAGCCGGTGGAACAGTGGCTGGTGCAGGTACATTTGCCCAAGGCTCAACTGTTACGGTAAGTGCAGTTCCCAAAACGGGATATACATTTACAAACTGGACGGATAGTGGATCAACAACGATGGTTTCAACAAGCCCCAGTTATCAATATAAGATGGCCGGTAACAGAGCATTGGTTGCCAATTTTGCTTTGATACCACCTGCACAATTTGCAGTGGTATTGTCATCAAGCCCATTGGCAGGTGGCGCTACTTTTGGATCGGGTTCTTACGTAGTGGGAACTTCTGTTACGATCATTGAATCACCCAATCCGGGTTATACTTTTGTTAACTGGACTGAAAGTGGTACCGTCGTTTCTACCAATTCAAGTTTTCAGTTTACCATTTCTGGCGACAGAACATTTGTTGCTAATTTTAGTCTGGTACCGGCATTACAGTTTTCAGTTATTTTATCGGCCAATCCTTCAATAGGTGGAACAACTAGCGGAGCAGGATCTTTTGCATCCGGAACTTCAGTAACCATTAATGCGGCTGCCAATACCGGTTATACTTTTGTAAACTGGACAGATGGTGCAACAGTTGCCTCTACCAGTTCCAGTTATACATTTCCAATAACTGCAAACAGGGTATTTGTAGCGAATTTTACAATTAATACCTACACGTTAACAACAACTGCTAACCCAACTTTGGGTGGAACAATTGTTAAGAATGCTGATTTATTAAGGTACGATCATGGAACTTTGGTTCAACTAACTGCTACTCCTAATGCGGGCTATACATTTACTAACTGGACAGAAGGTACAACCGTACTTTCAACCAATGCGGGTTATCAGGTTAGTATGACATCAAACAGAACCATTGTAGCTAACTTCTCACAAAATGGCTACACACTAACAGTATCGGTTAATCCAACAGGTGGTGGTACTGTCGCAAAGAATCCTAATCAAACAACTTATACGCTGGGAACTTCGGTAGTATTGACTGCCACAGCACTTGCGGGATATACGTTTACTTCTTGGACAGGCGATACAACAGGTTCTGTTAGTCCGATAACAATTACCATGAATTCCAATAAAAATATCATTGCCAATTTTACAGCAGTAACGCCTCCGGTACCTTTAGGAACGGCTGCTAATTTTGGTGCATTTGGTGGAAGTGCTGGCATCACAAATCAGGGAATCAACACAATTATTAATAACGGAGGTATTGGCACAACAGCTGCTTCTACGTTAATTACCGGATTTCATGATGGGTTAACAAATGCGGTTTATACAGAAACGCCTTTAAATATAGGAAATTCAACAGGTGGTATTTTCACAGCCCCTCCTGCTCCGGGAACAGCTACTTCAAAAGCAACGGCTGATAGAGCATTGAATGATGCCAATATAGCCTATCTCAGTATTTCTCCGGCTTCAAAACCCGGCGGTACAGATCCTGGCGCTGGCGAATTGGGTGGCTTAACCTTGGCACCGGGCACTTATAAATCTGCCGGCGGCACGTTTAATATTTCGAATGGCAACCTTACGCTGGATGCACAAGGTAATCCTAATGCGGTATGGATATTCCAGACTGCTGCAGCATTAACAGTGGGTGTTGCAGGTCCTACCGGTGCAAAAAGTGTAATCATGATAAATGGTGGCTTGCCTAAAAATGTGTTTTGGTATGTAGGTAGTGCTGCAACCATCAATGGTGCAGGTGGTGGTGTGATGGTGGGAACCATTATTGCCAATTCAGGTGTTACTTTTTCAACGGCAGGAAATACGGTACAAACCGTATTAAATGGCAGGGCACTTTCACTGGTGGCTTCTGTAACCATGGTAAACACAACTATTAACAACCAATAAAATATAAACTACTTGATTCCACCAATAGGTGGGATCAAGTAAAATAAAAAAACAGCATTCACTTTTAAAAATTATTTTATGTTATTAAATCATACAACAAAACAAAAAATCTCCTTCCTGTTCCTGCTCTTTGTTTTGACAGGTATTACAGGTTTTTCACAAACAGAAAAGCGAGTTCAACCTGTTTGGTGGTTTGGCGCTTCGGGAGCTGTTAATTTTAATACCTATGAAGGTACCACACAAGTGCTAAACAATAGCTTAACTGTACCAACCGCTTTTCATAAAGGCAAAGGTGTTAAACCTTATGGTTCATTATTGGTAGAAGTGAGACCCGGTAAGGTATGGGGCGGTATGCTTAATTTGGCATACGATAACCGCGGTGGTAAATTTGATCAGGTAATTGCACCTTGTAATTGCCCGGCAGATCTCTCAACCAATCTTTCTTATTTTACAGTAGAACCCAGTTTACGGATAGCCCCTTTTTCAAACGCATTTTATGTGTTTGTAGGGCCAACATTAAGTGTGAATGTGTCTAAAGAATTTATGTACACACAGCTTAAACAACCTGATACCAGAGCAGATTGGAGCGATATACGCAAAACCATTTTATCAGCGCAAGCAGGTTTGGGAATTGATATTCCGGTTTCTAAAAAAACAAGTGAAACACAAATGACCATTTCCCCATTTGCCTCTTTTCAAACAAACTTGGCTAATGGTCCCCGATCAATCGAATCATGGTCTATCTATACCATTCGTGCAGGTATTGCCCTTAAGTTTGGCACAGGTAAAAAAGCCGCTGCTGTTGTTGCTCCTCCTATTTATATAACAGATACGGTAAGAACGCCTGCTATTGCTATGGAAAAGGAAATACAGTTTTCGGTAAGGGCACCGAAAGTAGTTCCTGTAAACCGTCAGGTAAAAGAAACTTTTCCTTTGCGTAAATTAATATTTTTCGATATGGGCTCAAGCGAAATACCCAATCGTTATGTAATGTTAAGTCAATCACAAGCATCTTCATTTAAAGAAGCCCAATTACAAGAAGACCAACCAGAAAATTTGAAAACAGGCCGCTCTGCCAGACAAATGGCTGTGTACCATAATATCTTAAATATCATGGGCGACAGAATGCGGGCTAATCCACAGAGTAGTATTTTATTAACCGGTTCATCAGACAATAATCCAACGGAAGGGAAATTAATGGCTGAAAATGTGAAAGGATATTTGGTAAATTCTTTTGGAATCAATCCTACAAGAATAAATACTGATGGAAGAGATAAACCATTGATACCATCTGAACAACCGGGTGCTACCAGGGAACTTGATTTATTACGTGCAGGTGACAGAAGAGTAGACATCACAAGCCAGTCTCCCGAATTAATGTTGCAGGTGGGTGGCGCAAATTCTGATTTTTTGAACCCCGTACAAATTACTTCGTTTCAGCAAAATCCATTAGATAGCCATGTGATATTTACGGTAGCCGGTGCAAATGAAGTATTGAATTCTTGGAATGTAGACGTTACCGATGAAAAAGGTACTGTTCAACACTTTGGACCATATACAAATGACCAAGCATCAGTTCCCGGTAAGGATATATTAGGCAACAATTCGCAGGGTAACTATAAAATTGTCATGTTTGGCCAAACAAAAACCGGCTTGACTGTTCAAAAAGAAAGTTCTGTGAGCCTGATGAAAGCAGAAGATACAAAAGAAGAAGGATTGCGCTACAGTATCATGTTTGACTTTGATCAATCAAAAACCAAGGAAGTATACGAAAAATTCCTTACCGATATTGTTACCCCATTGATTGCTGACAACAGTACCGTAATCATTCATGGACATACCGATATTATTGGTGAAGAAAAACACAACCTAAATTTATCCAATGAAAGAGCAAAAGAAGCACAGAAAATTCTTGAACGTGCTTTATTAAATGCAGGTAAAAAAGGTGTGAAATTTGAAACATACGGATTCGGCGAAGACACCAATATGTCGCCTTTTGAAAACAATCTTCCGGAAGAACGTTTTTATAACAGAACAGTTATTATTGATATCATCCCAGCAAAATAGAAAGATTTGATTCAATATTCCCCCGACACAGGATACCGAGTTAAAAAAATACTCGGGTCCTGTGTTTTTTTGTAAAGTATTCAGTAATAATTACCTTTTTTTCCATGAAGAAAATAGCAGTAAAAATTGAAAATCTCAAATTAATTACCCCCAAATAGGTATTGATAAATGCGAAAATTATACAAAAAACCGGCTTTTTTTGCTACCTTGTTGAAAGCAAAGTCTAAATACCCCTTGTATCGTTCTACAATCTGGTCTGGTTTACTACATAATAAGTAGAACCCATTAAGAACGCTTCAAAATGAAGTGAAATAAACTTGTTCAGTGACGCTGTACAAAAAATCTAAGGGGTATTAATAGAATTCTATATGAAACTGTATATCAAATTTATGGTGAGTCTGCGATGCAAAACAATCGTAAAAGAGGCGTTGAAAAAAATGGGCCTGCACTATGTTTTTGTTGAACAGGGTATTGTTGACATTTTGGAAGAGATTTCACAAAAGCAACACAATGAGCTAAAAATAAATTTATTCAGCTCAGGCCTTGAATTACTGGATCAAAAAAAGAGCCTCCTAATTGAAAAAGTTAAAAATACAGTTACTGAAATGCTCCTGTTTTCCAATGAATTGCCTAAAATGAATGATTCGGATTATATCAGTCAAAAATTAAATTACGATTATACTTATCTCTCTAATACATTTTCGGAAGTAAACGGCATTACCCTGCAACAATTTATCATTATCCATAAAATAGAAAGGGTTAAAGAATTGCTACTATATGGAGAACTCAACCTAAAAGAAATCTCCGGTAAACTTCATTATAGCAGTGTAGCCCATTTATCAAATCAATTTAAAAAAATTACAGGATTATCCCCGGTTTACTATAAACACCTGAAACAAAAAAAAGACATTATCGAAAACCTGTGATTTATGTAATATAAAGTCATCAGATAGTGTATTCATTGCAGATAAAGATGTGACCTTTATTTAATCGTTAGACTACTGATTAAATAAAAATTATGAAAATAACAAAGCACTTAGGCATTTGGATGGATCATTCAATAGCACATATCATGGATTTTTCAGATGATGTAATTATTACCAAAATCATTGCATCTGCATTTACACAAGAAGTAAAAGTAGATAGCTTGGATAAAAGTGAACACATCATGCACAATAAACAAAATCAACAACAATTGGCATATTATAAACAAATTGGAAAAATTATTGAAAATTACCAAGAAGTGTTACTCTTTGGGCCTACTGATGCAAAAAAAGAACTGTTTAATCTTTTGTCTGCAGATCCCCGATTTGTAAATGTAAAAATTGACGTTAAACAGACCGATAAAATGACAGAAAACCAAGAGCATGCTTTTGTAAGACACTATTTTGTAAAATAGTTTTGAAATTCGTATACAACCCATTATCTGCCGGGTATAGTGAACAATTCGATTTTCATTTTTGAAAACTTGACCTGGTTTTTTATTACTTCTTTTGTCAAGGAAAAAAAGGAGTATGGCGGATGGGTAATTTGAAAATTCGGTTGTGCTTACAATCATTAATCTTCTTATTAAAATACAGATGAAAAAACAATTTTATTATGATACGGTAAGTGAAGCATTGAATGGTCTATTTAGTAGAGGTTATACGCATGACTTCAACATTGAATCAGAGAAAGATTCTTTAATTAACAACAGCACCAATACTCAACTTTCTGAGGATGAGTTTGAAATAGATGAAACCTATCGATTTGAAGGAAGCACAGACCCCGGGGATGAAATGATCATATTTGCGATTTCGGCTAAACACCGGTATCTCAAAGGCACTATCGTAAATGGATATGGAATGTATTCAGATGCTGCCGCTTCCAAAGTAGTTGAAAAATTAGTCAATCATATCCCCACTGTGAATCCCTTAAAAAGAGCAGAATACCTTGCATTCTTAAGCAGAGAACACCATCAAGGTTTATTGCTGTGCTGGAAAATTAAAACTGCTTTTTCAAAAGGTGTTTCATTGGAAAGAGTAAAATTATATGCCGATTGGTTTTATAAGAATCATTTGCTTCCTCATTTTGAAATGGAGGAAAAATTTATTTTCCCGGTGTTGGGAAATGAAAATAGTCTAATCAAATATGCCATTAATGATCACAAAAGACTTTCCCAATTATTTTGTAATGAAACGCAAATTGAGATTTCCTTACAACAAATTCAAGTTGAATTAGAAAAGCATATTCGATTTGAAGAAAGAGTTCTATTTGACGAAATTCAAAAATCAGATACATTTGAAAAATTGAAAAGCATTCAACATCTTCATTCAAATGAAAAATTTATTGACAATACTTCAGATAAATTTTGGGTATGAGTATGAAAAAGAAAATAATTGTTATTGGAGGAGGTTTCGCAGGTGTTCAGTTTGTAAAAAAAATTGATGAAATGCTTTTTGACGTTTTATTGATAGATAAAATCAATCATCACCAATTTCAGCCCTTGTTTTATCAGGTG
The DNA here is from genome assembly GCA_031417635.1 of Bacteroidota bacterium. Taxonomy (GTDB): domain Bacteria; phylum Bacteroidota; class Bacteroidia; order Chitinophagales; family Chitinophagaceae; genus Sediminibacterium. Next base: position 5,929 of record JANOVY010000195.1, on the reverse strand, counting down.
GCTACTTCACAACTTGAACCGGCCAGCATTTCATTTCCACTCCGAAATATTTTTAAATTTAAAAAAAACCTTCAGATTCGTTTAACGGAAGTACTTGCCGTTGATACCGTAAATAACCAAATAGAAACCACCATAGGCAATTTCAACTACGACTTTCTTGTGATTGCCATTGGTTGCCAAACAAATTTTTTTGGCAATGATGAAATTCGTAAAAATGCCTTTACCCTAAAAACCACTTTTGATGCCATTGTTATTCGTAATCATATTTTGCAAACATTTGAAAATATCATTTCAGCTGAAGAAAAAGAGCGAGAAGGCCTGCTGAATCTTACCATCGTAGGAGCCGGACCAACCGGTGTTGAATTGGCCGGTGCTTTTGCCGAAATAAAAAACAATATTCTTCCAAAAGATTACCCGGGTATTGATTTCACTCATTTTAAAATTAATTTAATTGAAGGAAGCAAGGATACCTTAAATAGTATGAGCTTGTTAGCCAAAAAGGCTTCAAAAAATTATTTACAAAAAATGGGTGTACATATCATAACGGAGACTTTTGTAAAAAAATATGATGGTACCCTTCTTATGCTGAGTAATGGAAATACCATACAATCAAAAACAGTAATTTGGGCTGCCGGTGTTATCGGAAATACCATGAAAGGTTTGCCCGGTAGCTGCGTTAAGCTGGGTAATAGACTACAGGTAAATCGGATAAACTTGGTTAACGGAACTCATAATATATACGCCATTGGTGATATTGCCATGATGGAAACTCCAAAGTATCCAAAAGGTCATCCCCAACTAGCCAATGTAGCCATTCATCAAGCCAAAAACTTGGCATTTAACTTGACAAGAATTATTAAAAAAAGGGATCCGAATGAATTTGAATACAAAGACCTTGGTTCAATGGCTACGATTGGTAGAAACAAGGCAGTAGTGGATTTGCCATATGTTCATTTTAAAGGGCATTTTGCTTGGTTAATTTGGATGTTTCTTCACCTTATGTTGATACTAAGTGTTAGAAATAAGCTGATCATTTTCATTAATTGGGCATGGGCCTATATAACCAAAGACACATCCTTGAGGCTAATTTTAACGCAAAAAACAAATTTTGAAATCAATGATGAGCATAAAATTGCTCTCTAAGTTTCAAATAATGAACAGAAGAAAATTGTGAATGTAAATTATAAACCAACGTTTGTCGGCTAAACATTTGTAACCCTATTTGAGAATATGTTTGGATGCGAAATACAAATTAATAGAACCTTTCTTACATTGTTTAATCCAATTTTTTAATTCGCTTGCATATTAGAGATCATTTCCTTACTGTTTCTCTTCATTTCTATCAATTTGTAACCGTTTATCTAAAAACCTGTGATATGTGTAAGTTTATCTTACTTGTCTGCCTGTTTTAACGGTTTATTAAGACCACCTTTGGGTCTCAATATATACAGGAGGATGCATAATTGAAAATACATATCAAATACATGGTCAGTAACCGCTGTAAAATGGCTGTTAAAGAAGAGTTGAAAAAACTTGGACTACATTTTATTGTGGTAGAGTTGGGAGAAGTAGAGATTATGGAAAATATTTCCGCAGATGAACGTGAACAACTTAAAATTGCTTTACAAGATTATGGTTTGGTATTAATGGATGATAAAAAAGCAGTCTTAATCGAAAAAATAAAAAATATTATTACAGAAATGATTCATTACTCAGATGAATTGCCTGTTACTAATTATTCAGCTTATATAAGCGATAAATTGCAGTATGACTATACCTACCTCTCTAATCTTTTTTCCGAAGTAAAAGGGATCACCATTCAGCAATTTATCATTGTTCATAAAATTGAAAGGGCAAAAGAATTGCTAATGTATGGTGAATTGAACCTTACAGAAATATCGTACCGGTTACATTATAGCAGTGTGGCGCATTTATCTAATCAATTCAAAAAAATTACCGGATTATCGCCATCTCATTTTAAACAATTAAAGGATAACCGGAGAATCCCTATTGAAGAAATTGGAAATAAGGATGAAGGGTGAAAACGTGAAACGTGAAAAGTGAAAACGTGAAAAGTGAAATGTGAAAACGTGAAAAGTGAAAACGTGAAAAGTGAAACGTGAATCGTGAAAGATGAAAAGCGAAAACGTGAAAGATGAAAAAGTGAAAAGTGAAAGAGGAAAAAGTGAAAAGTGAAAGAGGAAAACTGAAAGATGAAAAGTGAAAAGATGAGAATCTCACATTTTCACTTTTACTTTTTACTAAGCATGGTGTCAATCTATGATTCACATCTCGCTGGGAATATATAAGAATAGCTGGATGAATAAAATGGACTAGGCTTGTTAATTAAACATATACAAAGGATGAAGTTATTAATTCAAAAAAAGCAGTCTTTGTTTGCATTACTGGCTATGACATTGCTGGTATTGATACTTTTCTATTACAACACGCAGAAAATAAATTCGAACGAAAAATTTGTTAAACATACACAAGAATTCCTTAACAAAAGCGAAAATATCTTATTGGATATTCTTAATATTGAAACCGGTTCTCGTGGGTATTTACTAACCGGGAATGAAGATTTTTTAATGCCTTTTACCCGTTCGAAAACTGATTTGGATGCTGACCTGGCCACCTTACTATTGCTAAATGCCAATAATCCAAAACAGCTGGTGCGCATTGAAACTTTAAAAAAGACTACATCGGCAAGGTTAGCATTAGCAACATTGATGATTGAAGAAAGAAAAAAATCTTTATTCAACGAATCAAAAAGATCAATTGATCTCGCTCGCGGAAAATCGATGACTGATCAAATCAGAAGTACAATTGCCGATATTAATGCTGAAGAGATAAATATGTTAGCACAAAGGAAACATGAAAAAGATACCAGCAATAATTATTCAGAAATATTACTGGTAATATTATTTGCCTTATTTGCCATTATTTTTTCGCTGATTGTTATTATTATCAAGAACCACCAATCAAGAACTAAAGAATTAGAAGCATTTACTATATCCCAGAAATTACTTTCTAATTATTCACTAAGCCTGATTGAAGCGAGCCTTGATCCATTGGTAACCATCAATACAGAAGGAAAAATTACCGATACGAATGAGGCAACCGTAAATATCACCGGTGTAGAACGTGCAAAATTAATTGGGTCTAACTTTTTCGATTATTTTACCGATCCACAAAAAGCCAGAGAAGTATACCAGGAAGTATTTGAAAAAGGTTCTGCGGCAGACTCTCCGCTCACTCTTCGGCATAAACATGGTAAACTTACGGATGTGTTATTTAATGGATCTATTTATAAAGACGACATTGGAAATGTTTTGGGTGTGGTTGTTGTTGCAAGGGATGTAACGGCACAAAAATTAGCTTCTCAATATGCACGAAGCCTTATTGAGGCAAGCCTTGATCCTTTGTTCACCATCAGCCCTGAGGGAAAAATTACCGATATGAACCATGCCTCAGAAAACATAACAGGCATAAAACGAGAGCAATTGATCAATACAGACTTCTTTGACTATTTTACTGAACCTCAAAAGGCCAGAGAAGCTTATCAAGAGGTTTTTGCAAAAGGTTTTGTAGTTGATTGCCCCTTAATCATTAAGGACCATAAGCTGACTGATGTGTTGTTAAATGGTTCAGTATACAAAGATGCACAAAGTAAAGTATTGGGTGTAGTAGTAGTAGCAAGGGACATAACCGAGCAAAAACGAATTGAAAAAGAATTTACAGAAGCAAAAGTATTTGCAGAACTGGCAACGGCCCTTGCCGAAGAAGCAAAAAGCAAAGCAGAATCTGCCACTACAATAGCCGAAGAAGCTGTAAAATCAAAGCAACAGTTTTTATCGAATATGAGCCACGAAATCCGGACACCCATGAATGCAATCATTGGGTTTACAAAAGTGGTGTTAAAAACAGATCTTTCGGCAAAACAAAGAGAATACTTAGTAGCCATTAAGATGAGTGGAGATGCATTGATCGTATTGATTAATGATATTCTGGATCTGGCAAAAGTAGATGCCGGTAAAATGACATTTGAACAAATTCCATTCAAAATGTCTTTATCCATTTCAGCCATGCTGCATTTGTTTGAAACAAAAATTCAGGAAAAAAACCTGGAGTTGATTAAAATTTACGATGCAGCTATTCCGGAAGTGTTAGTAGGTGATCCTGTTCGGTTACACCAGATAATATTAAACTTGGTAAGTAATGCTGTTAAGTTTACTTCAAAAGGAAAAATAATTGTAAAAGTTCATCTACAGAGCGAAGACCTTGAGAATGTAATTCTTGAATTTTCTATTACCGATACCGGCATTGGCATTCCGGAAAGTAAATTGGGTAAGGTTTTCGATAACTTTCAACAGGCATCCAGTGGCACTTCTCGTTTATATGGGGGAACAGGCTTAGGTTTGGCCATTGTAAAACAATTGGTAGAACCGCAGGGTGGACACATTGATGTAGTAAGCGAAGTAGAGAAAGGCACGACTTTTAGCTTTACATTGCCATTTAAAAAAACAACGCAAATAGCCGAGTTAGACACAGAATTACTGGAACTAGATTCCGATATCAAAGACATTAAAGTATTGGTGGTTGAAGACATTGCTTTGAACCAGTTATTAATGAAAACAATACTCGACGATTTTGGATTTGAACGTGATATTGCCGGCAATGGATTAATTGCCATTGAAAAGCTAAAAACGAAAAGCTTTGACATCATACTGATGGATCTGCAAATGCCTGAAATGAATGGGTTTGAGACCACAGATTATATACGTAATATCATGAATTCTAAAATCCCCATCATTGCCCTGACAGCCGACGTAACCACTGTAGATCTTGCCAAATGCAAAGCTATTGGCATGAACGATTATATTGCCAAACCGGTGGATGAAAGAGTTTTGTACAACAAGATCATCGGGTTGGTAAAGAAGCCTATTCCAATTAAACTTAATGGAGATAATGAAATTGTAAAAATGGATGGCAAAAAATGTATTGATTTAGATTATCTCATCCACAGAACAAAATCGAACCCTGTATTGATGATGGAAATGATTTCGCTTTATTTAGAGCAAACCCCGCCATTGGTGGTTGCTATGAAACAAAGTTATGCCAACAAAGATTGGGATCTGTTACATGCGGCAATTCACAAAATGATTCCTTCCTTCGCAATCATGGGCATTAGCCCAGATGTAGAAAATATGGCCAGGAAAGTGAAAGAATTTGCAGGTACACAAAATCAATCTGATGGAATATCTGAAATGGTATTGGAGCTTGAACAAGTTTGTGTTCAGGCATGTAATGAATTAACAAATGAATTTAACCGCATTAAAATGACCCACGAATGAAAAATGAAAATAAAATCAAGCTTTTTTTAGTAGACGATGATGCCGTATTTTTAAAAGCATTGGAAATTGATTTCTTGGAGCATGCTGACTTTGCCATTGAAACTTATCCTACCGGCGAACGTTGTTTGGAAAATTTATCACACTCCCCCGATATAATTATCCTAGATTACCATCTGGATGGAATTGATAAAAATGCGATGAATGGGATAGAGACGCTGGATAAAATAAAAGCTTTTAACCCCGATATTCCGGTTATCATTCTTTCATCACAAGATAAGATTGATGTGGCCATTAACTGTATGCACCACCGCGCATTTGATTATGTAGTTAAAAGTGAAACTGCTTTTCTACGCCTCCAAAAAATAATCACCACCATTTTTAAGTATAAAAAAATGGAAAAAGAATTGAATTGGTATATGGATAGGATGTGAGGGGTTTTGCTAGATGCGGGGAGTTTGATGCTGGATACTAGTTAGGCATACATTGACGCAACCACTTAGTGAAATGTGAAAAGTGAAATGTCAATCGTATATTATCTTTAACCCCTTTAACCCCTTTAACCCCTTTAACCCCTT
>JANOVY010000194.1:0-3458 GCA_031417635.1 Bacteroidota bacterium | reverse complement strand
AATGCTGAGCTTCTCTCCGGCAAAGTCTATGTACATCTTATCGCCAGCCTTATGCTCCATATGCATAACAGCCTTAGCACGCCCGATATAAACAGTAAAGTGGGTCTTATACGGATATAGCTTTACAGTATTAGGGCTATCTCCTCCAGTTCTCCTTCGGTATTTCTTCGGTAGTTCTTCGCTAGCTCTTCGGGCGGTACCGAAGCAGTACCGAAGGAATACCGAAGCGCTACCGAAGAAACCACTGCAGAATGGGCTAAAAAAGCTATTTTTTGGGTATAGTAATTTGATAACCAAATAGTTGCAGGGGGTTGTACAACCCCTTGCAACCCCCACCCCTCCAAATTCTAGTTTAGATTTGCTTTTATTGCAATTATTGGTGAACCCGTCTGCCGCGGGGGTATTCAATAAAACAAATTTTTAACCCTTACAAAAATCAATCATGACACCTTTTAACAAAGAAATACTTGGCGGCTATTTACTTGCAGAGTATATGAGAAAAAGATATTCTTAGCGTTCTGTTGCGGTTCCTTGCGATCCTTGCGTTACATAGGTGAGGTAACATTTGTATCGCAATGTTCGCAAGGAAACGCAAGGGACGCTATAAAAACATTTTATTAGGACAAGGGTAAATGTATCATGTTATGATAAAAAATTGATGACTTGCACACAATCTTATTTGCTTTTGTATATACAGTCAGTCCCTATTTCAGGTTGCGGTTTTACATCAGAAGAAAAATAAAATCAATATGGAGAATTGATATCAGTATGGTTTGAAAGTATACACCACACGCAAAGCATTGTCATCCGGTCGCAAAATTCCTTTGTAAAAATCATACCATCCATCGTCAGGCCCACCTTGTCCTTGATTTGTATGGATCATAAAATGGCCGTCTTGATAGCAATAGCCATCAACAACAATGGAATGTCCAAAGTCTTTTAAGTTAGCGAAATGCAGAAAAATCGGTCGCTTATCATTTATTTCTTGGTAAATTATTTTTTCAAGTTTCCCGAGCGTATTGGGTACTAGTTTGTGCCAAGCAATGTATCGGGCTACTTTTACTTGATAATGTTTTTCTAATAAATCGGCTGATGCCAACTTGTTCATATATCGATCAGTACCAAAATCTTTTTGAACAGCCAAAGCCGCATAATAATTGTACTTCGCTAATTGGTTGATTGTTTCTTCTGAACTTGTTGAGTCGATGGTTGCCGTAAACAAATTGAAATTGAATTGAGAACTGTCTAAGTTTTCGTTGATTTGATAGTTTTGGCGTGATTTGTATTCAACGTGTCCAAATGGCTTTCGTTTGTGGTAATATACAATCTGCGCCAAAGCCGTACTCCAACAACCAGTCCGTAATGAGTCGGGCGTATACTTTTCAAAGCCACCCATTTGTTTCCAACGGGTGGTTGTTAAACAGACACTGTCTGACATACATGCTGATGTATCCGGAAAAAAAGGAAATGAAGTGCAAACCAATATAAAAGCAAAAGAGAAAAGTGCTAACACAATCGCGGTAATTTTATAAAATTTTTTCATCGTTTGTTGTGTATTGTTTTACTTTCTGCGGCTAAATATCATGGCTTTGTGTAAGTGTATATTTAGTGTGTAGGATATACCAACAACTAACCTAACTTAACCCTGTGGTACGGTATCCGCATAGAAAATAAAAATACATCTTTACACGAATGTAAATATTAATCCAGCATCCCATTCAACTTGATGGATGCACCCTTTGCCAGTTTTATCTGCTTCGTCTTTTCTTTGTATCGAATCATATAAGTGCCGCCTTTATCCGATTTTAAAACCACCCCGGTTAAACTTCCCGCAGCCCAATCAAGATCTATCGTACAGGCACCCCTGGCACGTAAACCATGTATGGAACCATCGGGCCATCGTGAAGGTAATGCGGGCAATAAATGAATCTCTTCATTCTGTGATTGTAATAACATTTCTGAGATAGCAGCAGCCCCACCAAAATTACCATCTATCTGAAAAGGAGGATGTGTATCAAACAAATTGGTCAGGGTGCTTTTCGCTAATAACCCATTCAGGTTTTCCAAGGCTTTCTCTCCATCCAATAAACGTGCATACAAAGAAATGATCCAGGCTTTACTCCAACCGGTATGTCCGCCACCGGTTGCCATTCTTTTTTCTAATGATTTTTTGGCAGCCGCAAAAAATACAGGATCCTTGGGTGTGATTAAATTTAATGGATACAAACCCAGCAAATGACTCATGTGACGATGACCCGGTTCCACTTCTTCAAAGTCTTCAATCCATTCTTGCAGGGTGCCACTAGCAGATACTTTCATAGGCGGCAATAGCTTTTGTGCTGCTTTCAATTTGGTTACAAGCTCCTTATCAGTATTCAAATATTGGGCAGCTTGTATGAAATTATTAAAGATGGCATTGATAATGTGTTGATCAACCGTTGGCGCATACGTCATCTGCGATTTTTCTTTTTGGTTGGTACCCGGCACAAAAAATGAGTTTTCAGGTGAATGCGATGGATTGGTTACCAAGTATCCCTCGGGTGATTTTACCAGCACATCCAACACAAACTCAACAGATCCTTTCATGATGGGATAAGCCAGTTTTTTCAGATAAGCAGTATCCCGGGTAAACGTAAAATGATCATACAAAGGAAATGTCATCCAAGGGCCATCCATGGGTGTGATTCCCCATACTCCATCCATTACGCCCGTCCTTCCAAATGGATCTGTAAGATGATGGAGTGTCCAACCTTTGGCCCCATACATTTCTTTGGCAGTAACAGTTCCCGGCTTTACCAATTGATTCATAAAACCGGCCAACACTTCGGATGTTTCTGATAGATTGCCTGTCTCTGCATGCCAGTAATTCATTTGCAGATTTATGTTTGTATGGAAGTCGGCATTCCAAGGAGCATCGTACAAATCATTCCAAATACCTTGTAAGTTAGCGGGCAATCGGCCGGGTTTTCTGGATGAGCCCATTAAAAGATACCTGCCATACTGAAAATAGAGTGCCAGTAACCCATTATCGGATTTCCCCTCTTTCATACGAGCTAGTCGCGCGTCTGTAGGTAGTTGTTCGTTGGTGTCTTTACCCAAAGAAAAATGTATCCGATCAAAAAATGAACGATGTTCTTTTTCATGTATCTTCTTTAATTCTGTAACCGTTTTACCGGCGGCTTTTGTAAATATTTGTTTACAAATTTGTATGGGAAGAATGGTTGTGTCTGTGTCAAGTTTATGAATGTTATAGTTAGTGGCACCAGTTATTTGTATGACAATGCTTTTTACAGATTTCAAATTGAAGCCGGATGCCGTATCAGATACTGTTTTTGTTGCCACACCATTGATGGAGATAATTTGCATGGCAGCCGCATATTGCATATGCTTGCCTTCCGGCCCCATTTTTGGAGAAGCGGTATCTATGATTTGACCGGAAAAAAAAGCTATTTTTCCAT
>JANOVY010000193.1:0-2559 GCA_031417635.1 Bacteroidota bacterium | reverse complement strand
GGATAGCTCTTCTTTTCCCATATCCATTTGCATATCATCCTCTGCAAATAAAAAACTGATAACAACAAGCCTGATAAAATTAGTATTACTAATTTCATGGATTGATGATTTGAGTAACACTTCCACAGGTAAGCATTATTTTACCATAATATGGATTCCTAATTGAAGACTCGTTGCTTAGCCAATACATTTTTTTCATGGGACAATATTCCTGGTAAACAGTATCATTTGTCAATTTTTTTGTTTTGAGCAATACAACCATTTCCATTGAAAGTTCGGAGAATGCAATTCTCATTTTTTCTATGTCTTTAGTTGAAACGATCATCTTTTTTTGAACTGGTTCAGATAATTTCAAATCCCCATCTAATGAATTGATAACTTCCTTTATTTTGTTTGAGGCAAGATTTGCATCACTATTCACCAATGCATCTTTCAATTCAAAATAATGTTTGAGTAGATTAGTTTCATTTACAGATATTTTTTGTGCCTGCGCTGAATTCAAAATCATCAGCAGGGTTAATAAGTTTAGTAACTGTTTCATAATGTATATTTTTAAATCATTTTAAATATCATAGCTATACTCATTACGATCATAATCGAATCTTCAATAATGGTAACCGTACTCATTGGAAGGTTAAAAACTGAACCCAAACAGGCACATTTGATCTTACGTTTGTTGAAAACACTTTGTAGTACACCAATGATACTTACGGCCATTACTACCAATGTTATAAAATTCATAATGAGTGGTTCAAAATCGAGTACAAACGCGAAACCAAGAAACAATTCAACAAAAGGATAAGTATAGCCCCAGAACCTGAATTTTTTCGCAACAATATCATACATGGAATAGCTATCGGCAAAACCAGTCAGATCGAGCAGTTTGAAAAAAGAGAATGCAATAAAAAATCCGGCCATGAATATCCGCATAAAATCCCAGAGGTTAAAGACTGTTGTAACTTTTGCCGTAATAAGCGAAATGACAATAATATATCCGAATAATAGCAAAAGAGGTTTATAGGTTACAAACCAGGATTTTGCTGGTTCTTCATCTACAGCAAATACTTTTGCTACAGGCAATTCAGTATACTCTGATAATTGGTATTTTGGATGATCTTTTAAAGCTATCTGTAATGTATTTGTAGATACATGTTTATCCATTTCAATTTCAGCTTTTCCAGATGCAAGATCTACAGAAACCTTTTTGATTCCGGATATTGCGGATAAAAGGCTCTGCACTTTTTGTTGGCAGCTGCTGCAGGACATGCCAGTAATTTTGTAAGTATGTTTCATAATAATTTTATTTAGTACAAAACTAGGACACGGCAATGCCGCTCGTGTTATACAATGATGGTTAATATTTATATTTAATTGAAAAGAAACTTTGCTTTTACACCAAATCAATGTTTTTTCGCAAATGAGTGCGCTGGGCCTTAAACTGTGATGGGGTAAGACCGGTTACTTTTTTGAATTGAGTAGATAAATGCGCAGTACTGCTATAACCTAGTTTAAAAGAGATCTCATTCAGGTTCATTTCTTTATAGGCAATTAATTCCTTTACTTTTTCTATTTTCTGAAGGATCACATATTGTTCAATCGTTATTCCTTCTGTTTGAGAAAAAAGTTTACTAATCATAGAATACTCCCGCATCAATGCTGTGGAAAGTATTTCAGCAAAAGGAAATTTTTCATCCTCCTTATTGTGAATATGATCTATAATAATGGTCTTGATCCTGTCGATCTGTTGTTTAAGGTTATCATCCAGTAATTCAAAACCCAGCTCCTGCAACTGAGCCGAAAATAATAGCTGTTTCTCTTCTCTGAGAGGTTCTTTTAAAAGCAAATCACCTAAATGAACATAAACTACTTCTGCCGACAGATTTCTCAACAACTGTTCAACTGCATGAATGCATCGTTGGCAAACCATATTTTTGATATAGAGGTTCATGGTATTGCAAATTTAAACAATTAATTATTTAGTATTATTATCCAGGATCATTTTAAGATCCGGGGGGATTTCCATTGGGCGCAATGGTGGCACATTCGAACCTCCTGTATTTCCAACCGGTACTCTTCCTACAAATGACTTTACACCACCTAAAAGCAATCTGGGTAATTGACCCAATATTTCTTTATTGTCCTTGATCCTGATTCCAAATACTAACATCTTCCAATGAACATAACTGTGTTGTACAAACCATAGCTGGCCTAAGATATGTGACCGTTCCAAATGATTCCAGGCTTTTTGTAAATCTCCTTTTGCAATTGCTTTTCGGTATTCCATAAGTTCATAATCATAATACTCCATTAGCTTTTTTGGCATACTCCAATTTACTTCCATAAAATAAATTTTAAATTTGTTGGTTTTGAATATTTAAGTCGGTTGATGATTATTAGATAAATACCCATCGTAAAATCTATTGACAAACAGAAGAGATCATAATGTGGCGGGGTCAGTTTTGTGAGTGGAAAGATCCCATAAACCAAATCCCAAAGCCCGTGTAGGAAATAGCCCAGTGCCAATAAAGTCAAATTCTTCATGCCAAAATAAGCGATGAA
>JANOVY010000192.1:0-6759 GCA_031417635.1 Bacteroidota bacterium | reverse complement strand
AAGATCATCGTTTCGGGTCCACATAAAAAATATTCATCCGTTTGAGGAATAGAAAGATATTTCTGAAAAAGGGTTTTGCATTTTTCTGCATCAATTCGTCCGAAATTAATACCTGCATCTGTTTTTTCTCTCGATAGAATATAGATAATACTAAATCGATCAATAAAAGTATTTTTCAATCCTTCCAATGGTTCTTTAAAAATAATCGAATGTCGATTTCGATTGCCATACACCAACGTAAAATTGCTTTTTGGCTCTGTCAGCAATGTGGTTTTGATGATGGATAGTAGGGGCGTGATACCGCTTCCTGATGCAAAGCCGATGTATTGTTTTGTTTGATTGGAATGTAATTCGGTAAAAAACTTTCCCAAAGGAGGCATTACTTCCAATATTTGCCCTTTTTGCAAATGTTCATTGGCATATGTAGAGAAGATGCCGTGGGTAGTTTTTTTTACAGCTACACGTAATTCTTTATCCAAAGGGCTACTACAGATTGAATACGAACGACGTACCTCTTCGCCATTGATGGTTGTTCGAATAGTAATGTATTGGCCCTGCTGATAGACAAAAGCTTCTTTTAACGCTTCCGGTATATTAAAAGCGATCGATACACAATCGCTTGTTTCCCTTCTAATATCTGCGACTTGTAAATTTTCAAAATGAATGGACATGTATTCGTTAATTTTCAATCAAGTGCTTATGAAGATTGGGGAGTGAGTCCTCCCACAAGAATGGTAATCATATTTTCTTCCAAAGCTTCTGCGCTTATTTTTTGGGTAGATCTGTGCCAACTTTCAATCCCACTAATTGCGTGAAGCATAATTAACACAGCTGTAGGTGCGTCAATTTTTTTGATTTTATCTTGCCGAATACCTTCTTCAATAATTGCAGCAAACCGCTTTCGATAAATCCTACGCTGGTTTTGAAAATTAGAGAGATAAGGATCCGATAAATGTTTCCATTCTCTATCACTCACATATACTTCCTCATAATGATTGATCATTTCACTAATATGAAACCGAAGAAGCTTTTCCACTTTTTCCAGCGCAGTGAATTGTTCTGATTCGATTTCGTCTATTTTCTGCATAAACCGATTGGCTACACCAAAACAGATTACATGCAACAATTCAGTCTTTGATTTAATATGGTTATAGAGACTGGCGGCTTCAACGCCCACTGCTTCAGCCAGATCGCGCATACTGGCTGCTTTGAATCCTTTTTCACGAAAAAGGATGGCCGCTTTGGTTACAATCACATCTTTTCGCGAAATGTTTTTCTCTGTTTTTATTCTTGCCATACAGCTAAGATACTAAGCTAACGTGTGTTAGCAACATTTTTACATTAAAAATATTATTTTGTTAGTATTTCGAAGATTAGCGAATTGCGTATTAACGAATTGAGGTATTTTATAAGCAATAGTCTTTAAATCCTCCAATTCGCCAATTCGCCAATCCGCCAATCCGCCAATCCGCTAATTCGCCAATAAAATATACTCGATAGCAGGTTCATTTTAATCCCCGATACCCTAATTTCGCCCCCTGTAACAAAAAATAAACTTATGTCTTTAGTAGTAGTTGGTTCCATGGCTTTTGATGCAATTGAAACGCCTTTTGGTAAAAGTGATAAAATTATTGGTGGAGCCGGTACTTATATCGCCTGGTGTGCTTCCAATTTTACTTCTGTTAAACAGATTTCTGTTGTTGGGGGTGATTTTCCCCAAGCAGAATTGGATGCATTAACTGAAAGAAATGTGGCCCTTGAAGGCGTTCAGATAAAAAAGGACGAAAAGACTTTTTTTTGGAGTGGCCGTTATCACATGGATATGAACTCCAGAGATACATTGATTACAGAATTGAATGTATTAGAGAATTTTGAACCGGTTGTGCCGGATAGTTATCAGGACTGCGAATTTTTGATGTTAGGCAATTTAGCGCCGGCTGTTCAACGCAGTGTGATTGATCAATTAAAGAAACGTCCAAAGCTGATTGTGATGGACACCATGAATTTCTGGATGGAAATTGCCATGGATGATCTAAAGAAAACCATCTCTATGGTGGATGTACTCATGGTAAATGATAGTGAAGCCAGACAATTAAGTGGCGATTTTTCTTTGGTTAGGGCTGCTGCATCCATTATGAAAATGGGCCCTAAATATGTCATTATCAAAAAAGGAGAGCATGGAGCATTGTTGTTTCATGAGAACAATGTGTTCTTCGCACCCGCTTTACCTTTAGAAGATGTATTTGACCCAACCGGTGCAGGAGATACTTTTGCAGGTGGATTTATCGGGCATCTTGCTAAGACGAAAGACATTTCTTTTGCAAACATGAAAACAGCCATCATTGTGGGTAGTGCAATGGCTTCATTTTGTGTTGAAAAATTTGGTACCGAAAAATTACGCCAGATTAATAAAGAAGACATTGATGCTAGGATGAAGGAATTTGTACAATTGGTGAATTTTGATATTGATTTAGTGTAACCATCAAACAACAATAGATTCGAATATGAATACTAACTATTGTTAGTGGTACAAGAATAATAATTTTGGAAATCAAATTCGTACACAATATTTTCGCAAAGCAATGATGACAATAAAACATACAAAACAAATTAAGAAACCTCTCTAACGGGAAGTGCTAATCGTTTGTGTATGATTGAATATACTTAGAAGCCTTCCCAAACCGGAAGGCTTTTTTAATGAAATAAATACCATAAACCAGTAAACAAATAAACCAGTAAACTAATAAACCAATCAATTTAAAAAACAAAGCAAATGAAAGTAGCCGTAGTAGGTGCCACCGGATTGGTGGGCACAAAAATGTTGCAAGTATTGGCCGAGCGTAATTTTCCGGTAACCGAATTAATTCCCGTGGCATCTGAAAGATCTGTGGGTAAAGAAGTAACTTTCAAAGGAGAAAAGTATAAGATTGTAAGCATGTTGGATGGTATTGCGGCAAAGCCTGCCGTGGCTATTTTTTCTGCCGGCGGAGGCACTTCCTTAGAATGGGCACCCAAATTTGCAGAAGTCGGTATTCGGGTAATTGATAATTCCTCTGCCTGGCGTATGGATCCTACTAAAAAATTGGTGGTACCGGAAGTAAATGCAAATGTGTTAACCAAAGACGATTTCATTATCGCCAATCCAAATTGCTCTACCATTCAAATGGTGGTGGCGCTGCAACCACTGCACCTGAAATATAAAATAAAAAGAGTGGTGGTTAGTACCTACCAAAGTGTTACCGGCACAGGTAAGAAAGCAGTGGATCAGTTATTTAATGAAAGGAAAGGAATAGAAGGAGAGATGGCGTACAAATATCCCATCGATTTGAATGTAATACCCCAAATAGATGTTTTTCTTGAGAATGGGTATACCAAAGAAGAAATGAAAATGGTGAAGGAAACCAATAAAATAATGCAGGATGATGCTATTCGCGTTACGGCTACAACCGTAAGAATACCCGTGATTGGCGGACACAGCGAAAGTGTGAATGTTGAATTTGAAAATGATTTTGATCTAACTGAACTGAAACAGTTATTAAGTGTATCTCCGGGTATCATTGTTCAAGACGATCCCACCAATCATCTGTATCCAATGCCATTGTGGGCGCACGAAAAAGATGAAGTTTTTGTGGGTCGATTAAGAAGAGATGAAACACAACCCAACACATTAAATATGTGGATTGTAAGCGATAACCTTCGCAAAGGCGCTGCTACCAATGCGGTTCAAATAGCGGAATATTTAATGGAGAAGGGGATTATCCATTGAAGATGAAAATTAATATTTTCATCTTCAATGGATGGGCGGGTTCTATCTAAGAAGATAAGCTAGCCTTATTTTAAAGCCGGGTATTGGTTTAACCTACCAATAGTATTTTTCCGGCGCCGGCATATTTTACATGTTCAATTTCGGCAGAAAGTATGGGCGATCCCATTTCAATGCCGGCTGCCACTATCATGGTTTGTTGATCGGTGATGGGGGGCAGGTTTTTTAATTGTAGAACCACTGCCTCTGCTTTCTGTGTTTGTTGTACCGGTATCCACGCAGAACGCAATGATTCTGCAAATACTGTTTGGGTAATCGATTGTTTTTCGAAACCCCCGTTACCAAACTCCAAATCTGTCACCAGCCCTATCGAAAGCACCAGCCGATAATAGGGTTGTGGCCAAAACAAGGATAGATTCATATTGGGTTTTAAATCGGGAACCTCAATAATGGCATTGCCCATGGCACGATCTATCCGAGGTCGTAGCGAATGTTTGATGATGGTATCAAACCCATTGCGTTTATTAAGCGCAAATCCTTCGAGTAAATACCCAAACTTAGAAAGTTGAATACCTCTTTCACCCCGTGGATGAAAGGTATCTTGTAATTGCATTTTTTTAGCCATTGAAATAAGCGATGGCGTAAAATTATAATCGGCCAAATGGCAAATGGGCTCAATGGCCATTCTGATGGCTTTGGCCATTTTTGCACAACCCCCAAATTCACTGTTGTTTTGCCGTGTTTTGGCAAAATTAGCGTCCGTTTTAATTTTAGCCTTGGTGGCCCCGCCTTTTGTACGTACCACCATTTTATCAATGCCCCGCATCCTATAAGCAGACATATTCCCTATGCCGCCTTCAATTCCCATGTTATCAGTTATAAAAGCCATCGTTGGTTATTTACTGTAAAGGTATTGAAATACGGATAAACCTAATATAAAATATATATAACCCATAGATAACACATAGATAACACATAGATAACACATAGATAAGCCATACCTATAGATATGGCTTATCTATGGCTTATCTATGGCTTATCTATGACTTATCTATGAGTTATCTATGGCTTATCATATAATAAATAGACACAAAAATATATCCATTTCTATCATAAAAATGGAAAATAAGGGCTTTAGTCCGGGTGTCTTCTAAGGAAAATCTTAGGAAAAAATGGAAAAAGGGGCGATTTTATGAGTTTCTTTTTAAGTCAATCAGTGCAAATCGGCTTATTCTTCAAGCGCTTTATTCAAAAAAGCATTCAATGGTTGCATAGCAGAAAATGCCTCCATTATTTTTTTAGATAAATTTGGGTCGGATAGTTCAACATCGCTGATGGGCATAGAAGCCACCCAGCTTTTCATTTTTAAATATTGGATGGCAGGATTGTCTTTTTCGTAGCCTTTGGGTTCACGCTGTAAACTATTGGCCATGTCGGTAGATAAACCGTTAAAATATTTTTTGAATGTTTTATTCTTGATAATATTTTGAAATTCATCCCAATTGTAATCAATCTCCTGCCTTACTTTTTTTATCTGGTCGGCTTCTCCACCATACAATCCACCACCCACAAAGCTTTTACCCCCCGGCTCACAATGAAAATAATAACCTGCCAGCATCGATTTCTTGCCGCCCTTTACAAAATACATGGCCATATTGGTTTTGTAGGGTGCTTTGTTTTTACTAAATCGCACATCTCTGTTAATCCGAAACATACAATCTTTATAAGTGAGTGAATCAAGGTTCTTGTCTTTTTTAGCAAACCCTGCTAAAGTTGTTTTTACCAATTCAGCAAAATCTGCTTTTGCTTTTTCATATTTTGGTCTATTGGCATCAAACCAAACTTTGTTATTTTTTTTTGCCAATTCTTTTAAAAAGCTACGTGTACTGTTTTGAAGCATGGGTATGGTTATTTTTTGATTACATAAAAGGTATGATGAAAAATTACCCTTCTATTAATTGTATAAACTCCTCTTCACTAATGATTTTAATGGTATTAATTTTCTTGGCTTTTTCTAATTTACTGCCCGCATCTTCACCCACCACCAAGTAATTCAATTTTGCACTTACCCCCGTTACCATAATACCCCCCTTCGCTTCTGCCATTGCTTCTGCTTCACTCCTTTTTAACTTTGCTAATGTGCCGGTAAAAAGAAATGTTTGGCCGGTTAAAGAACCTGCCATCACTGTATCTCTTTTTTGATTTTTTAATTGGAGACCCAACAACGCTAAATGTTCCAACATCTGAATATTTTGCTCATTTTGAAAAAAAACATGAATGCTTTTGGCCACTTTTATACCCACATCTTCTAACTGTATTAATTCTTCTTCTGTTTTTTTTCTGAAATCAAGTATGTGTTCAACAGAGTTGGCCAATGTTTTGGCGGTGGTTTCTCCTACAAATCGGATACCCAATCCAAATATTAATCTGTGTAATGGTTGCTGTTTGGATGCTTTAATGGCAGTTCGAAGATTGTCTAAACTTTTTTCCCCAAAACCTTCCAATTCTCCTATCCGCTCATACGCCAATTCATAAATCCCCGGGATATCTTTTATTAGTCCTATATCATAGAATTTTCGAACATTCGCTTCTCCAAAGCTTTTAATGTCCATGGCATCTTTGCTAACAAAATGAATGATTCTTTCTACCACCTGCGCTTCACATTCAATGTTTATACAACGCCAAACGGCTTCAGTTTCTTCTTTAAACAATTCGCTTTTGCAAACAGGACATTCTTTTGGAAAATCAATATCCTGTTCAGTCCCTTTTCTTAATTCCGATAAAGATTTTACAATTTGCGGAATCACATCACCTGCTCGTTCTATTAATACATGATCTCCAATCTTGAGGTCTTTTTCTTTTATGTATTCCTCATTATGCACTGATATACTTGATACAGTTACACCACCCAGATATACAGGATCTAATTTCGCCACCGGCGTTACTGCACCCGTTCTACCTACTTGAAATTCTACACTTCTTAAAACGGTGGTGGC
>JANOVY010000191.1:0-7850 GCA_031417635.1 Bacteroidota bacterium | reverse complement strand
TGTTTGTCGAAACCTTGCTCACGTTCAGAGATGCCGCGGAGGTTTCCACATCGCTCACTGTGAACATCAGAGCGGGGGTTGCCGTTCCCGGCGCGGTGCTTTGGTGGGCGATTGGACTGATCACCGGCTGATCGTTCACAGAGGTGACCGTAATTCCAAAATTTTCGCTGTCAGACAAACCTCCGGCGTCCGTCACCCTAACTGTAATTGTTGCGGAGCCGAATTGGTTGAGCGCGGGAATTACGGTCAACGTGCGACTCCCTCCGGTCCCGCCGGGAAAAAGATTGGCGTTCGGAACCAGGGATGCGTTGTTGGATGTGGCGGTGATAGAGACAAAACAAAAAGACCCATTATGGCCCAAGCGGCTTGTGATCTAAGCGATAAAGTAATACTTACCAGTGACAATCCTCGCACAGAAGACCCTTCTGCCATTCTAAATGATATGGAGCAAGGTTTAACCAGTGCAGCGAAAAGAAAATATATCACCATTGTTGATAGAAGCGAAGCAATCAAGACGGCTGTGAGTTTGGCAAATAAAGAAGATATCATTCTTATTGCCGGTAAAGGACATGAAAAATACCAGGATATTAATGGAGTAAAATATCCTTTTGATGACAAAGAAGTATTGAGGAAAATGTTTGAATTATTGGGAAAGTGAAAATGGTGTGAATTGACAGATGCTAGTCACAAAGTTGTATTAACAACTAACATCTATCAATTGATTTCTGACATCGAACAACTAACATTTAACAACTGAATACCATGCTATACTATTTATTTAACTGGCTAAACAAAGAATTTCAAATACCCGGTACCGGTTTGTTTCAGTTCTTAACGTTCCGAATTGCCATGTCGGTTATATTGTCTTTGCTGATTGCAACTGTATATGGTAAGCGTATTATTTCACTGTTACAGAAAAAACAAATTGGTGAAAGTGTTAGAGATCTTGGATTGGAAGGTCAAATGCAAAAAAAAGGAACACCTACTATGGGTGGAATCATTATCCTTTTGAGCATATTAATTCCAACATTATTATTTGCCAATCTTGACAAAGTATATATCCGACTAATGATTGTCTGTACTGTATGGCTTGGTATCATTGGTTTTCTGGATGACTTATTAAAAATCAGGGCTAGAAGAGCGGCTAAACAAATTGGAGAAGCGTATAAAAAGAAAGATAGTGATGGATTGGCAGGCGTGTCAAAAATCATTGGACAGATTGGGTTGGGAATCATTATTGGGGCTACCCTTTATTTTAGTAACGCTGTAACAGTTGAAAGAGAAGTCATTACTAGTCCGCAAGCTCAATTACAAAAAGGAGAAAGGCTAGCTAAAGATTCTAATATTATCCCTAGAAAATTAAATGGAATTGAAAAAAGGTTTGTAAAAGTAAAAACACCCATAACGACTATCCCTTTTGTAAAAAACCATCAATTCAATTATAGTAGGCTAATTAGTTGGATTGGGCCGGGTGCTGAAAAATATACCTGGATTGTTTACATATTGATTGTCATCTTTATTGTTACAGCCGTATCAAATGGAGCCAATCTTACTGATGGACTTGATGGCCTTGCTGCAGGCGTAAGTGCCATTATTGGTGCCGGGATTGGGATTTTTGTTTATGTAAGTGGTAACTACATTTTTGCCGATTACTTTGATATCATGTATATCCCAAATCTGGGAGAGCTTTCCATTTTTGTTGGCGCGTTTGTTGGTGCTTGTATTGGTTTCCTATGGTACAATACCTATCCAGCCCAAGTTTTCATGGGTGATACCGGTAGTCTGGCACTCGGAGGCATCATTGCTTCATTAGCATTCATTGTTAGAAAAGAATTACTAATTCCCATTTTTTGTGGTGTGTTTTTTATTGAAACTTTTAGTGTCATTATACAAGTAACTTATTTTAAGTACACTAAAAAAAGAACCGGGGTAGGTAAAAGAGTTTTCTTGATGAGTCCATTGCACCACCATTATCAGAAAAAAGGCTTTCATGAAAATAAAATAGCTATTCGATTTTGGATTATTACCATCCTCTGTGTGGTATTGTCAATTGTAACATTGAAAATAAGATAAGTTATATGAGTCATCGATTGGTCATATTAGGAGGGGGAGAAAGTGGGGTGGGTGCTGCATTATTGGGTAATAAAAATGGGTATCAAATTTTTGTCAGCGATAGCGGATTAATAAAACCCATTTACAAAAAAGAGCTCTTTGATAATGGAATTGATTTTGAAGAAGGACTTCATTCAGTTGAAAAAATATTGAATGCTGATGAAGTAATGAAAAGCCCGGGTATTCCTGAAAAAAATGAAATGGTGAAACAGATCAGAGCGAATGGTATACCCGTCATTAGTGAAATTGAACTCGCATATCGTTTTAAGGGTGACAGCAAAATTGTAGCTATCACGGGTAGTAACGGTAAGAGTACCACCACTGCATTACTACAACACATATGTGAAACAGCCGGATTAGAAACAGCAATGGTAGGCAATATTGGTATTTCTTTTGCCAAACAAGTGGCAACTGACCCTAAGCCTATTTATGTAGTTGAAGTGAGTTCTTATCAATTAGATGATATCAAAGATTTTCGAGCAGATATAGCAGTGTTACTGAACATTACTGAAGATCATTTAGACAGGTATGAGTACCGATTTGAGAATTACATCAACAGTAAATTCAGAGTCATTGAAAACCAAACAAATCAAGATTACTTCATCTACTGCGAAGATGATGAGGTGATCATGCAAAAAATCCCATTACTAACCATTTATACTAACCCATTACCATTCTCTATGAAACACGAAGTAAAAAAAGGCGGCTACATCAAGGGCGACCAGATGATGCTGAGAATCCAAGAAGAAAGAGTAAGCATGAGTATTTATGACTTTGCTCTAAAAGGTAAACACAATAACTACAACACTATGGCAGCAGGAATCGCAGCCGCAACACTCGGCATCCGCAAAGAGAAAATCCGCGAAGCAGTAAAAGACTTTCATAGTCTTGAGCATCGGATGGAATTCATTGCCATGGTTAGAGGGGTTGAGTTTATCAATGACAGTAAAGCAACCAATGTGAACAGTACATGGTTTGCTTTGGAGAGTATGAACAAACCTACTGTATTGGTATTGGGAGGAACCGACAAAGGAAATGATTATAAATTATTAGCTGAACTCGTAAAAGAAAAGGTAAAAGCCATCATATGTATGGGTCTTGATAATAAAAAAATCTTGGAGGCTTTTAAAGACATGGTTCCTGTAATCATAGAAACCGACTCTGCAAAAAAAGCTGTAAATGCTTCATTTAGATGTGCTGCTAAAGGAGATGTTGTTCTACTGAGCCCGGCATGTGCCAGTTTTGATTTGTTTAAAAATTATGAAGACAGAGGAAAACAATTTAAAGAAGCAGTAAAAGAATTGTAAGCAATTTCGAATGATACATTTCGAATGACCAGTTAATTTCTTTTAATAAAGTAATTAACATTCGTAATTCGGAAAATTAAATTCGTAAATAAAAAATGTATGAGCGAAATTAAGGATACTTTGTTTTCACAAATACCCACTATCGGAGGTATGCGTGGCCAATTGGTAGAAAGAACAAAGGGGGATAAATACATATGGGGCATTGTGGTTTTACTTTCATTGATTTCTATATTGGTTGTATACAGTGCAACAGGCTCATTGGCTTATAAAATGTATAAGGGTAATACAAGTGTTTATCTTTTCAAACAAGTCTCATTCTCATTAGTAGGGCTCCTACTTATCTATTTTTTACACCGAATAAATTATACTTTATTCTCAAAAGTAGCTACGATACTTTTTCTTGCTGCTATTCCATTATTATTATATACATTATTTTTTGGCGCAAAAATTAATGATGGAAGCAGATGGATTAAGCTTCCTATTATTAATATGACTGTTCAGACCAGTGATTTTGCCAAGCTGGCATTATTCATGTACATATCTAGATTACTTAGTAAAAAACAAGAAATCATTAAAGACTTCAAAAAAGGATTTTTACCTGTCGCTTCTGCAGTTCTGATAATATGCGCATTAATCATGCCGGCAAATTTGTCAAATGCTATGTTAACGGGTGCTACAGCTTTGCTATTGATGTTTATTGGTCGGGTTAGTTTTAAACACATATTGTTAACGATAGGCATTGCATTAATCCCTGTTGTACTCATTATTTCAATAGCCATGATTACCTACAACAGCAAAGCTTTACCGGAAAGTCAAAATCCGGCTTTGGCTGAAAAATCAAAATCATTTGGTAGAATAGGTACCTGGGTAAAGCGTGTTCAGGATTTTATGTATGCTAAAGAAAATGAAGTTCCTTATCAAGTGCAACAGGCCAAAATTGCCATAGCCAATGGTAGTGTTTTAGTAGGGCTAGGTCCAGGCAATAGCCGACAACGTAATTTTTTGCCCCAGGCTTATAATGATTTTATTTATTCAATCATTATTGAAGAGTACGGACTTCTAGGAGGAGCATTTATTATTTTTATTTACTTGGTCTTTCTTTTCAGATGTATTAGAATATTCAGGCGTTGTCCATATGCTTTTGGGGCATTTCTTGCATTGGGATTAAGTTTTACGCTGGTAATACAAGCAATAGCAAATATGGCAGTAAATGTAAATCTTGTTCCGGTTACTGGTGTAACACTTCCCCTTGTGAGTATGGGTGGAAGCTCATACCTTTTTACCTGCTGTGCTATCGGAATTATTTTAAGTGTTGCAAGAAATGTGGAACAAATGGAACCGAGCCCTCTAACCCACCAGGCCCCTGAAGGGGGAGTATTAAAAATTGCCGAATAAAGTTAATGATTGAAAATAGTCATATTGAAACCAATGCTTACTCACCCTTCCGAGGGCAAGGAGGTATTGAGTCTGGAGGGAGTCGCATTATCATTGCCGGTGGCGGAACCGGTGGCCATATTTTTCCCGCAATTGCCATAGCGAATGCTTTAAAAGAACTAGAGCCCGACATTGTACTATTGTTTATCGGTGCAAAGGGTAAAATGGAAATGGAAAAAGTTCCACAAGCGGGATACTCGATAATTGGATTGGATATTGCTGGATTTAACAGGCAAGCATTGGAAAAAAATCTGAGCTTGCCATACAAGTTGGTTAAAAGTTTTTTTCAAGTTAGAAACATCATAAAGGCGTTTAAGCCGGATGCTGTTATAGGTGTAGGCGGCTATTCAACTTTTCCGGTTTTACGATATGCGCAGGCAAAAGGAATAAAATCGTTTATCCATGAGAGTAATTCTTTTGCGGGTAAAGCCAATATCATGTTAAGTAAAAAGGCTACCAAAATATTTATTGCCTCAGCGGGTATGGAAAAATTTTTCCCACCAGAAAAATTAATAATAACGGGTAATCCGGTTCGGAAGAACATAGCAATATCTAATATTAGTCGCGAATCAGCTCAGTTATTTTTTGGACTTGACCGAGCAAAGAAAACAATCCTCATAGTAGGAGGTAGCCTAGGTGCAGGAAGTATTAATGAAGCCATTCTTTTACACTTGGAACTTTTTGCTGCCAATCAGCTACAAATCATCTGGCAAACCGGTAGAACAAAAGCGGATACATATAAAGCAATGTCGGCAGGCAAAAAAAATATTTGGGTCAGTGATTTTATTAAAGAAATGGACATGGCATATGCTGCAGCCGATATTGTTATTAGTAGGGCCGGTGCTATGAGTATAACAGAATTATCCGTAGTAGGAAAACCGGCCATTTTTGTTCCATATCCCTTTGCAGCAGAAGATCATCAAACGGCTAATGCATTGTCTATGGTTAATAAAAAAGCAGCTTTAATGGTTTCAGATAAGGATGTAAAAGAAAAATTGGTTTCTACTGTTGTTGAATTAGCGAAAGACGAGGCTTTGCAAACGGAATTGAAAAAAAACATTATTTCATTTGCCATTGCCAACGCTGATGAAGTAATCGCTAAGGAAATATTAAAACAAATGCATGTCTAAGTTGAGCGAAATACAAAATATTTATTTCATTGGTATTGGAGGGATTGGCATGAGCGCCCTCGCTAGGTATTTTATTTCCAAAGGTGTTGTTGTTAGTGGATACGATAAAACAACTACCATACTTACCCGTGAATTGGAAAAAATGGGTATTGACATCCATTACGAAGAAAACGTTGACTTAATTCCCAAAAATGTTGATGCCGTAGTATTTACACCTGCTATTCCCGCTTCGCATGCTGAGCTTGTATATTACCGAGAGAATAATTATACGGTTGTGAAAAGAAGTGATGTATTACAATGGATTACCGAAAGTTCTTTTAATATATGTGTTGGAGGTACACATGGGAAAACAACGGTTACTACCATGATTGCCCATTTATTAACCCATTCGGGATATGGTTGTAATGCTTTTTTAGGAGGTATTTCAGCAAACTACCAAACAAATTTTTGGAGTCATGAACGCAATGTAGTAGTAGTAGAAGCGGATGAGTATGATAGAAGTTTTTTGAAATTAGTGCCCGATGTCGCAGTGATTACTTCTGTTGATCCGGACCATTTAGATATTTATGGAACAGCGGAAGAAGTTGTAAATGCTTTTATTCAATTCTCACAAAAAATTAAACCGGACGGTTGTTTGATTGCAAAATATGGTATGTATCGTAGCAATGAGCTACAGGCAGATCATCAATATTCTTACAGTTTTGAAAATACTAAGGCACAAGTGTATGCCTCTCAGATAAGCGTTATGAATGGAAGTTATCTGTTTGATGTAATTAGTAAAGAATACACAATTAAAAGTGTCTTACTACATATGGGTGGCTTACATAACATTGAAAATTGTATAGCTGCTATCACGGTTGCAAAATATTTAAAAATAGCGGACGAGAAAATAATAGCCGCCATTGCAGACTTTAAAGGGGTAAAAAGAAGATTTGAATATGCACTAAAAACCCATCATCATGTGTTGATTGATGATTATGCACACCATCCGGAAGAATTAAGGGCTTTGTTGACTGGTGTTAAAAGCATTTTTCCGCTAGAAAAAATTGTCTTGGTCTTTCAACCCCATTTATTTAGTAGAACCAAAGACCAAGCGGATGAATTTGCCAAAAGTTTGGATTTGGCCGATCAGGTAATTCTATTACCTATTTATCCGGCTAGGGAATTGCCCATTGAAGGTATAACCAGTGAATTATTGTTCCATAAAATGAGAATTCCCAATAAAAGCGTTTTGGATAAAGTTGGTGTAGAGACATGGGTACGAGAAAATAGACCTCCGTTATTGGTAATGGCCGGGGCAGGTGATATCGATATATTAATTCAATCCGTTAAAAAAATATTGCAGGATAACTAAGTATGCGAAAGTACAATTGGAAAAAAATATTGATCAATTCATGTTGGCTACTTGCCGGCATTTCGGTGATTGTATTATTTGGGGCTGCAATGAAAAAAAAAGATGAAAAGTTTTGTGTTGATGTAAACATAAACATTGATGGAGTATACAAACACCTCTTTATTGATGAGAATGATATAGTAGACATATTAAATGCTACCGGAAAAATTCGGGGTTCTAGAATGTCTGAACTCAATATTAGAGAAATGGAATTTTTAACCGAAAAAAATCCCTGGGTAAGCAGCGCAGACGTTTTTCTGGATAACAATCAGGTATTACAGGTGAAAATTATAGAAAGACAACCGGTAGCCAGGGTTTTTTCATTACAAGGAAGTTCTTTTTATATAGATAGTGCTGCAATGCGTTTGCCTTTAAGTGAAAAGCTATCTGCCAGGGTACCTGTATTTACTGGATTCCCATCAGATAGAGACAAGTTGGCGTATCCTGATAGTTTGCTGCTGGCTAATATTGTTA
>JANOVY010000190.1:0-37110 GCA_031417635.1 Bacteroidota bacterium | reverse complement strand
AGTAATGTCAGCAGTACCATCAAATGCTTGTCCGTTAATATTTCTGGCAGTAACTAATTTAGTAGCCGTACCTGCATTGCCATTGATAGTACCTGAGATGGTATTGGTTACAGCCAGATTTGTAGCGGTTAAATTTGCGATAGTACCCAAAGATGTTAATGAAGAACTAACCACATTTGCGGCTAAAGTAGTACCGGTAAGCGTTGCAGCCCCTGCAGCCGCAGTGATAGTAATGTCAGCAGTGCCATCAAATGCTTGCCCGTTAATATTTCTGGCAGTAGCCAATTTAGTAGCTGTACCGGCATTCCCGTTAATCGTTCCGGAAATGGTATTCGTTACAGACAAATTCGTTGCTGTTAAATTTGCGATGGTACCCAAAGAAGTTAATGAAGAACTAATCACATTAGCGGCTAAAGTAGTACCAGTAAGTGTTGCAGCCCCTGCAGCAGTAGAAATAGTAATATCAGCTGTTCCATCAAATGCTTGCCCGTTAATATTTCTGGCAGTAACTAATTTAGTAGCAGTTCCTGCATTGCCATTTATCGTTCCTGAGATGGTATTGGTAACAGCCAGATTCGTAGCCGTTAAATTAGCAATGGTACCCAAAGAAGTTAAGGATGAACTAACCACATTGGAAGCTAAAGTCGTACCTGTAAGGGAAGCTGCACCGGCAGCAGTAGAAATAGTAATATCAGCTGTTCCATCAAATGCTTGTCCGTTAATATTTCTGGCAGTGGCTAATTTAGTAGCTGTGCCGGCATTGCCATTAATCGTTCCGGAAATGGTATTCGTGACAGCTAGATTCGTAGCCGTTAAATTAGCGATAGTACCCAAAGAGGTTAATGATGAACTAATCACATTAGCTGCCAAAGTGGTACCTGTTAAAGTTCCTGCCGCTGCTGCTACCGTGATATCTGATCCTCCATTGAAGCCTATTCCATTAATTAATCGGGATGTTTGTAATGTAGTGGCCGTAGTTGCATTACCGGATACACTTCCGGCTGATCCGGTAATATTACCAGAAATGGCATTCGTTACAGCCAGATTCGTAGCTGTTAAATTAGCAATGGTTCCTAAAGAAGTTAATGAAGAGTTTACAACTGAGGCTGCTAAAGTTGTACCTGTAAGCGTTGCAGCTCCGGCAGCAGCGGTGATAGAAATATCTGCTGTTCCATCAAAAGGAATGGTATTAATGGTTCTTGCAGTAGCTAATTTAGTAGCAGTTCCTGCATTTCCTGTAATAGCACCATTAATAGGTGCAGTAACTGTTAAACCGGTTAAAGTTCCTGTTGATGTAATATTTGGTTGTGCGGGAGTTGAAAGGGTACCCCCTAAACTAGTAGCTGTAATAGAACCTGATGAATTAATGGATGTTGGAGTGATGGCACCAAGACTTAAGGATATAGCAGGGGTAGTGGTTGCATTGGTAACAGTACCGGAAACGCCATTTGCAGTGGTAACTGAGACGGATGTTACACCTGTTGCCGGAACATTACCGAAACGTACATATCCGCTTAACATATTAGCCGTATCACTTATTTTTAAACGATTGCTGAGCATAGCTGCAGTATCCGTTTTTCTAAGGTATTTACTTAACATGCTTGTTGTATCCGTTACATATATAAAATTACCGGCTGCTCTGGTAAGTAAAACACCATTTTTTGTGGTAACAATAGAATCTGTTGCTGAACCTGTGCCTAATTGTAAATTACTGAGGGTACTAATGGTGCTAGGTTCCCATTGCGAAGAAGCATTATTCCACTGTAAAACTTGTCCATTCGTGGGTGCCGTTCCGGCAATAATATTGCCCATCAATTTATTTGCATTCCAAATAGCGGATGATGCATTGGCGGAAACAATGATTTCGCCTGTTCCGGGAACATTTGTGATTGTAATAGAAGCAGTATTGGTATCAGCCTTAATGGTAACACTTCCCAAAAGTCCGTTTAATGTTGTAACGCCGTTTGTGAAAGAACCAAAAGCAACCCATGAATTATTTTGTCGAGCATAAAAAACATTGTCACTGGTAGAATAAATCAACATTCCATTAACCGGCGAAAGAATAGCAGAAGGGGCAAAAACCCTAGAAATTAGCAGCGCTTTTGAAGCACTTTCAATTTGTAAGGCCACACTTGTTTCATTGATAAAAGTACTACTTCCAATAAGTATACCTTTTGCATCAATAATGTAATTATTAGTCATCCGCAATGTAGAATCAGCACGATGATTGCCTAAATCATCGCCAAAAGTCTGTGCATTCGATGAAAGAGAAATGATCATAAAGCACCCAACAAAGAGCAGAAATGATAAGTGGGTTGTATGTTTGAAAGTAATCACTTTATGTGTAATATTTTTTTATTCAATTTCAATCCTCAATTGCATTGATAGCTAAAAAATATTTTTGTTTTGTCATTTCAATAATTTCGAAAACCAATATCTTTTATCTTTTTAGATAATAAAACCGGTTTACAGTTTTATCATTTTTGTATTATACCGCTGATTCATAAAGTCTATGGAAACTACATAAGTGCCTGCTGCGAAAGTAGCGGCATTGATAGCGTAACCTGACTGAATATCTCTCATCAAAACCATTTGGCTTAACATCACTCTTCCTTCCAGTGTAAATATTCTTAACTGACAAAATAAATTGGCATCAAATTGTCCTTCACATTTTATTGTGGCGGGGCCATTCGTAGGATTTGGATATAATTTTAAAGAAACAGAGACATTACTTATCGCTGCAACAGGAGCAACTTCTTTGCATGATTCACCAAACTTGCCGGTATTATTATACGCAATGGTTAAAGATGATAAACCACTACCTAAAGTTAAACATTTTCCTGAACCATTCACAATAAAAGGCGTACCACCTGTTGCTGTTATACCGCTAGTAGAAAAAGCAATGGGAGAGAAACTAAGAGACATTTGAGATTTGCCAACAACAGAGGCAAACAACAGAATGATTAATAAGTATGTCCCTTTTTTAATTAGCATGATTGGATTCTATGACTTTTTGTAAGAAAACCTAGTGTTTCTTTTCACTAAAGTAGTTTTACAACTACAAACTTAAGTAGTTTTTACCACATTTGTAGTTCTTTTGGGAAGTTTTTTTGAAGTTTTTAGAAATTCTCAATGTGTTAAAAATTATTATTAGATTAACAACTATTTACATAGTTTATAATAATTTAATATGTATTCAAATTAAGATATATTTTAACTTCTTTCTATGCTTCAGTTTTAAGATTTTGTAAGATTCTATGTTAAGTGATATCGATAAATGCTTTGCAAATTTTTTATTCTGATGCAAACGGGATTGGATAGCAATTATTGGAAACGGGCTAACAGTTAAATGGGGAAAGTCTATAATATTAAAATCTCAGGAAAAATCGACCGGATTTATAA
This sequence comes from Bacteroidota bacterium, assembly GCA_031417635.1. GTDB lineage: Bacteria > Bacteroidota > Bacteroidia > Chitinophagales > Chitinophagaceae > Sediminibacterium. The sequence continues at coordinate 33,708 of JANOVY010000190.1, read as the reverse complement.
AAACAATGAATTAAATGAGCTAGGAAAATATGGTACATTTTATGTATAGAGTATTGATAATCAATATTCTAATAAGCCATGTATATGTATCTGACAGATTTATAATTCTGAATATACTCAATATCTAATTTTGTATTGGTTATTTCATTGATTAGGTAAGTAATTTCAGTAGGTACAGAATTTTTTTGGACCATTTCTACTAATTTAACCGGTCCCTTTAACATCCATGAACCTACACCGAAATCAGTTGTAGTTAATGTGCCGGCATAAGATTCGGCCGGAGAAGATGGATTGGTTGTGTAGGTTTTGGTATTTTTCTTCTCCATCTGTGTAAGTGCAATTTCTATAGAATTTTCGTACTTATTTGTCAAATTCCAAATACGGTTGCCGGATCCTGAAAGAGAATTTACGACCTTTTGTTCACTCGATAAAACAACATCAGCCGTTTTTGTGCAGCTTGTAAAAATCAATAGTATTGAAAAAAATACTAGGATTTGTCTAGTTGTTTTCATGAACGTTTAGTTTTCGTTTTGGTCTTATTAATAACTACCACTTACATTTGCTGAAGCTCTAATTCAACTCTTAAAACTTAAAAGTAGTTTTAACACTACAAAGATATGGGTAATATCCCACAATTGTATTTCTCATTATTAAAATTTAGTTAAAAAATCAATTAGTTGCCTTGTTAGATCATGAAAATCAATACTTTACATAAATAATCGATTGTTAATAATAAAAAATAATGATTTAATATCTAGTGTTTTAATGCTGCTAATTCATCTCCCATTTGGAATATCATCATTGTTGGTTTCTAGAAACCGGGAAAATGCTGTAAACAAAGGTTAAGAGCAATGGTGAATTTGGCGTATTCGCTTAAAGTATTCAAGTAGCAACTTTACATTCTCTTTAGGGCTTCTTTTTTGCTGAGGCTAGGTAATTTCGTTTTACTTACAAATGATAGAACCCATTTTGGATTGGTTTTTGAATATTCTCGTAAAGCCCAGCCGATGGCTTTTTGAATAAAAAATTCTTTTGAATCACTGCAATGCAAGATATAGGCTGATAATAATTTTGTATCCGTGCTTGTTTTGTAAGATTTTTGAAATAGAATACTGCTTCTTTGTAACCAAATATCGGTTGAACGATTCCATTGAAAGGTATGGTGCATAATTTTTTGTGGGAATAATGTGAAAAAAGGCCCTAACCATTCAGACGCAATTGCATCCACAGAATCCCACCAACTTTTTGTCAACAAACACTTTTTGATCAAACCTATGGAAGAGGATTTCCAAAGTTTTTTATGGTGTGCAAATAACTCAATTCCAAAATATTGAAATTCTCTTTGAGGCAAGAGAAATGTTTCCAGTACAATTTTTTCTAATTCTGTAAGATCAGTAATTACATTTTGCTTATAATATTCTTTGCATAACAATCTTCTTTCCGGTGCAGCAATTCCAAAAAAACTAAATTGATTCAATAAGTAGGCTTTCATTCCTTTCGCTTTATTCGGATTTTCCTGAAGCGAAAATTTATTAGCAATGGGGGTAATGTAAGGGTGCATTTTTATTATGGGAATTCAAATAACAGAAAGACTTTGCAACCAATTTACAATGTCATTCAGTAAAACTCATTATTTTATTTGGGTTGTATCTGTAAATTATAAAACATAAAAGACCATTTATCCGCTTCTGCTTTTATCACTTGGTCTGTTGAACGACCAGAACCATGGCCTGCTTTTGTTTCAATTCTAATTAACACGGGATTCTCGCCTTTGTGATTTTCCTGTTGGGTAGCAGTAAATTTAAACGAATGTGCCGGTACCACTCTGTCATCATGATCTGCTGTCATTACCAATGTTGCCGGATAATTTGTTCCGGGATGAAAATTATGCACAGGAGAATATCCTTTTAAATATGTAAACATTTCTTTTGAATCTTCTGCAGTGCCATAATCGTATGCCCATCCCGCACCCGCCGTAAATTTATGATAGCGCAACATATCCATTACACCCACAAATGGGAATGCAACCTTACAAACATCAGGTTGTTGGGTGATTGTTGCGCCAACTAATAAACCGCCATTGGATTCTCCCTGAATAGCGAGTTTGTCTCGGGTTGTATATTTATTATCTACTAAAAAATTTGCCGCTGATTTAAAATCTTCAAATACATTTTGCTTTTTTGTCTTAATGCCTTGATTATGCCAAGCCTCGCCATATTCTCCACCTCCTCTCAAATTGGCAACTGCAAAAATGCCATCATTCTCTAACAAGATTATGTTACTGGTGCTAAAATAGGGGGTAAGGCTAATTGAAAATCCTCCATAACCATATAATAATGTAGGATGTGAGCCATCTAAAGCCAATCCTTTTTTATGTGTAATAATCATTGGAATTTTTGTGCCATCCGTTGAAGTGTAGAACACTTGTTTCGATTCATAATCGTCACTAATAAATTTTACTTCGGGTTTTTTATACACCTCACTTTCACCGGATAAAATATTGAATTTATAAATAGTGGAAGGGGTGGTATAAGCAGTAAAGCTAAAAAACACCTCTTTTTCATTTACTTTTCCTGAAAAACCATTTGCAGAACCTAAACCCGGTAAATGAATGTCTCTCAATTTTTTGCCCTGCATATCAAATTGCATCACCCGATTGGTAGCATCTTTAATATAACTACAGAAAATGTTTCCACCCGCAATGCTTGCAGATAAAACTTCGGGCTGTTCCGGAATCAATGTTTTCCAGTTTTCTGGCTGGGGTTTTGATAGAGGGGCAACCATCAATTTATTATTCGCCGCGTCTTTATCAGTTTGGATATAAAAATAAGTTTCATCTGCATATACAATGCCGGACTGGTTTTTCATATTGTTCACTACCGAAACAATGGGTGCATCTATTTTGGTGAGATCCTGAACATACATCTCCGAACCATATGTACTATTTGCTGCATTGATAATTAACCATTTTTCATTCTCTGTAACTTCAGCACCAATATATCTTCTGGGGGTAGTGCTTCCTCCAAATATTAATTTGTCTAAATGCTGCTTTTCTCCAAGTGTATGAAAAAATAATTTATGCTGATCTGTTTTTCCTGCAAGTTGACTTCCATCCTTGGGTTTGTCATAACTACTATAATAAAATCCTTCATTTCTTTTCCATGCAATGCCACTAAATTTTACATCTTGTAATGTGTCGCCCAATTGTTTTTTAGAAACCACATCCATGATGATCACTTTTCTCCAATCACTACCGCCTTCCGATATTTGATAAGCTGCAAGGGTGCCATCTTTTGAAAAATTAATGCCGGCCAGGGAGGTAGTCCCATTTGACGAGAAAGTATTTGGATCCAGAAAAATCTCAGGATTTGTTTCTCCTTCTTTCTGTCGATATAATACAGGCTGGTTTTGTAATCCTGTTTTTTTATAGAAATAAGTGTATGAGCCTTCTTTTGAAGGCGCAGAATAGGCATCATAATTCCATAACTCAGTAAGTCGCTTTTGTAATTTTGTCCTAAATGGTATTTGTGATAAATAGTCTTGGGTTACTTTGTTTTGTTCTATTACCCAAGACTTGGTATTGGCTGCCGTATCATTCTCTAACCATCGATAGGGGTCAGCAACAGAAGTGCCAAAAAAAACATCATGGATGGTAGTGTCTTTTTGCGTAGTGGGATATGTCACAGTGATAAGTTTAAAATCATTTTTTTGTAAGCCGGCCTGGCAACCCGCCATTACCGCCAATGTTGGAAAAAAAAGCATAAATAGTTTCATAATGGGTCATATTTGCTGTGAGAAAAAAGGGTATAAATCGATTACTTTTTTGTGAACATTACTATTCAAAGCAGCTTCAATTATTTGCATTACCAGAATTCCATCTGAGGCAGAAACTTGTATGGGTTGATTGTTTCTTATAGATTGATAAATGCCTTCATAATAATCATAGTAATTGCCTTGCAGCGTTGGTATTCTTTTCCGAATAATTTCACCATTTTTTTCTGTATGCAATAAGCCTTGTTCTGATTCTGGTTCTGTTCCCCAATCAGTTAGATTGGGTTTTTCATTTGCTTGTAAATTGCTTTCCTGTACATCAGCCCTGCTTTTCAAAAAACTGCCTTTTCGGCCATGTATGGTATAGGCCGGCAAGGGTTCTCGAACTTGGTAACCCGATTTCAATCTAACACGAAGGGTAGGGTAGTACAATAAAATTTCAAAGTAGTCATCCACTTTTGAAGAAGGGCGTGTAATTCGAAGGTCTGCAAAAACCGATTGTGGCATTCCAAACAAATGGATAGCTTGGTCTATTAAATGTGGACTCAAATCATTCAAGATACCGGCACCGGGACCTGGAGTTTCTTTATGGGGTTTTGGACTCAATTCATCTTTGAACCGGTCAAAATGAATTTCGGCTTCAACAATTTCTCCCAACCAGTTTTCCTCAATTACTTTTTTTACCGTTTTAAAATCACTATCCCAGCGGCGATTTTGAAAAACAGAAATCAGTAGATTATTTTTCAGGGCCAATTCTCTTAATTCAATTGCTTCAGATACAGTAGTAGTAAAGGCTTTTTCTACTACTACATGTTTTCCTGCAGCCAAAACTTTTTTAGCAAAATCGAAATGTGTAGCAGTTGGCGTATTTACTATAACCAATTCAATAGATGTATCCGCCAATAATTCATCCATTGACCTAAAAAGGACAATATTCGGATAGATGTCTAATGATTCTGACTTGGTTCTTTCTAATATGCCATATAAGTCAAATCCCGGATGTAAATGAATAAATGGGGCATGAAAAACCCTTCCAGACATGCCGAAGGAAAGAATGGCTGTTTTTATTGGTGACATAGTGGTTATGAATTACCGGTTAAAGATGTTAGCGAAAAAAATTATTTTTCTTTTGTCTCATTTTGTTTTTCTCTCGCTTTCATTTTTTCTAAATAACTCACGCCATCTGTTATCCACTTTTCTGCGGGTTTACCTAAAAGATAATGGTCAAACCATTCTTTTTGTCTTTTTTGATAATCAATTTGGTTTTCTTTTTTTGCTAAACCATGATTCTCATCTGCGTATACGAGCATTACATGTGGCTTTTCCATTCTACGCATTGTTCCATACATTTCAATTCCTTGGTGCCAATCAACAGCTCCATCTTTATCACCAAAGGCAACTAATAGCGGGGCTTGTATTTTACCGGCATTAAACATGGGAGAGTTGCGAATATGTGCTTCCGTTCTTTCATACCAAGGTCCATCAAAACGCCCTTGACTGGTTTCGAATATTTTTTGATCGGGCGTTCCACTATTCCAGTAAATGGATAGTGACATACTAATCAAATCGGTTAAAGGAGCCCCTGCACTAGCTGCTTTAAAAATATCAGTTTGCGTTACCAAGAAGGATGTTTGATAAGCACCCCAACTGTGCCCCATGATGCCCACTTTGTCTTTATCTATCATACCTGTTTTCAATACTTCATTTACGGCTGGAATTACACAATTTACGGCACTCATTCCGGGATCATTTGTTTCATAAACGATATCAGGTCTGAAAATAAAATAACCATTGGTAGTAAAATTGGTTGTGTTATAAGCGATTCTTTTTCCAGGGTTTGTATATCCATGTACTGTATTAGAAAGCAATTCATAAATGTAAACGATCATGGGATACTGTTTACCGGCTTCATAATTTGCAGGATAAAAAAGAGCCCCCTGCATTTTCTTTCCATTCTTATTTGTAAAACTGATTAATTGGCTTTTGCCCCAATAATAATTATTTTGTTGTGGATTCGTACTTCTGATCTTTTGATCATTGGTGAAATTATCCCCTGCAAATATTTCAGGTGATTGGTGATAATCCTGTTTTATATATGTGAATGTATTGGCATCTTTTGCTTTTGATAAACGATTGATCATTTTATTTTCGAAAATGAGTGACTCTACTTTTCCATTTTCCAATTTGGCATACCCAAAGTTTTTTGTTTTATCACCATAGGCACTTATATAAATAGGCTTTGTATCATCAATAAAAGGGTCTTCAAAGTCGAGGCGTACAATTCGATACATGGTTTCATCAGTTTCACCCACTGTTAATTTCCGGGATGAGCTACCATCCGGCATAATTGCCCAGATATTGTATTCATCATAGACAAGCATCTCTTTGTCATTTTTTGTCCAACCTCCCAATCCAACTGCCGGCTTACTGGCTGTATGATCATCTCTTGTATCCCAAAAATTGATTTGAATGCTTTGGGTAATATTGGTATTTTTTTGTGTAGATATTTGATAAGTCCACCAGTTTTTGTCTTTAAAATAATATAAGTATTGACCATCCGGAGAAGAGCGTGGGCCGGTATTAAAACCTGTTAAAGATTTTTCATATAGTAATTTTTCTTCTCCCGTTTTAACATCAACCAAATAAAAATCTGCGAAATCTTCTTTAAAAGCAGGTTTGTATTTTTTGTTAGTGGATGTAATGGCAAACTTTTGATTGCCTGTTAAAAGTGCATCGGGTGTATTTTCTTTGGCAAGTTGATAAAATTGGCCGGTTTCAAAATTCCAGACAGACAAATAGCTGGCATCTTTATCTTGGGTGAAAGTGATTTTTTGACGTGGTTGAATTTCCGGATCTTTCCAATGCCAAATATCCACTGCCGGTAATTTTTCATCGGGTGTTGATTTCTTGGCTTGTACTGTTTTGGTTGTGTCGGCAATGGTTTTTGTAGTTTCTTGATTTGATTTGGCACTATCCGAAGATTTTTTATCTTCTTTTTTGGGTTGAATTGTCCATGTCTTTAGTCCAAAAAAAACGGATTGCATATCATCACTTAATCTTGGGTTTGCACCATTGTGAATTCGCATGTTTTTAGGAAAAAAAACTGCTTCATTTGGTTCGAATACTTTTAAAACAGGTGTTTTATCTAGATGAATATAACTATACACAACTGCATTTTCTTCTTCAAATCCTTCCTTTTTATATGATTTTAAAAAACTGAAACCATCGCCCTCTTTTTGCCAGGTAAGTTTTGAAAATTTTAGTGTGTCACTGGCTATCACTTTTAATTGATATGTATTGAGTTTGAGTAATTCAACTGAATTGCCCGCGATGTTTGATGATTCAACGATATATGATAAGTGATCACTTTTTTTGTTGAATGCATATTCAGTTATATTTCCAATGGTATGAGTGGTATTTTCATCTAAATTTTTAATCAATAGTACACTACCCTTGTCCTTGTTTTCTTTTGGTGGAGTTAAATAAGCTGCTAAAAATTTTCCATTTCTGGAAAAACCAAAACTTGCAATATTTTGAATGAGTTCTTTTTTTCCTGTTTCTAAATTTAATAAGCCCATTTTATATTCAATCGGTTTACTTTGGTCTCGTAATTTTTCTGCTTCTTTAAATGGAAGTCCCACACGATAGGCAATCCATTTGTTATCTTTTGAAAACTCGGGTACTGAAGCAAATTCTATTTTGAAGATTTTATTTGAATTTCTATTCATCACATACAATGTATCATTGTCTTCTTGAACAACAATCTGATAGGCAATCCATTCGCCATTTGGCGAAAGTTCATTTGAACCTATGGACTGCCATTTTCCATAATCTTCGGGAGTTAGCTTTTTCTTTTCTTGTGCTACAAGTGCGATAGAAAATGATAAAAGACACACCAATACATTGAAAGCTTGTTTTTGCATAACATTTAGTTTGAAACAAGATATGAAAAATCTGATGAGATATTCGCTAAATGAGTCTTTTTTTATCTATTTTGCATTGATAATCAAACATTTATCTATTTAATAAAGACTTATACACATTTTTAAATTGTCAAGACTTAGCTATTGCAATTACCAATTCCTCTTTCTATTTTGTCAGGTCAAATTTTTTTTACCCTCAAAAAAAACGATTGCTATGAACACACAAAAATTTCTTGTCTCCGGTATTGTCGGAGGAATTGTATCATTTTTAGCCGGATTTTTAATCTATGGTTTGTTATTAATGGATTTTTATGCCAGTAATCAAGGTACAGCCACTGGTGCCATGAAAGCACAAGCCGATTTTATTTGGTGGGCTTTAATGGCAGGATGTATTTTTCAGGGATTATTGGTCTCTTATATTTTCAACAGATGGGCTAATATTACCACATTGGCAGCAGGTGCAACCGGTGGAGCAGTGATCGGGCTTCTATATTCAGCCAGTTTTGACCTATCGATGTATGGTACTGCAAATTTGTTGAATCTTACCAGTACTTGTGTTGATATTGTTGCCAGTACATTGTTATTTGCTTTAATTGGTGCAGCAGTAGGTATGATGAATGGTATGGGCGCAAAGAAAGAAGCTTAATATTATTTAATGAGTATCGCAAAAAAAGTACAGTTTTCCGCTGTGCTTTTTTTTTGTTATTTTCTGCTTCGCTGCCAAATTGAATGCGGGTACTTATTTGTTTGCAACCCTTTTCCATGTCTGTATCAATGATGTATTGTTTGCAGTAGTTCCAGAAAGTCGTATTTCGTTGTTGGTAATGATAGTTAATACAGCTGGTTTATACACTACAGAATTATTGCAACTATTTACCAAGTTGCTAATGTTAAAGTTGCCATTGTTGGATGTTATGCTTTTCCATAAAATATCATTCACCCTAAGACAATAGGAATTATTTTGAAGAGATGTAATACTACCATCACCGGCTATTGGATAAACATTTACGATTGTTCCTACAAGTGCGTTGTCGTTGCTGCTGGATTCTATTTTCCAACTTCCATTTAAAGAAAAAACACCACCCGTTGTATTGGTTGGAATACTTTTCAGTATATCACAGCCAATAAGTACGAATAACGAAAAAAAGATTAACGTTAAACTGCTCAATATTTTCTTCATCATAGTTGTTTTACGATTTGCAAAATAGGTTTGTTAAAATGCATTAGGTTTCCTTGTCTTTGGTGTTTTTAATAAGGCTAATGCCTGCAATAAAGAATACAGATCCTAATCCACCGAACATGATAATAGATTTTATATTCCTTTCTCCATTACCATTATTCAAAAAAATTGCGCCTGCATAAAGCAAGCCGACTACGCCTAGAAGGGAGAGGATGATACCCAATATTCTCTTTTCCATAAATAGTATTTATTTATGCATAGGTACCACTCTTTCATTTGTAAAAGGTTACATGAATTCAGCTATAGATTACATAATTCACGGTTGAGAATAGAAAGATATTTGACTATACGAAAATTTTATCGGTTGGCTTCACTAATCCAATGAAATTGTTTTTCTACTAATTGAAAATGATGGTTACTTCTTTTTAGTAACACTTGAATGGAATCTGTTTTGTGTTTTCCCCGAAGCCAAATCGTTTGATTGTCTATTCGTTGGTATTGGAAAGTGTAAATATGTTGACTATCGGTTACAAATTTTTTAACACTAAGGGTATGTTGGATGGTATCTGTTGAAAAAGCAAAATATCCCCTATGGTATCTTTGTCTAAAGCTTGTATCACTTGATCCTACGCTCCCAAAACCGCTCAATTCAAAAATGAGATCTTTCCAACGTAAAGTATCAGAAAGCTTCAGAGGGATAACTTTATTATTTACAGTAAAAGTATCCACCTCATATAGTCCTGGTTGAAAGGGTAATGTCGCACTTTCTTTATTTTGAGAAAGGTATCTTTCTCTTGTGTTGTAGAATTGTACACCAACAAAGATGATAATAAAAGATATTTTCAAAAAAAACCTTGTAATTCGCATCCATTTTTTGGGATACGGAATAAAATGAAAGGTATTGGAAGATACCGGGTAGTTAAGAATGAAAAACCGGTATAATCTTTTGCTTTCATTTGCGAAAAGATATAAACAATATAGGACAAGGTGTCCTGAAAATAATTTTACGGGTATATCATAACATAGATTCAAAACAAACACATTCGTAAATACCCCCAATGCTATCAATACGCCAAGTGTAATGGTTTTACGATTGAGTAATAATAAACCGGCTAAAACTTCCATAGAACCTGAAAACATTTCATAAGGGGTGGAATAACCAATAAAGATCCAAGAAAAACGCATCGGTAAAAAATCACCAAGGGGGGTGGCAAGCTGACTCAAGTTGGGAGTAGGCATTTGTAAAGCAAACAATTTAATAATGCCATACGACATGCACATGGATATAACAAAATATCGAACCATTACTCCCAAACAATAATTGGCAATTGTATAGTTCTTACGCTTTCTATCTAAAACACTCCAAATAAAAGCACCAATGAATCCTAGTATGAGAAAAGTGAACGTATTTTCCCAATCCAAGGAGGTATCACCACTTCCATTATTAATGATGTTGGTTTTTGGAAAATGGAAGAATACTGTGTTGAATGCGGATACAATCCATTCCATTAAGGATTGATAATAGCCGGTAACATAACTTATGCCCGGAATGGTAATATCCAACCAGGTCCAAGGTGCAATTTGTAATAGAAAGTATAGACAAAAGAATCGGAATGTAGTTTTTTGGATAAATGACCATTGGGACAAATCTGGTTGAGAGGACTGTATCATCTGTATGGTTTGTTTAATAAATATACCATTTTATTGATTTGCAATTAAACTATAAAGCATGGAAAATGAGTTCTTTACACTTGATTATTGGTTTAAATCCTTGCCGTTTTTTGAAATAATCGTACCTTGCATACTATGCAAGCGAAAAATGATTTTATCTATAAAACCGGTTCCGAACCCCACAGAATTAGAACCAAAGAGATTTTGAGGCAATTTCCTGATATGCGAAAATTAATCGGGAAGAACCCGTTTACATTTTTTCCTATCATTGGATTGGTGAGTTTTCAATTGGTATTAAGTTGGCTTTTGGCCGATCAATCTTGGTGGCTGGTTGTTGGAGCCGCTTATTTTTTAGGAGCATTTGCAGACCATTCATTATTTGTGATGGTGCATGAATGTGCTCATCGCTTGCTATTCAAAAACCCTGAAGCAAATAGGTTGTCGGGAATATTGGCAAATGTTCCGCTTATTTTTCCAAGTTCCGTTTCATTTGAACAATATCATATCAAACATCATTCTTTTCAAGGAGTACATGAATTAGATGGGGATTTGCCAAATTATTGGGAAGCGAGATTGATTGATAATTATTTTATTGGAAAAGTAATTTGGTTATTATTTTATCCATTTTTTCAGTTATTTCGAATTGCTCGTTTACAAGAAATCAAGCCCTTTAATAAATGGGTAGCACTCAATTGGTTGGTACAAATTATTACCATTGTTGCCATATCCTATTTCTTTGGCACAAAAGCGGTTATGTTTCTAATTTTTAGTTTTTTCTTTTCGGTAGGATTACATCCTTTGGGTGCCAGATGGATACAAGAACATTACTTAACCAATGGCGAACAAGAAACCTATAGTTATTATGGCCCACTCAATTCCATCTCTTTTAATGTGGGTTTCCATAATGAGCATCATGACTTTCCATCTGTTCCTTGGAATAAATTACCTCAGATACGCAGTAATGCACCTGCTTTTTACAATACATTATCCTATCATACTTCATGGACAAAACTTTTTTTTAGATTTCTTTTCGACAAGGAAATTTCCTTGTACTCAAGAATCCTGAGATCCAATAGGGGTAAGGTTTTGCTGGTAGATGAATCTCGTCCTGATATCGATTTGCTGAATAGTAAATAACACATTTTATTATATACATTAACAAGTTATTAGCAAAAACATTTGCTTTTTATCTTGTATATGCTTACTTTTGCATCTGAAACTGAGCGACGATATACAACAGTCTCATGGGTGTTATAATCCTGAAGTATTCTTCTAACGATTGAATTGGTTTTTTCCCTGTTTTTCCGCTCAGTATAAAATTATTAATAAAAAGTAGACATATTATGAAGAGTAATGTAATGCCCTCTATTGTAAAAATAGAAGCAAAAGAGTTAAAAAAATTGGTGTCAGAAGTAAGAGAAACGGTAGCAACAAATCTTACGAACGTTAACCCTATTAAAAAATCTACAAAGCGTTTTGGCATTGTAGATTTATGGAATATTCGCCGTGGAATGAAGACGATGCATTTGCTTAGTCGTCGCACTCTTTAATGGAAAGAAAAAAATAGGGTGTCGAAAGCGCATCAAATTACAATAAGAACTTCTGTAAAATGACCATGCCGCAATACATTTCTTTCAATTGTGGAAAGAAAAGTTTGTGCGTGCCACAAATTGAATACCCGTTTTTTTGATAAAATGCAATGGCTTTTATGCTTGTGTCCATTGCTTTCAGAAATATCATTTCCTTATTGTGCCGTATGGCAATTGATTCTGCTAGTTGCATTAACTGCTGGCCAATTCCCTTTTTGGCAGCTTTTTTAAGTAGGTAAATTCTTTCTATTTCCATGCCATTGAATTTTTCATAGCCGGTTAGCTCTTCATCCAGCTTGATTTTTAGATAACCCACAGGAAGCTCAAGATCGTATACTATGAAATGAAGATTATTGGGATCAGACAATTCTATATGTAATTTTTCCGGATGATAGGCATATTCGTCCATATACCATTCTGCACCACCCGGATGCCACAGATGCAGATAATATTCATTGTAGATACTTTTTGCCAATGACGACAATTCTTCTGCATGGGTATTATCAATGGGTTTTATTTGCATGGGTAAAAAGCAAGATAGATAAAAAAACTCGACACATCTGAGTTGGCACACAGCCACGTTATTCTTTAGTCCAATATTCTTTATCAATTACCACAATTGCTTACCCTGATAAAAATCTAGCACTTTTGAGCGCAAGACATAATCATATTTTGCTGTTATAAAATTGGCATTGGTTCTATCCATGCTATTTTTCACTATTAGATATTCAACCGAAGAGATCACACCCGCATTAAATCTAGTTTCGGCAGCCTGGAAAGATTGAGTAAAGTCTTTCAATTGCTTTGACAAAGTTTGAAAACGTTCGAAAGCACTATTCATATTTATATAAGCTTGGTCAATGGATTGTCTCAATGCTGTTTTTATTGTTTGTGTTTCGAAAAGGGTTCTTTTCTCTGATACCTGTGCCTGATAAACTCTGCTTTTTGCCTGCAACCCATTTAAAATAGGAATTTGTAAACCAATGCTTAAAGAAGAATTAACATTGTTCTTCCATTGATCACCATAAGTAATTTTTTGACTCTCAAAATTGTTTTGAGGTGAATATACCGGCAGTTTATTACCACTTATAGAAACATAATTATTGGTGGCAACATCAATTGAATTAATGAAAGCCTGTCGATTTGCTGCACTTGAGTAATTAGTTCCAAAATCTCCATTAAATCTTAATACTGGAAGTAATTGGGCTTTTGCAGAGAGGACTCTTTTTTCAGCACTTTTGTTTCTTAATACCGCCGCTTTAATTAATGCCAGTTGCTCTGTGGCAGTTTGATATATGTTATCAGGTGTGCCATCATATATGATGGGATTGGTAAGATTCGCAAAATTTTCAAACTCTATCGTAGTGTTATAATTGGTATTCATTAATTGTGCTAAAGATATTTTAGCAGTTTCTAATGCATTTTTCACAGCGATAACCGTAAGTTCGTCACCCGATAACTGTCCTTTTACATCATATAACAGAAAGGGGGCAATGGCTCCATCTGCATTTAATATTTCTAATCTGGACACTTGACTTTTTGTGACTTCAACCTGTTTCTTTACAATACTTAATTGTTCCTGGCTACTTAAGATTTGTAAATAGGAGAGAATTACATTGATAGTTATATTGTCTTTTGCTTGTTGCCAATCCATTTGACTGGCTTGGTAATTCAGTTCATTTTGTTTTTTATTATACTGTAAGGAATTGCCATTCCAAAGTATGATATTTGAGTTAATTGAATAATTGGCAAAATTGATTTGTTGGTCAAGATATGAATTTGTGTATGGGTCAATACTTCTTCCCTGATTAATACCATGTGAAATATTGCCCCCTATGAAGGGCAATTGGTTAGCTTTTGCTTGTCGGTAATTGATATTGTCAGATTGTGACTGGTATTCAGATTGACGGACTTGTAAGTTATTGGCAATTGCGGCTTCTACACATTGTTTTAATGTAAGTTTTTGCGCAAATGTTCCTTCCGTAACCAATAATAAGGCACTAAAAAAAAGAATGATTAATGTAAACATCTTCATAAAAATGGGGTATTACAGTTAGTTTTTTATTGTTCAATTCTTCCATCTAATAAATGGATAACTTGTTTGCCATAATCGGCATTTTTTTCTGAGTGTGTTACCTGAATAATAGTAACCCCTTCTTCTTCATTTATTTTTCTAAAAAGGTCCATAATTTCTTCACCTTGTTTTGAGTTTAAGTTACCGGTGGGTTCATCTGCCAATAATAGTTTTGGTTTTGCCACCAAAGCTCTTGCTATACCTACCAATTGTTGTTGCCCGCCGGATAACTGAGAAGGAAACAGATCTTTTTTTCCAACCATATGAAACCTATCTAACATATCTGCAACAATGGCTTGTCTTTCAGCCGATTTTACATTTTGATATAGAAGAGGTGTTTCAATGTTTTCGTATACAGTTAATTCATCAATTAGGTGATATGCTTGGAACACAAAGCCTATATTTTGTTTATAGAGTTCTGCTCTTTTTTTCTCTTTGATGGTATAAACATCTTGTTCTAAAAAAGTATACTGACCATCAGAGGGTGAATCCAGCATGCCTATTATATTCAATAAAGTGGATTTACCTGAACCCGAAGGTCCCATTATTGAAATAAATGCACCTTCAGTAACTGAGAGATTGATATCTTTTAAAAGAAATACACGGCTATTACCGTTAATATGCCATTTGTATATTCTTTGTAATTGAATCATCACCATTATTTTCTAGTTTTCTATATTCAAAACTTGTGCCATTCCTATTCCCATTTTATAGAAAGCAACCAAACATTGTTTTCAGTAATGTGTGTCCAATAACGAACACATGGTGTGCGAAAATGAACACTAACAATTTTTGATATTATTTATCATTCAGTTCGTAAGCTTTTTACCGGATTCGATATTGCCGCTTTGAAAGCCTGTATGCTTACTGTTAATAATGCAATACATGCTGCCATTAATCCTGCTACAATAAAAATCCACCAACTGATGTCAATTCGATAGGCAAAGTCTCCCAGCCATTGGTGCATTGCATACCAAGCAATGGGGAAAGAGATTAGAGATGCGATAATTACCAATTTCAAAAAGTCTTTTGAAAGGAGAATTACAATCCCGCTTACGCTTGCGCCCAATACTTTTCGAATACCAATCTCTTTGATCCGTTGTGTTATGGCAAATGCGGAAAGGCCTAGCAATCCCAAACAGGCTATAAATATGGCTATACAGGAAAAAATAGTGAAAAGTTTTCCTTGTCTTTGTTCAGAAACATACAATTTATTAAAATTATCATCTAAGAAATTAAATTCGAATGGCATTTCGGGCAAATATTTCTTCCAAATAGTTTCTATGAATTTGAGTCCTTCCGATGTATTATTGCCATTGACTTTAATTGAAATTTGATTGAAACGATTCGAAGTTTGCGGATTTGGCAATACCATTACAATGGGCGCTATCCGTTGGTGCATGGATTCAAAATGAAAATCTTTTACCACACCTATTATTTTCCCTTTCACACCCCCATACATAAAATTTTTGCCCACAGCTTTCTCTGGGGTTCTCCAGCCTAAAATATTTACGCTTGCTTCATTCAGAACAAAATTGGCAGTATCTGTTGAAAAAGCTTTTGAAAAACTTCTACCCGCTGCCATTTGTATACCATACGAAGGAATAAAATCTTGATCAACTCCCAAGTATTTTAATTCAACATTAACCGGTTGTAAAGAATCACCCGATTCTGCAGAAGCACCCTGTGAATCGAGTAATCTACCTGTAGGAATTCGAGAGGATCTTCCCAAATTTTGTATTGTGGCATTGGATAGCAAATCATTTCTAAATGACTCATACCGGCTGCTGCTGGTGAAGAAGTAGGGAAGTACAGTAATATAATCTTTGTTATATCCTAATTTAGCCTGTTGCATATAACGTAGTTGTTGAAATACAATGACTGTTGTAATAATAAGGACTATAGATATGCCGAATTGCGATACTACTAAAATTTTGCGTAAAGAAATACTATTTCCACCTACTTTAAAGAGTCCCTTCAACGTTTTAACGGGTTGAAAGGAAGACATGAATAAGGCAGGGTAGACTCCCGAGACGATACCAACAAAGAAAGGGGTCAATAATATTAACAACATCCATTTCCATTCTACTAAAAAATGTATTGATAAATGTAATCCTGCAATTTTATTTAATATGGGCAATAAAAGCCATGCAGTTATAATAGCGAAAATCATGGAAATCCAAGCAATCAATACTGATTCACTTAGGAACTGTGCAATCAGTTCAGATTTACCAGCACCCGCCACTTTTCGTATGCCAATTTCTTTTGCTCTGAGTGTTGATCTAGCTGTAGAAAGATTCATATAATTAATACAGGCAATCAGCAAAATAATGAGGGCAATTATGGAAAATATATAAACCCTTTTGATATCTCCATTTTCTTCTGCTTCATAATCAAGGTGAGAGTTCAGATGAATTTCTGTCAATTTTTGTAAACCCAGTTTGGTTCCTGAGGATGTTTTGTATGAAGCGGGCGCATTGGGATAATGAACTTTTTTGTCGAGGAATGTTGGAAATTGTGCTTCGATTTTTTTAGATGGATAGTTTTCGGGCAATAATAGATATGTAAAAAATGAATTGTTGCCAAAATTGGTTATAAGATTTTTAGCACCATATACCGCCGTATCATTTAGTGTATTAAAAGAGACCATGATTTCTGGATGAATATGTGCATTGGAAGGGAAAGATTTGAAAATACCCGTTACTTTTAAATTAAACTGGTTGTTTATTTTGATTGTTTTATCCATTGGATCAGCATTACCAAAATATTTTTTTGCTATATCTTCCGACAACATCACTGTAAATGGGTCGTATAATGCTTTTTTTGGATTGCCTTTTGTTACATTCACAGTAAATACATCAAATACATATTCATCAACAAAGAACACTTGTTTTTCGGTAAATAATTTTTCTTCGTATTTTACCGGGGAATTACCGGTGGGCAATAAGCGGGTAATTTTTTGGATATCAGGAAAATAATTTTGAAGTATTGGCCCAAATGGGGGGGCAATAGTTCCTAATCGCAAAGTTACTGCGCCATCTTTGTTATTAAAACTTCGGGTTACACGATAAATACGATTGGCATTGGCATTATACTTATCATAACTTGTTTCATGTAAAATATACAGGGTTATTAATAGGCAACAGGCCAATCCTACACTAAGGCCAAATAGATTTATAAATGAGATGAATTTGTGTTTCATCAAATTTCGCCAGGCCATTTTGAAATAATTCTGTAGCATATTATTTAGTTTTTTCGTTTTAATTCTATTGTTTGTAGTTTGTAGATGGCTAATGTTTTATAATAAACAACAAACCACAGACCACAAACTGTTTCATTCCCTTCTAAAGCTCTTTACCGGATTTGCTAATGCTGCTTTTATTGAATGATAGCTAATTGTTCCCAAAGCAATGGTGATAGCTCCAACCCCAGCAATTAAAAATACAATCCATCCTATATTCACTCTATAGGCGAAATCTGCTAACCATTTATTCATTAGCCAATTAGAAATTGGGAATGCAATGAAACCCGCAATAAAAACCAATTTTAAAAAATCTAATGAAAGTAGGCTTACAATTTGAAATACACTTGCACCTAAAACTTTTCTTACGCCAATTTCTTTGTTTCTTTGTTCTGCTATAAACATGGCTAATCCAAATAAACCCATGCAGGCAACAAAAATTGTAATTCCCGCAAAAAGGGCAAGTATGAAACCGGTTTTTTGTTCTGTTTGATAAGTGCTATTCAATCTGTCATCCATAAAAGAAAAGGTAAATGGTGTTTCTGCATTCAATTCATTCCATTTCTTTTTTATGGTTTCTAAAAGATTGGGGATATCGTTTGTATTTGTTTTTACAATGATGTTTCCTGAATTATTTCCTAATACCATTGCTAATGGAGAAATTAATTCATGCATAGATTTAAAATGAAAGTCTTTAACTACACCAATAACGTTGAATACGGATTTTTCACCGTGATTATTTGTATTTGTAACCCTACGACCAATTGGGTCTTTTTCTATTCCCAATGCTTTAGTAGCAGTTTCATTTAATATGATTCCCAATGAATCAGAGAAATGATTCTTTAAAAAATTTCGACCATTTTTGATGTCAATTCCTAATGTAGGAATATAGTTTTCATCAACATCATACCGAATGCTTTTAATGATTTGTGTATTTTTGTCCTCAGGATAAATAAAGAAATTGTTATTATTAGAAGGGCCTGCAGGAAGGTACCCTGAAGCACTAACATTTAGTATTCTCGTATCTTTTAAAAGTTCTTGACTAAAAACGCTTTCTTTATTTCCCAGCGTGTTTGTTTGTGGCAAAACCAACACCATGTCTTTATTGAATCCTAATTTCTTGTTTTGAATATAAGTTAGTTGATTAAACACAATAAGGGAACTAATGATAAGTATGATTGAGATCGTAAATTGAAAAATTACCAAACTACTTCTTAATGTTATACTTCTTTTAGCTGTTTGCAGTCTGCCTTTCAATACGTTTATGGGATTGAATGAAGACAAATAAAATGCGGGGTAACTACCCGCTAAAAATCCTGTCAGTAAAAAAATAATGAAAAGCATTGGAATCGCCCAAGGGTTATTAATAAAGTTTAGGGTAAGATTTTTCCCGGCTAATTTATTAAAAAAGGGTAACGATGCATAAGTTATGAAAATGGCGATGGCTATAGAAATAACGGAGACTAGTAATGACTCTATTATAAACTGTTTTGCCAATTGAAATTTAAGTGACCCCAGCACTTTTCTTATACCTACTTCCTTTGCCCGTTTTGACGCACTTGCGGTTGATAGATTCATAAAATTAATACAGGCAATTGTAAGCATAAATAAAGCAATTGCGCCATATATGTATACATAGCGGATATCTCCGGCAGGTGAGAGGTCATTTGAAAAAGAGGAATGTAAATGTATCTCTGTTAAGGGTTGTAGAAATAAACCAATTGTATTTCCTTTTTTCCTAAATTCTTCAACTGTCATACCCATACCCTTACTCATTTGTGGGCTTAAGTATTTCTCCATCACTATTGGAAGTTTGGCCTCCAAAACTTTATGATTGAAATTAGGCGATAATACGAGATATGTATAATATTCTGAGGTCATCCAAGAATTGCTTTTAGAATCCTCCAAGCCGCTCATTGAAGCAAACATTTGAAATTGAATGTGAGAGGTATATGGAATATCTTCAATAATTCCTGTTATTTTATAAGTGACATTTCTATTTGTATGGATTATTAACTTCCCAATAGGATTTTCGGCCCCAAAGTATTTTTTTGCTAATTGATTAGTTATCACAATTGAATTAGGTTCAAGCAAAGCTGATTCCTTATTTCCATTGATGAAAGGAAAAGTAAAAACCTGAAAAAAATTGGAGTCAACAAATCCAAAGGCATCTTCTGTAAATATTTTATCCTGATACTTTATTTTTGGAAATCCCTCATTTCGAAGACGAGTAGCTTCTAATACTTCAGGGTAATCTAATCTAAGCGTTTGAGCAACCGGTGGCATCACATGCGATTCACTTAAATTATCCCCTTGCATATTCACTTTAAATACAACTCGTACAATTTGATTTGCTTTTTCATGAAACCGATCATAACTAAGTTCATGCTGCATAAGAAGCAGTATCAATACACATGTAGCAATACCAATCGACAACCCCAATATATTAATAGCAGAAAACCCCTTATTTCTCCAAAGATTACGTACGGCTATTTTAAAATAATTCTTAAACATAAATTATGAGTTAGAAATCTGTTGATGGTGATTGATTCGTAACGTTTTCTTTACTGAAATCATGATACACAGTTTAGTTTATTCTGTTCTTAAGCTTTTAACCGGGTTAGCGGTTGCTGCTTTATATGTTTGAAAACCGATTGTTAGCAATGCAATAATTAGGGTAATAAACCCGGATCCAATAAATAACCAAATGTTGATTGTCGTTTTATATGCATAATTTTCCAACCATTTATGCATGGCCCACCATGCTGCCGGTGCAGCAAATAAAAATGCTACAACCACAAGGAATAAAAAATCAACAGATAATATGGATATGATTTGTAAAACCGTAGCACCCAATACTTTGCGTACACCAATTTCTTTTTTTCGTATGTTAGTAGTAAACATAACCAATCCCAACAAGCCTAAACAGCTGATGAATATGGCCAATCCTGTAGCCCATTTTAATAAACTCGAAATATTTTGTTCTGCTTTATAATATTTGCTTATCGTTTCATCTAAGAATTCATACTCAAAAGTTTCTTCAGGATAAATATTTTTCCAAGCTAACTCAATTTTCTCTATAGCTAATTTCAACTTATTTGTAGATTGCAAATTGATAGAAAAAACTCGTTCTATTTTACCCCAATTGCCTATCGCGAGAGGTTTTATTTTTTCATGCAACGATTTTTGATGAAAATCACTGAGTACACCGGACACTAAAATTTGTTTTCCACTCCATTCTAGGTATTTTCCAACAACATCTTTTGGATCGCTAAATCCTAAAAGCTTGGCGTAAGTTTCATTGATTAGAAATTGGGTAACTGTATCACTTTTGGGTATGTTTTTTCCTGATTTTAGTTTTAATTGAAATTGGTTTAAATACTGTGTGTCGGCAAATTTCATTTCAACATCAGTTTCTACTTCTTTTTTTCCATTTTTATATTTAATGGTACTACTCCAACTGTTTGTGGAAGTGGGAGGGCCTGTTGACAATCCTACCATGGAAACCTCCGGAAGTCGTTTTAAATTTTCAGCTAATACAAGCTTACGTTGAATACTGGTATCCCGATAATTTACAGTGAAATAAATGATGGCATTTCTTTTGAATCCTAAATCTTTATTTAGTGAATAATGAATTTGTTGGCTAACTACTAAGGTTGCTAAAATAAATACTTGAGCAATGATGAATTGAGAAATGGTTAAACTTTTACGTATCCAAGCTTTTCTTGAAGTACCGATTACAACTTGGCTTTGGTTCTTTAACACCTGAATAGGATTAAATGATGATAATATCCAGGCAGGATATACCCCAGCGAATAAACTAACTACCATAACCAATAAAATTAAAAATAAAATTAGTATGGGTTGTTGCAAAAGGTTAAAATGAAGCTCAGGAGGTATAAAGTCACTAAATATCTTTAAAAGCAATGGTGTCAATACAATTGATACTAACGTAGCAATGAAAGTCATGAGAAAGGTTTCACTTAAGAATTGAAAAATCAATTGCTTTTTTGAACTACCCATTGTTTTACGGATGCCTATTTCTTTTGCTCGTTGGGAAGCCTGGGCTGTAGTTAGATTGATGAAATTGATACAACCCAATAATAATAAGAAAATGGCTACTGCCAATAATCCAAATAAGGTTGGTTTGTGTGCAGTACGTTGGTCAAAATTGCCAAATTCGGCATTAAAATGCAAATCTGCCAGCGGTTGAAGTTGAAAAGTTTGTGTGGTATTATCTCCTTTTTCTCTTGGGGCATATTTATTTAGAAAGGCATTTGTTTGTTTTACTATATTCTCAACTTTAGTACCCGTTGCTATTTGTACAAATAACTGTGTATTGCCGTTAGTGTTATTCCATGAGTCCCATTCTTTAGGTTTTAGTGTAGTTTTTTCTAACGTAATTCTAGAAATAAATGTGGTGAAATTAAAATCTGTATTTCCTTCAAGGTTTTTCACGATACCAGTAACGGTTGTTCTAACAGTATCATCAAAGACAATCTCCTTTCCTATGATTTGAGTGATTGGTATTCTTGGAAAATATATATGTGCTACTTTTTCTGTTATCACAACCTGATTGGGTGCTAGCAGTGAATGCTCTGCATTTCCGGCAATCCAATGGTAGGGAATCAGTTTAAAATAACTTTCATCAGTAAAAATTGGTTTTTCGTATTTTTTTAATGTCAATATTGGAATGCCGGGTTCAGCAGGGATTACTAATTTTTGATTTTCCTGCCAACGTGTAAATGGTATGATAATGTCAAGTCCGGTTGATTCTTTTCTAACTGTGTTGGCCAGTGGGTAGGGAATACCTGAATTTTTATAGGTTTCTCCAGAAAAATTAAAAATAGTGACAACTCGATATATACGGGTTCTATTTTTATGAAATTTATCAAAACTGAAATCATATTGAACTATTAAAAATATCACTAATGCCGCACTGATGCCAATGGATAAACCGATTATGTTAATAAATGAAAAGGATTTATTTCGTAAAAGGTTTCTAAAGGCAGTTTTGAAATAATTTTTTAACATTTTTCTTTCGTTTTATTTGATTTACGGCATCTGTTGCAAAACATTCAATATCATTTATTCTGTTCGCAAACTTTTTACCGGATTCGTGTAGGCAGCTTTAATAGATCGATATCCTACTGTTAATACAGCTATTAAAAAAGTGTATCCAATGGCATATATAAAAATTTCAACACCTAAATTAATTCTGTATTTAAAATCGAGTAAATAGGTATGCATTACCCAGCCTGCTATTGGGGCTGAAATAACAAAAGCGACCAGTAATAGGGTACTAAATTCTTTACCAAACAACCAAAGTATATTCATTACATTGGCTCCTAACACTTTTCTTACCCCGATTTCTTTAGTTTTTCGCAAAGCCATGAATGACACCAATCCATAAAGCCCAAGGCAACTGATGAAAATTGCTATACCCGCAAAGGATTGTATGAGTTTTAACATGATATCATCCAATTCGTAAAATTTGGCAATTCTTTCATCCAAAAATTCATAGCTGTAAACAAAATCAGGATACGTTTCGTTCCAGATCTTTTCTATTGCAGCTAAAGATGCTTTTACATTGTTCAAGTTAATTTTAACTGCGCAATTGTCATAGTTTCTAAAATTTGAGGAAATAATTACAGAAGCAATTTCTGAACGAAATGAATAGTTATTAAAATCTTTTACAACACCCACTACCAGTGCGGGTTTTCCATCAACTTTTATTGTTTTGTTAAGAATATCTTTCGGTGATTTGAGATTAAGTTTTTTAACGACTGTTTCATTTACTAAATATTCTCTGGTTGTATCAGAAGCATATAAGTTTCTTCCGGCTATTAACTTTAGTCCAAAAGTTGCTACAAATTGGTCATCCGCCGGCTTTGTATTTACTTCCCAAAGTTCCTCTTTCGCTCTATTCTCAAATTTGATCGATGTTGTATTATTTGACGTGGCAGCAGGTGCCTGCATGCAAAAAGATATTTTTTCAACGCCGGGTGCTTTGGATAAATTATTTCTAAGTGTTTCAATTTTTAATCTGCCAATTGAATCGTTCAAAGGTAATGGCAGCATTACAATGCCTTCTTTGTTAAAACCCAAATCAGTTTTTTTAGAATAGGACATCTGATTGGCAATGACCAAAGTAACAATGATCAAGGCTTGTGAAATAGCAAATTGTGAAACCACTAAGATTCTTCTTAATGAGAATCCACCGGTACTTTCTTTTGATAATTTCCCTTTCAAAGCCGATACCGGTTGAAAACCGGACAGAACCAATCCGGGATAAACACCCGATAAGAAGATCACCAATATAGTTGTGATGACGATAAAAATTAGGAGTGTTCCATTGGTAAAAATATTGATCGTAAGTTCTGTTTCGAATATCGAGTTTACATAAGGTAGACATAACTGAGAAACACCATACGCCAATAAAACGGCAAAAAATGTAATAAAGGAAGTTTCAACAATAAACTGCCAAAATAATTGGCTGCGCATACTACCCAATACTTTTCGTACGCCTACTTCTTTGGTTCGATTTAAGGCCTGTGCAGTAGCCAAATTGATGAAATTAACACAGGCGGTAATAACTAAAAATAAACCTACCAATGCCAATGCCCATAAATATTTTTTTTCCGCATAACCATTATATTCCGGATTAAAATGAATATCTGATAAGGGTTGAAGTTTAAATTTAAAGGCTTGTTTAGTAATAGGATCTTTTGCATAATACTTCTTCATAAATGCCGGAAATACACCTTCTACTGAAGCCTTTGTGACTCCCGGCTTTAAGCGAATAAAACATTGCGTTTCACTGTTAATTCCTCCCCAAGCATCATCACTTGACAGGAATTTACTCAAATCTTTCATGCTGCTATTGGAAAGATAAATTTCCTGTGTTCTGTCTGTATTCAGTGGCAAATCTTTGAGAATGCCGGTTATGGTAAAATTGGTGGAATTGTCATATCTGATTATTTTTCCCAATGCATCTTCGGTACCAAAATATTTTTTTGCAATTTTTTGAGTAATGACAGCAGTATACGGTTCTGTTAAGGCTTTTTTTTTGTTTCCCTTTACCAATGGGAAATTAAAAATCTCAAAAAAATCACTTTCTGCAACTGCCACGCCATCTTTCTCTTGAAACTTTTTGTTTTCTTTTTCAGAGGGAATAGTGATCAATCGATCTCCAAATACAACAATCCTAGCAGTTTTCTCAGCAAAAGTATAATCATTTCTAAATGCTTTTGTAAAAGGAGGAGGCACACCGGGTGTATGACCAATTTCTTCATTGTGTATTTCAGTAACCACTCTATAAATCCTGTCTTTGTTAAAATGAAATGTGTCGAAACTAAGGTGGTAATTCACAAGCGTGAATATGATAATACTACTCGCTATTCCCAATGATAAACCAAAAATATTGATGAATGCATATGATTTATTTCTCATCAAATTTCTCCAACCTAGTTTGAAATAATTTTTGAACATATTTTTTATTTAAATAATTTTATAGTACATCGCATATAAACCTAACAAAGTACCCTGCGCGATTATTTTTAGAATCTTTTTTCAGATTTTTCAATGCTCATTGTTTATATTCTATAATCACAAACTTCAAACAATAAACCTCTTTTTCCTTTACACAAGAATATTCTCTGTAACCGTTTGTCCATCAAGCATTCGAATAATGCGGTGACTATACCTGGCGTCGTGTTCAGAGTGAGTTACCATAATGATGGTTGTTCCTTGTTCATTCATATTTGTTAAAAGCTCCATTACTTCATTTCCATTTGACGAATCAAGGTTCCCGGTTGGTTCATCTGCCAGAATGAGTTTTGGATTGTTTACAACTGCTCTTGCTACCGCCACCCGTTGTTGTTGTCCTCCTGATAGTTGTTGTGGAAAATGATTTCTTCTATGCATGATTTGTACGCGTTCCAACACTTCTTCTACTTTCTTTTTCCTTTCAGCTGCTTTCACACCCGTATAGATCAATGGCAATTCAACATTTTCAAATACAGTCAATTCATCTATCAAATTAAAACTTTGGAAAACAAAGCCTATATTGTGTTTACGGAGATCTGCTCTTTGTCGCTCATTAAATTTTGCAATTTCTGTATCATTAAAAAGAAAACTTCCAGCATCAGGGTCGTCTAATAATCCCAGAATGTTTAATAATGTAGATTTTCCACAACCTGATGGACCCATGACCGCTACAAATTCCCCTTTTTTAATTTCCATAGATAATTTGTTCAATGCGATTGTTTCGACTTCGTCAGTTCGATAAATTTTTTCGAGTGCTGTAATTTTTATCATTTTTCCTTTTTTTATTAGAGATTATTATTAAATAGTTGTCATTTTTTAAGTGTCTAATTTTCAAATGTTTGTTTTCCCATACCTTATTTTTATATCCGATAATCCGTTACTCCATTTTTCATTACCGTTTCTTTAATATCAATTCCTGCATGTCTCCATAATTTTCATAACTGGAAGTGACTACTTTTTCTCCCGGTTTTAATCCTTGCAAAACTTCATAATAATCAGGATTTTGTCTGCCCAATTGTATGTCAATTTTATAAGCCATGGTTCCCGCCTCATTAACTTTAAAAATCCAGTTTCCTCCCGTTTGTTGATAAAAACCGCCTTTGGGTACAAGTATGGCAGTGGTTTCATCGCTTAAAGCAAGTAATATTTGTAAAGTTTGACCACGTCTGATGCCTTGCGGTACATCCCCAACAAAAAGCATATCTACTTGAAACCGTCCATTGGTTACTTGGGTGAAAACTTTCGTTATTTTTAATAGGTAACTTTTATTTGCGAAACTAAAATCGCCGGTTAAGCCGGTAAATATGCGCGAAAGATAATGTTCATCTACATCTACACGAACTTTGAATCCACTTACTACATCAATTTGTCCCAGTCGATCACCTTCTCTTTTGGTTTGTCCTCTTTCTGCATCAAGAGAAGTTAATTGACCATCAATAGGGGCTCTCACTATAAGATCACCCACTTTTTTACGCATCACATTTAATGCATTTTGCGACCCTTCATATGATTGTTTTGCTTGCTCCAATTGTTGTTTGTTGGATGCTGAATCTTGTTGCAATATTTGATTGGTTAATTGTTTTTTATGTTTTAAGTAGTTGTAATTATTTTCGGAGGTTTTAAATTCTTGTAAACCGATTGCTTTTTGTTCAAACAAATGTTTGTTTAGTGTAAATAAACGTTCTGCTTCGGTTAATTGACTCTCAACATCTGTCATTTGATTTAGTTTGTTCACCGTATTTTGTTGGGCTGCATTTCTGGAAATCTGCATTTGTGTAAGTAAATTATACACGGATGTCTCCTGATTTACTAGGCTTAGTTGTAAATTGGTATTTGAGAGTTTTAATATAGGTTGCCCTTGTTTCATAATGTTTCCATCTTCAACATATTTTTCTTCAACCCGTCCTCCTTCCGTTGCATCTAAATAGATAGAAGTAATGGGCAACACCACTCCATTTACCGGGATATTGTCTTTATAAGGACCTTTGATTACTTCACTGATTGTAATACGTTCCATATCTACATTCAGTTTCGACTTTCCGGATGTTAAATAATAACTTCCACCAATCAGCGCTATAATTCCGATGATGAATACGATGGTTACAATTCGTTTAGTACTCCATTTCTTTTTTTGAATGACTCTATCCACTTCTTTTGGTTTTAGTTTTTTCTTATATTAATTTAATTAAAATGATGCTATTGGATTTTTTTTCACACCGATTATTTTGTGTCGAGGTTACATGAACAAAAATTAAAAGGCCAACAATACCCATTATAAAAAAGAACCCAAATAGGCCATCTTTATTTTGATGAAATGTTTCCATGCTTTGATAGTTTATGATATAGCCTGAAAGTATTGTGCCAAATGTATATCTAACTGATAATCAACAAGTTAATTTCGATTCAATATCCAAACTGTTCGTATTTAATACTAAAGTGTCCGTTTTTGATACAGTTCCTATTTGTCATTTATTTATAAAAGCTTATCAGTCAATTTATTAGCTATCCGGTATATTTATAGTGAAAATTAGCAAATTCGATTTCATTCATTTGATACGTATCAACCCATGAGCCTCAAAAAAGCAACCATTCTTGTCATTGATGATGATCCGGATATATTAACGGCAGTAAGACTGTTATTACGGACAGAAGCAAAAGAAGTGATGATTGAAAAAAATCCTGAACAAATTCCCTATTTACTTTCAAAAGATAACTTTGACTTGGTTTTGTTGGATATGAATTTTAATGCGTCTATCAATACGGGGAATGAGGGCATTTATTGGTTACAAAGAATAAAAGAAATAAAACCCGAAACCGCGGTCATCATGATAACAGCTTATGGGGATATTGATTTAGCCGTTAAATCATTAAAATTGGGAGCTGCAGATTTTGTGGTTAAACCATGGCATAATGAGAAATTGAAATCATCCTTACAAACGGTATTAAAAAACAAAGGGGTTGAAAAGTCAAGTTCTCCCAATAATCGTTTTCAACCCATGCATAAAAATGGAGGAATCATGGGAGAAAGTGAAGTGATGAAAGATATCTTTTATAAGATTGATAAAATTGCGCCTACGGATGCCAATATTTTAATTTTAGGAGAAAATGGTACAGGTAAAGATCTAATGGCGACGCTAATACATGAAAATTCATTGCGGTCAAATAAACCTTTTATCAAAGTTGATGTTGGCTCCTTGACAGAGAGCTTATTTGAAAGTGAACTGTTTGGTCATAAGAAAGGGGCATTTACAGATGCCAAAGAGGATAGGATGGGTAGATTTGAGTCGGCCAATGGGGGAACTTTGTTTTTAGATGAAATTGGCAATATTTCATTGCATCAGCAGTCTAAATTATTAAGTGTATTGCAAAACAGATTGGTTACCCGATTAGGAAGTAATCAAACCATACCCATCGATATCAGGCTAATCTGCGCAACCAATTTACCTTTGAGTGAATTAGCGAATGAAACTAGGTTTAGGAAAGATTTGATATATCGAATCAACACAGTTGAAATCATGGTTCCCCCATTACGTAAAAGAAAGGACGATATCATTCTATTAGCAAAGCATTTTGCAAAAATTTATGCTAATAAATATTTGAAGCCCAATATACATTTCCATGATTCTGCATTTGAAAAATTGCAACAATATCCATTTCCAGGAAATGTTCGCGAATTACAATATACCATTGAAAGAGCCATCATAATGTCGGATGTTGAAATGATTGAAGCCAATGACCTGTTATTTTCACCATTAGAAAATGCAATGAATGAAAAAGATCATGAAGAAGTATTGCAATTAAGTATACTTGAAAAGAATGCAATATTAAAAGTTATCGATAAACACAATGGAAATATTAGCAAAGCCGCTAAAGAGCTCGGATTAACCAGAACTGCTTTATACAGAAGACTAAGTAAATATGATATTTAAAAAATTTCAATGGGATATTCTCATCAGGGTTATCATGTTGTTTATAGTATTAACAACGGCCGCATTTTTATTGGTAAATCAGGCATACTTATATGAGGCAATACTTTTGCCCATTATTGGGTATCAATTATTTGATTTTTATCGTTTTCATAAGCAAGCGCAAATGGAAGTTGAGCAGTTTGTTGAATCCATTCATTATCGTGATTTTTCCCGAAATTTTAATGTATCATCGGCCCCTGTCGATTTAAAACCGTTGCGAAAAGGGTTTAATGAAATTAATTCTGCTTTCAAACTAATATCCAGAGAAAAAGAAACTCAATATCAATACCTGCAAAAAATACTGGAATTAGTAGATACGGGCATTATTTCGTATGAAACAGAAACCGGTGAAGTTGTTTGGATGAATGAATCATTGAAGAAGATGTTATTGTTGCCCTATTTGAAAACCATTCATTCCCTCGCTAAAAGAGATGAAGCATTGTATCGTCAAGTAATTGAGCTGAAGTCGGGTAGTAACCATATAGCAACAGTTCATCAAGAAAAAGAATCATATAAAATCCTATTGTCTGCCACTGCTTTTCAAACCGATGGCAAACAATTTCAACTGGTAGCCTTTCAAAATATTAATGAAGCTTTAGATGAAACAGAATCAAAAGCCTGGCAAAAACTCTTAAGTGTCATGACCCATGAGATCATGAATTCAGTGGCACCTATCTCATCTTTGGCTGATACACTTCATAACCGTTTACAAGAATCTGTTCAATACCTGGATAATAGTAATGGAGTGGTAGATGATTTGGAAGTGGGAATCAATACGATTAAAAAAAGGAGTGATGGTTTATTAAAGTTTGCAGAAGTGTATCGGAATCTAAATAAAATTACCAATCCCAGCCTAAAACAAATTTTGGTGCGAGACCTTTTTGAAAATATGTTGAATTTAATGCAACCTACTTTGAATCAGAAAGGAATAGAGATGGAAATAATTCTTAAAGACCCGGACTTACTGCTGGAAGTGGATAGTAATTTGATTGAGCAAGTACTCATCAATCTAATTGTAAATGCCATAGAAGCAGTAAAAGATAGCGAAGAGCCTAAAATTATTTTATCAGCCATTCAAACTTCACATAATAAAATTGCCATGAAGGTAATTGATAATGGAACCGGCATGAATGATGAAGTGATGAATAATGTTTTCATTCCTTTTTTTAGTACCAAAAAGAATGGAAGCGGAATTGGCTTAAGCCTTTGCAAGCAAATCATGATGTTACACAAAGGAAATATCACAGTACAGTCAATAGAAGGGAAGGGTTCAGCATTCATTATGCAGTTTTAATTTCTGCGTAAACGATTTAATGAGAGGGGTGAAGGAATTTAATTTAGTTCAGCTTCACTTGATGAATCAATCCCTTAAAAATGAATTCATTTTCTCTTTTGCTTCCATGGAGAGCACAGCATTTGAATCGGTGTGCTTGGTGTTTAAAATAATAAAACCGGTTTGCTGTTCAAACCGTTTACATAAGCTACAGATGGACAAATGGCTGCGTAGCTTAATTTTTTCAATCCAGGATAGTTTGTTTTCCTCCTTTTTCGAAACAAGATAGGTAGCTTCTTTACAGCTTAAAACCAAAAACTTTAACATACTTTCATTTTAGATTGATCCAATTTTTTTCTAAACAGGCACGTAACTGCAATTTTGCTCGATGGATCAATACCCAATAGTTAGACGGGGTAATACCCAAAGCCTTACAAATTTCTGCAGCATCCAAGTCTTCCATATATTTCATCACAAAAACAGACTGTTGTATATCTTGTAATTTTTTCTTGCAAGCTGTTAATATCTTATAAAATTCTTTTTTATCTGTAATTTGCTGATAATCAATATTCCAGTTCCCCGGCTTGTCTTCTTCTGTCCAATGTTCTACTCTGTCAAAATAATTATCTGAAGGGTCATTTTTCGAAAATGGTTGCACAATATCTTTTGCCTTTTTTCTGTAGTGGTCAATGATTTTATGCTTGCAAATAGTATATAACCAGCTTTTCTCTGATGCTTCCCCTTTAAATGAATCTCGGGCTTTCCAGGCACTTAAGAAGGTTTCTTGTACGATGTCTTCGGCTAATCCGCTGTCATTAACTCGTTGTAAAGTATAGCTGTATAAGGCATCGGCATATTTGCTGATCCATTGATCCGGAGTAAGTAAGGTTTGCGCCATTTGATATAATGAGGCTTGAAATTACAGAATAATGAAAGTCAATCAACAAACTATTTACAATAGCAAGCAGAAATTCACATTCGGTGAGAACTATTGCATTTGAAAACCATTTTGGGCAGATCTGAACGCCATTCATCCAATGTGTGAATGATATAAGTTTTTGGACAGTTCATGTAAGAATTCTATGGTTAATTGATTGCACTTTTACATAAACGTATTTATGACAACATTGTATACTTTATTAGCCCTGATCACAATAGCCACTGGTTTTCTAATTCGATTTTTGTACAAGTTGAATCAGCAGTTTGTAAAAGAACGCAAAATCCTTAAGGAGCATGGATATGAGTTAGATTAATTTTTGTGGCAAAGTATCCTATAAACACTTTTTCATATAGCAGTTAGTTTTGGTACAACCCCTGTTTTTACAGGGGTTTCTTTTTGTTGGTTGCATCGCCATTTTGTCTGAATATCCCTACTCATTTTAATCACTCAAAATATTAACTTATGTTTGTATCCATGCAAGTATTTACCAATACCAGCCGAATTTTTATTACCTGCCATAAATGGTTATCACCAGCTTTACAACGAGAGGTTACCGAATTAGGTTTTACCATTACCCGCACCATACAAACCGGGGTTGAATTGCAAGGAACTTTGGAAGATTGTATTCGTTTAAACCTAAATCTTCGTTGTGCCAGTCAGGTTATGTATTCTTTAAAATCCTTTGCTTGCCATCATCCGGATGAATTGTATGAAAACCTGTTACCCATTCCTTGGGAAACTATGATTGATCCAGGTGGATATTTCTCAGTTTCGAGTAATGTATTTCATACGACCATTCAAACTAATCTTTTTGCCAATTTAAGAGTAAAAGATGCCATTGTAGATAGGATGCGAAATGAAACTGGTAAAAGACCTTCTACAGGATCGGAACAAACCGGTGCCCTTGTTTATTTATTCTGGAAACACGAAGAAGCTGAAATCTTTTTAGATACTTCCGGTGAAACCCTTGCTAAGCATGGATACCGAAAATTACCCGGTAAAGCACCCATGTTAGAAGCATTGGCGGCTGCAACCATCCTTTCAACCAAATGGGATCAACAAGCTCCTTTTATCAACCCCATGTGTGGTTCCGGCACTTTGGCTATTGAAGCCGCATTGATTGCTACAAACAGAAGACCGGGCTTACTAAGAAGCAATTATGCATTTATGCATTTGATTGGCTATGATGAGTCCATGTATATTAGAGAGAGATTGCAACTGGACGAAAAGATTAATGAGGTTCCGAAATTACAAATTATAGCCACAGATAGAAGCGAACAAGCTATTGGCATTGCCAGAACAAATGCGGCAGCGGCAGGGGTTGAAAGGTTAATTGAGTTTGCTGTTTGCGATTTTGAAAAAACAACTGTGCCGGAACAAGTGAATGGAATTATCATGTTCAATCCGGAATATGGAGAACGTTTGGGCGATGAAATTGAACTGAATGCGACTTATGCAAGGATGGGTGATTTTCTGAAAAATAAGTGTAAGGGTTATACGGGATATATTTTTACAGGTAATCTTGATTTGGCTAAAAAAATTCGATTGAAGCCTAGTCGAAGAATTGAATTTTTTAATGCTACCATCGATTGTCGATTGTTAGAATATGAGTTGTATGCAGGTACGAAAAGAGAGGATAAACCAAACAGCCACATTTTATAGGATTTGCGTAACTTTTGATACATTTATTAGTAAATGATAAAATTTCAGAATTCTCAACTTTATAATGATAAAAAATGAAAAAAATTAAGGCACTATTATTTTTCAATCTTTTCGCTGTCATTGTATTTTCCCAATCGTATACTCCCAGTAAAGAGAACCTAACTGCACGTCAAAACTTCCAAGACATGAAATTTGGGATGTTTATTCATTGGGGTGCTTCCAGTGTTTTAGGGCATGGAGAATGGGTAATGAATAATCGAAACATTCGAGTTGAGGAATATAAAAATCTCATTCGTGTATTTAATCCCATTGATTTTGATGCAAAACAATGGGTAACCACCGCAAAAAATGCCGGTATGCAATACATCACTTTTATTACTCGCCACCATGATGGCTTTAGCAACTGGGATACCAAACAATCCGATTGGAAAATTACCAATACAGTATATGAAAAGGATGCATTAAAACAGCTTGCTGATGAATGTCATAAACAGGGCATCAAACTTTTCTGTTATTATTCTCTGTTAGATTGGTATCGTACCGATTATCAATATGAAACCGGTAAAACGGGAAAAGGTACCGGAAGAACTACTAAGAGCAACTGGAACAGCTATATCAGTTTTATGAAAGCACAGTTAACAGAATTACTAACTAATTATGGAGAAATAGCAGGTATTTGGTTTGATGGGCATTGGGATCAATTGGATAATGACCATGATAAAACTCTCCAATCCAAAGTAAAATGGCAGTATGATGAAATATATAGTTTGATTCATAAATTGCAACCCCAATGCCTGATTAGCAATAACCATCATTTATCGCCTATTCCCGGCGAAGACTTCCAGGCCTTTGAGAAGGATCTGCCCGG
>JANOVY010000189.1:0-8140 GCA_031417635.1 Bacteroidota bacterium | reverse complement strand
AGAAAGAATGATCCGCAATACTTTTTTAGAAACATTGTCTACATCATAATCTCTGACCACTTTCATGGCTCTTTTCTCACTGTGTTGTTTGGTAACTACATTTATCGCTTCTATCACACGTTCTTTCTTTAATCCCGACATAATGAGTGTTCCTTCATCCATTCCCTCAGGGCGTTCATGTGCCTGGCGAATGGTAACTGCCGGTAAATTCATCAGTGAGCCTTCTTCCGAAATAGTTCCACTATCAGATATCACACAAAATGCTTTTAACTGCAGATGGTTATATTCATGAAATCCATAAGGTTTTGAAAAGCGGATCAGTTTATTGGTATGCTCATAACCGATTTCTTCCAGTTTTTTACGGGTTCTTGGATGGGTAGAAATGATCACATGTTTTTTATAAACTTTCGTAATCTCTTCGATTGTTTCGAGAAGGTCATCAAAATTCTGTTTTGAATCCACATTTTCTTCCCTGTGAATACTCATCAGGATATAGTCGCCCGCTTTCAGATCCTCTTTGGCAAGAATATCCGATTTGAGAATTTTCTCCATGTTAGCGTTCAATACTTCCAACATGGGCGAACCTGTTTTGATGATCGTTTCCGGTTTGATACCCTCATTGATCAAGTACTGACGCGCATGTTCAGACAAAGGCATATTGATATCACTCAGGTGGTCAACGATCTTTCTGTTCACTTCTTCAGGTACGCGTTGATCAAAACAGCGATTACCGGCTTCCATATGAAAAATAGGAACTTTTCTTTTCTTAGCCGGTATTACAGAGAGGCAACTGTTGGTATCGCCATATACTAGAATAGCATCGGGCTTTATCCTGTCAATAATGGCATCTGCCTTGGCAATAATATCTCCGATGGTTTCAGAAACGGTCCCTTTTACTGCTTCCAGGAAATAATCGGGTTTACGGATATCAAGCTGTTCGAAAAAAAGTTCGTTCAGTTCATAATCATAATTCTGTCCTGTATGCACCAATATATGCTCAGTATTTTTATCCAATTCTTTAATTACCTCGCTTAATTTAATAATCTCGGGCCTGGTTCCCACTATCGTCATTACTTTAATCATAACTTATTTTTTAAGTTCGTTTTGGATGAACTCCAGCTTTAATAATAGTACTACCATTTGATCTACAGTAAGCCTTTCAGTATTTTCTGATGTATAATCTTCGATCTTGGATAGGCTTTGCTCGCCTTCTTCAAAATATTTTGCGTAGTTAAGATCCCTTGTGTCTGCTTTGATACGGTAATAATCTCCCATATCTTCTGATTTCAGAAACTCTTCTTTGCTCAGGAGGGCTTCATGCATTTTTTCACCATGACGGGTTCCGATAATTCTTACTTCATTATTGGAAATAAATATTTTTTGTAATGCT
This sequence comes from Bacteroidota bacterium, assembly GCA_031417635.1. Taxonomy (GTDB): domain Bacteria; phylum Bacteroidota; class Bacteroidia; order Chitinophagales; family Chitinophagaceae; genus Sediminibacterium. Next base: position 6,750 of record JANOVY010000189.1, on the reverse strand, counting down.
TCTACCAATGTAAGAATGGTAGCACCCGGTGCTTTCTGAACAAATGTATCGCCCTGGTTACCGTTTTTAAAAGCAAACTGAACCAATTCAACCGCATCGGGAAGTGACATCATAAACCTTGTCATTTCAGGATCTGTAATGGTAATAGGCAATCCCTTTTTAATCAGTTCTGTAAACAAAGGAATAACAGAACCTCGTGATGCCATCACATTGCCGTAACGGGTGGCAGACAATACGGTCATATCTGCAGGAAGGTTTCTTGATTTGGCAACCATTACTTTTTCCATCATGGCTTTCGACATTCCCATCGCATTAATGGGATAAACAGCTTTATCAGTGCTTAACACGATAACCCTTGATACGCCATTGTTGATGGCTGCATCAATTGTATTCGCAGTACCATAAACATTTGTCTTAACTGCCTCCAGCGGATAAAACTCACAGGAAGGAACTTGCTTGAGTGCTGCAGCTGAAAAAACATAATCCACACCACGCATAGCAGATTGTAATGACTCAATATCCCGCACGTCTCCGATATAGAATTTGATCTTGTCATTTCTATACAGGTGCCGCATATCATCTTGCTTTTTTTCATCGCGGCTGAATATTCTGATCTCTCCAATATCCGTATCTAAGAATTTGTCCAGTACCGCATTACCAAAAGAGCCTGTACCGCCTGTGATCAAAAGTGTTTTATTTTCAAAGGAATTACTCATAGTGCTGTTTGATTAAAAATAGTTTGATAGGAATGAATCGTAAGTTTTTTCAGTTTTTCAAAATTAGCATCTTCCAGTATTTTACTTTTATTTATTTGGGCAGCTGCATCTACCATTTGATCATCTGCCAAAGCTTTTCGGATAGCGGTTTCAACGGATTTGGGATCTTCTGGAGGCACGATCAATCCGGAAACACCGTCTTTTATCCAGTCTGATGCACAGGCCGTGCAGGATTGAATGGGAAATGACCCCATAGACATGGCTTCGAGAAGGGAAGTACTGATTGCATCGCCAATGCTCAACCCGATCGAAATACGCGCCATTCCATGATAACGGAGTATTTCCTTATGCTGAGTATTACCCGGCATAAGCAATACAGGTATATTGATCTCCTGCGATAAAAGTGTGGAAGCGATTTTTATATCTTCTGCATCTGTATTTGTATAAAGCACAATCGTATACCCTTCTAAAACATCTTTACATCTTGCCAGAGCCCTTATGCCAACCAATGCCCGGCCCGCCCATCCTTGGTAGCCTTTTAACATGATTAGCTTTCGCTGAGAAGTTTTTTCTACGCCTTTGCGACATTTTTCTAAAAAAGCAACTTCAAATCCACCTGAATTGGGATAAACAGGAAAGCAAGTTTTGGTAAATCCAAAATCGCGGGCCAGTTGAATATCTCTGTTACATTCACATGAATAGAAATCACAATTGGTGAGTACACTTTGTATACGTGGCTTATGTTCAGGTAACCTGCCGAAAATAAATATATCGCTCCCCCAGTTGGCATGCCACCATTTAGGGAAAGGCCTGTTATGAAAAAAATCTTTTTTAACGGTATCCACCAGGTAACCTGCTCCTTGGGTTTCCATTGAATGGATGATATCAGGATTTATTTTTTTGATATACCCGGCCAATCGTTTTTCGTAATACCGCGGGTTCCATTTTTTGCTGAGTATTTCAAATACTTTGTAGAGAAGTATAAACTGTCTTGTAAGTCCCTTTTTTTTTGCCCATTTGTAAAGGCCAAAAAAAGGTATGCATTGGGTAACTTTTGTGAGATCCGTATTAATCCATAAATGATCGTAAGAAGGAAACAGGTAAATATCCCAGCCCTCCTCTTCAATCTGACTGATCCACCTGGCCGTATGGACACTTCCTGAGAGCGCAACAATCAAAATTTTCATCTTATTTTCTGAATACGTTAATATGAATGCGCAACTTGTCTTTTACCTTTTAACCTTCCACATTTTTAAAACCGCAAATATAGGGTATAACACTAAAAAGGGATATAACACCCAACTTCTGACTTTGCCAGCTGCAAAGGCAGGGTGAGTGTATTTATTTACCTTAGATCGGGTATAGAGTGTTCCATAAAATCTGGTAAGATTTCTTAACGCATCTTTTAACCTGAGCTGTGCCAGAAGTTTTATGATGATAGTTCCATAAATAATCCGGATCTGTGTAAAAGTCAGAAAATGTTGCGGCAAGAGAATATTGGCAAAACTTCCAATACCATTTATTTTCCCAGCGTGATGTATCCCCCATAATATATATTCCAGATTAACCTGGTTAAATTCGTTGACATTTCTCTCCTGATTGATCCGGCCAAAACTCTGTTCTGTAAAATTAAATTTCACAGAATTCATCTGAAGGTTATGCATAACAAAACCCATTTTTGCAAAACGAACCCAGAGTTCATAATCAGCAGCAACATGGTATTTAGTGTTATACTCACCAACCTGCAATAGTTTTTCTTTATTAATCAGCACGCTTACATGAATGACAGATGAATGAGAGAACAGCCCTACCAAGATCTGGCTATTGTTTTCCGGAAATTTTATCTCGGAATCAATGCCTGTATCTGAATCGGAACAGATCGCATTGGTACCGCATAGGGCAACCTCAGGATGGGCAATCATGAATTGAACCTGTGCGTCCAGTTTATCAGGAAAGAATACATCATCCGCATCTATCCTTGCAATATATTCTCCTGTAGAAAGTTTTACTCCTTCATTAAGGGATGCCGTTTGACCCAAGTTTTTTTGGTTGGTTACAATCCTGATTCTTTTGTCTGAAAGGACATATTCATCCACAATTTCCAGTGTCATGTCATTACTGCCATCGTTCACAATAATCAACTCCCACTGAGTATAGGTCTGTGCGATAACACTTTCAATAGAATTTTTAATGGTTTTTTCACCATTGTACACTGCGCAGACAACAGACACAAGCGGATTCATCAACATTATAAGAAAATAATTTAAAATTTAAAAGGAGATAACATAAGAAGTAAATTCCGTTATTGCAATTGTTCTTCGATAACGAATGGGTTGATCGGAGAAAAAAATGTTTGACAATATGAACGGATCTCAGCCATTTCAATGTCGTTTTCAATTACCGGCTTTATCAGTTCATTCCCGATGGTTTTTACAAATGCTTCCGAAGTGGCTACCTGGATCTTCGATTTGTTAAATGCATAAAAAGGGTCAATCGTCATCTCGTTTTCACGTCCATAATAGATTCCTTTCAGTCCATAACTAACCGCCTGTACTACCGCCGTTGAACCCCTATATAATACCCAGCGGGAACAGGCAAAATCTTCTTCAAGTGTTTGTTTCGATAAAATTATATTAGAAGGAAGGTCTTTAAATATGGAGGCCCCACCCATCAGTTGTTCAAAAGAAACTGCCGGGTGCATCCTCCATATAAAAGTAATACCGGGTAATTTTTTGGCACATTCTATCGAAAATTCAAACAGGATCACACATTCAGAAATTATTCCTTCCGGGATAACCAGACAGGTTATATTGTTTATTTTTTTTGATATTTCTTCTCCGGTATTAACGTACCGGTTTGAGCCTATTATTTTAACAAGTGTATCTTTCAGTTCTTTTACAGCCGTTAAATGATCAAGGCCGATTTTACCAGCTGTAAAAATAATATCAGGGTTATAAGCGGGTGCAAGATTCCTAATAATTCCATGTTGCAAACGGAATAATGATGCATGTTGGTACCCCCAGCATTTAATGCCCGGTTTGGCGATTCTTGCAGAAGCAAAAACAATTCGTTCCCACGCATGCCCTTCATAGGTAATCATGATCGCAGCTGGGTCCAGTTTGCGTACCAACCGCTCGAACTGTTTCCCCATACGCAAATTATAAACTGCCATCCCTTGTATCAATTCACCGGATGCCCTGTGTGCCAGTTTTTTAACTAATGAAGACACCGGCTTATTTTTATACCGGTTCAACTTCAGGGATTCGATGAAACAGGAAAGAAACAGGGAAGCCTCATGGAAAAAACCCAGTGAACCCGATAGAACATATCGGGGTATATCAGATTGACTCCAGCCTGATGCAGATATATCCTGATCACCAGAATGATTAACAAGCGCAATGGAAGAAGTATATCCATGCCGGTGAAGTTGTTGGGGAAGGTCACCGAAATAAAAATCAACTTCCCTTCCGGCATGTGAACTGTTTAACAGATGTGAAAGAATCAGCACATCTGATTTGTTATTTTTTTTATGTGATGCTCTCCACCAGTAACTCCTGGTTAATATTAAAAGGAATTGACTTTTTATTCTATGTAAAAGTAATCGACTACCCCTTGGGCCGGCTATTGATTGTTCATCCTCAAATAAAGATTCATACTTTTCCAAAAAAACCGGGTGCTCCCTGATCACATGTAATATCGGAACAGCCACACGCGCTTTGCTTATCTCTGGCTCCAGCAGTAAACTGTCACAGGCTTTACAAAGTGCTAAATATTTTTCTTCCGTTATCAATTACAGCCCACTGTTTTAAACAATCACTTTATTGTTCATTCCGGTTTCCTTATTTAGGATAGGCCTAAAATGAATGATTCATCCGGATAAACCCTAAAGTAAATCAAATCTTAAACCCTGCCGCAGATGCATCATTATAGAACATCTTAACAGTATCCAATGAATAGTCTGAAAGATCTTTTCCTACCAACTCCAATTTCTTCAGTACATCATTGGTTACCGTAATTACCTGGCAACCGATAGAATCTGCCTGAAAAATATTCAGCAATTCTCTTGGGCTAGCCCAAATAAGTTCTGCTGTAGGATTCGATTTTAATGCTGCTACTGATGCAATCATAATCTCCATTGGATCACGGCCGGTATCAGCAATTCTTCCTGCAAAAACTGAAACATAGCTGGGTACAGCCGGATTCAATCTGGCCGCTACTCCATTTACCTGCTCCATGGTCATGATTGCAGTAATGTTCAGTTTCACATTTTGCTTTGCCAGTTTTTCTACAAGATCATAACAACCTTCGCCTTTTGTATTAGTAATAGGAATCTTCACATATACATTACTACCCCAGCTGGCTATTTCATTGGCCTGCTTTTCCATTTCGTTGAAATCATCAGAAAAAACTTCAAATGAGATTGGCTTTTGTGGAATATCTTTTAATATATCCAGCGCAAAAGCTTTGTAATCTGTGATTCCCGCTTTTTTCATTAATGTAGGATTGGTAGTCAAGCCCTTAATAAAAGGTTTGGCAGCCATTTCCAGCATCCCGGCTTTATCCGCACCGTCTGCAAAAATTTTTACTTTCAGATCAGAAACAGCTATATAATCAGTACGCATGATTGTTTGTTTAAATTATAAAAAAGGAAAGGATGATTACTTATTTAACACTTGATTCCCACTTATTAGACATCTGTTGCAAACGTGGATCAGATACCAATAAATGCCATACCAATGCTTGGAATGATTCTGTATGTGGTGTAACCATTTCCGGATTAACCGTAGGAACGATTACGCAGGCATCGGCTACAGAAGCGGTATAACCACCGTTCCTTCCCAATACACCAATAATATTTGCACCTACTTCTTTTGCATATTGAACAGCGCGAACAATATTAGGACTGATATTTTTTTCAAGATCCCCACCACCCACAGAAAATACAAACAGCATATCTTTTGAATTCAGCTTGCTTACTTTCATCCAAGCAGAATAAGTAGTATCCCAGCCTTCATCATTAGTACGGGCAGTTAATTCACTGATATTATCACTGGGTGAATAAGATTCAATACCGGCTAATTTTCTGAAATCATTTACAGCGTGTCCGGCATGACCGGCGCCACCACCCACTCCTACTAGGAAAAGACGGCCTCCTCTTACTCTAAGCGCAACAAGCAATTCTGTCATTTTTTCGATTGCCTGATGATCAAGTTTGTCAATGATGATTTTTGCTTCTTCCAGATACTGGTGTGCAAATAGTGTGTTTGTTTGCATATTAACTTTTATTAATAGATGATAATTGGTGATGAGTGTTCAATGGGCGCAAATATAGGCTCAAAATCATTTCGGTCAAATCACATGTCTGTCGGGCCTTAATTTCCCGTTAAGAAAGTCTATGGCGTTTTCTACACATTGTATTTCCATTTCAGACCTGGTTTCGAGTGTTAGTGTGGCACAATGCGGTGTCAGAATCACTTGGTCAAAGTCGCAAAGCGGGCCATGGTAGGGCTCTTGCCCAAATACATCCAGCCCTGCTCCCGCCAGTTTTCCTGATTGTAAGGCATCGATCAATGCAGATTCATCAACCATTTCACCCCTGGCGAGATTTACCAGAACTGATCCATTTTTCATCTGGTCCAGTTCAGCTTTACCTATTAAAATCGGTTGGTTTTTATCTTTTGACGCATGGAGTGAAACAATATCAGATTCTGCCAATACTCTTTCGCGGCTTACGATCGATACATTTAGTTCCTTTTCCTTGTTTTTATCCGCATAAGGATCGAACACAAGTACTTTGGCACCAAATGCAATGCATAGCTGCGCTACTTTTTGACCGATACGGCCAAAGCCCATTAGGCCCACAGTTCGACCGGAAAGTAAGTGTGCCTGTAGGCGTTCCCAGCGTTTTGCCTGCATACTGTTTGCCTGAGGTTTTATATTTCGGCTGAGTGCAAGAAAAAGTGTCAATGCCAATTCCGCTACTGCCTGAACGGGTACCATGGGGGTATTCGCAACTGTCACCTGCATTTCTTTT
>JANOVY010000188.1:0-2013 GCA_031417635.1 Bacteroidota bacterium | reverse complement strand
AGAATGATGATGTCTCTTTATCTTTTTCTTTTCAGTTCTATGCTCAAAAATTATGTAAAGTACCGGTAATACAAACAAGGTTAAAAAAGTTGCTATTAATAAACCGCCTATTACAACTGTAGCCAGAGGTCTTTGTACCTCAGCTCCTGCTCCATTGCTTAGGGCCATCGGCAAAAAACCCAATGAGGCTACAAAAGCAGTCATCAAAACAGGCCGCAACCTCACTTTGGTACCCATTAATACAATGCGCTTTAAGTCTGTTAATCCTTCCATTTTTAATCTATTAAACTCAGCTATTAATACAATTCCATTAAGCACAGCAACTCCGAATAAAGCAATGAATCCAACGCCGGCACTGATGCTGAAAGGCATTCCTCGTAGTGCTAAAAATAAAATACCTCCAATGGCAGATAAAGGAATGGCAGAATAAATTAGCAAACCCTGCGAAATTGAATTGAATGCAAAATAGAGCAATAAGAAAATCAATAATAAAGAAACAGGAACTGCTATTAATAATCGATCTTTCGCTGCATTCAGGTTTTCAAAAGCGCCTCCATAAGTAACATAATACCCAACAGGAAACTTAATTTGCTTTTCTACTTTTACCTGTAATTCATTTACAATTGTTTGTACATCTCTGCCACGAACATTAAAGCCAACAACAATCCTTCTTTTTGCATCTTCCCGCTGAATTTGGCTTGGCCCCTCTTTAATTTGCACATCCGCTAATTGATGCAAAGGAATTTGTGTACCCTCCGGTGTTGGAATCAACAAATTTTGCACATCAATTAAATCTTTCTTTAACTCGCCTTTCAATCTTACCACTAAATCAAATCTTTTTTCCCCTTCAAACAGCAATCCCGCAGTTTGTCCGGCAAATGCAGTGTTGACGACTTTGTTAATATCAGAAATATTTAAATTGTATTGTGCGATTGTACTTCTATTGTATTCAATAATTATTTGTGGCATGCCAGAAATGGGTTCTACATATAAATTTTTAGCCCCTTCGACTGTATTTACCAGACTGCCTAATTTTGCAGCATAGGCAGAAAGGGTATCCAAATTCTCGCCAAATATTTTACAAACAACATCTTGCCTTGCACCGGTCATCAATTCATTAAATCGCATTTGAACAGGAAATTGAAAGCCAGCTGTTACACCGGGCACAACCTCAATTGCTTTTCCCATTTTTTCTGCTAACTCATTAAATGTTTTTGCAGAAGTCCAGTCTTCTTTGGGTTTTAAGATTATCATCATATCACTAGCTTCCATGGGCATAGGGTCGGTGGGTACTTCTCCACTTCCAATTTTTGTGACAATTTTTTCAACTTCCGGAAATTGTGTTTGTAAAATATGGGCAGCTTTTTGGGTATTGGAAATGGTGGTATTTAAATTACTACCTGACAACACCCGGGTATCCACAGCAAAATCGCCTTCTTCTAATGCCGGAATAAACTCTCCCCCTAAAGACATGAGAATTAAAACCGAAAACGCAAATAAAATGACAACAGTTGATAGAAGTGTTTTTGGAAATCCAAGTATGATATTTAGAAATTTTTGATAAATCCTTTCTACATTTCCCATCAACCTATCTGAAAAATTAGGCGAATGCTTAACCTTTTTTTGAAGGAATAGAGCACTCATCATGGGAATATACGTAAGCGATAATATGAATGCCCCTAACAAAGCAAAGGCAACTGTTTGAGCCATTGGTTTAAACATTTTCCCCTCTATTCCCTGAAGTGTGAAAATGGGCAGATACACAACTAGTATAATGATTTGTCCAAATACTGCACTATTCATCATTTTACTTGCTGAAAAATTAACTTCTGTATCCATTTGACTTTGGGATAATCTGTTGATGTTACTAAATTTTTTGCTATGTGTTAATTGGTGCATTACAGCTTCTACAATAATCACAGCGCCATCTACGATTAAACCAAAATCTAAGGCACCTAAACTCATTAGGTTACCGCTAACGCCAAAGAAATTCATCATAATGATGGCAAAAAG